>JAEUNY010000180.1 GCA_016791005.1 Zoogloeaceae bacterium
AAAGGGTTGATGAACAATACGCTGCCGCCGGATCATTCCTGGTCGGGTCTCCACATCAGCCCGCGCCTCGACGGCGGGCCTGAATTCTGGATGCTCGGCTCGGGCGGCGGCAGTGCGGCCCTGGCCGGCCAACTCGGCATGAACCTCGCGCTCGCCCGCCTCATCTCGCCTGATCACTGCCACCCGGAAATCTTCCAGGCCTACGACCAGGCCTGGCACGCTGGCAGCCATGAAGGCGAGCCCAAACGCATGCTGGCCATCGCCGGATTCTGTGCCGAGACGGGGGAGGAAGCGCTCCATCTGGCCAGCACGGCCATCTATCGCAAGATGATGGTCCAAGCGGGGGGGCAGGACGCGCTGCTCTCACCCGACGCCGTTCAGGATAGACGCAAGCGCTTTTCGCCCTCGGAAGAGGCCCAGTTCCAGCACATCGAGTCTGGCTACACCATTGGCACGCCGGAGCAATGCCGCGAGGAGATCGAGACGCTTGCGAAAGCCTTCGGTACAGACGAGATTGCGGTCGTCACGGTGACCTACGAATTCGAGGCGCGAGCGAGGAGCTATGCGCTCCTGGCTGATGCCGCACGCGGCTAGCTCGTCAGAAGCGTTGAATCGTCCGCCTGAAAGCGCCCATCCTGGTGAGGATCACCCCGCTGGGTTCCCAGCGAAACAGCGGGGCAGGCCAGCCTGCGTACTCCCCTGAGTGCCGAATCGGCAGAATCTGTCTTGCTGATTTGGTTTTAAGGCGGGTGACAACCGAATTGCGCCTCGGCACGTCCATACACGATTGCCGGAAAGCACAAGGGCCTAGCAATGCGCTAAGCCCCTGAGTTTATTGGTGGTGATGGGCAGAATCGAACTGCCGACCTACGGGTTATGAAAACGTCAACCAAGGGTCGAAACGGCTCATTTTGCAGCTGCACAGCGACGGGGTGATTCTCCGTCTAGCGTTGGCGCTGAACGGCTTTGGTCTCGCTCAGCGGGAGCAAGTCATTTGCCTCGGCTCGCTCCGGACTTCGATCTGATCAGCTGTAGCTTGACGCCGCTGTGACCAGAAGGTGACCAGACGGTCCTTCAAGCCCGCGGGCCGAGTGAACGTCGTTTGGGGAACGGCGCCGTCTGTGCACCGGGTGCTAACCGAGAATCACTATGGAGTTGCCAGGCTTAAGTGGATTCTCGGCCATCCCATCGAACGATGAACGGCGCAACGAGATCAGCATTGCCATCGCTCATTGCTAGCGAGGGGCTGTCCAACCGAAACCGGATCTCGAATTGATCAAAGCGCTTGTGGCGCCCATTGGGTAGCCTTTGTCCGAGTACCATGACCCAAGCACGTGGCCGTGTCATGGGACAAGTCGGCCCAGGTCTTCCAAGTGACGACTTGGGCAATCGTTTTCCCATCCGAGACCCGTGCTAATTCACTCCAGTGGGCCAGGGTCCGATGCTCCCGTCTCTCGCCACACAACCGAACAACCACCGCATCGCCCACGTCCAGGTTGCCGAAGAAATGAATTTCCCGGCTCAGTGTTTGCGCTGGCGGGGCGAGGCGGTACCAGTTCCACTCGGCCCGTTCGGCCATGCCCTGGAAACTCGCGCAGTAGAGGAAGCCGGCGCCGTTGAAATCGGTGCCGGGGCAGGGCAGGAATGGGTACTCGCCCAGGATGCGGCGAGATGCCGGGCGAAAGCTGCCCCGCTGCCAATCGCCGCTCCGGAATTCGCGGTTGGATTCCAGCAGTCGTGCCGCCGCCAGGGCGAGAGAGCCAGGGCCGGTCTTCCCATCCACGCCGCTTGGCTGGGCGCGGTGCACCCGGTGGTTGCTGGCGGGGCGGTCGCGGCGCACGAAGGCCGAGAGCATCTCGACAGTTCCACAAGGCTCGCCATTCGTCTTGAGCTGGTGTCGGCTGAAGTGGCGGGCACGGCCGGCGACGCAAAGTTGGCTGTCCAGGGAGAAGGCCGTGTTCTCGCCGATGGCCGCTGGCGCAAGATCGGTCACGCGGATGGCCGTGAAGGCAGCGTAGGCGCTGTCCTCACCCTCCTTGAAGTCCGGCACCCGGCGGCCGTAGCGCTCGGCGAGCATCTGCCAGTGATGATGGCCGCACTCCTTGAGCAACCAGTTCTCGGACAGGCCACCGAGGGCCAGATGGGGCATGCCGGCAATGAACTCCGTGTGCATTGAGAGCTCCTCACGCCGCGATGGCCTGGTCCGTCTGGGCATGGGCCACGATGCGCTCGGCCAGAAAGGCCGCGTCCCGCGCAACGCCCGAGAAGCGCCCCGAACCCCATGTGTAGAGCCACGGCAGGCCCAGGAAATAGAGCCCCGGCTGGCGGGTGACGCCGCGCACGTGGCCGGGGTTGCCGCGGCCGTCGAAGACGGGTGCCTGAACCCAGGTGAAGTCGGGACGGAAGCCGATGCACCAGATGATGGTGGAAATACCTGAGGACTCGAGGTTAAGGATCACCCGCTCGTGATCGGGTTCCCACACGGGCTGATACACCTCTCCTGGCGGAGCATCGATGCCCTTCTCGGCGATGTACATGTCGATGCTGGTATTGATGCCGTTGTAGATTTTGTCGCCGTGGGCGAGGTTGGCGGCGAGATCGGGGGCGAATTCCAGGACCTGACCGTCGCCGTCCACAAGCTTCCCGTACAACTCCATGCCTTCCAGGGCGAATTTGCGCAGATCGATGTCGCGCCCACCATCGCGGCCGGTGACGTAGTGGTTGGTGTTGTCGCGCACGCCTTCCTTCAGCGGGTGCTCATGCACGGGCATTTCGTAGTAGCCCATCTCCGCCAGCCAATCCACCACGTCCTTGCCGCGGTAGAAGCGGGCGCAGCGGGGCGCGTCGCCCGTGGCGAGGAAGACCTTGCGCCCGGCCAGGTGCAGGTCTTCGGCGATCTGGGCGCCGGACTGTCCGCTGCCCACCACCAGCACCGCGCCTTCGGGCAGGCGCTCCGGGCTGCGATACTGCGCGGAATGGAGCTGGGTGATCGCCTTGGGCAGGCGCTCGGCCATGCGCGGAATGATCGGTTCGTGGTAGCCGCCGGAGGCCACCACCACTTGGTCGGCGGTGAAGTTGCCGGCAGCGGTGTCCACCGCAAAGCCGCCTTCGGGCCGCGGGTTCACGCGAGTGACGGCGACCCCTTCCACGAGGGGGGCATTGACGTGCCGGGCGAATCCGTCCAGGTAGTCGAGGATCTGGTTCTTGACCATGAAGCCGTGGGGATCGTTGCCCTGGTACGGATAGCCAGGCAGGGCGCACTGCCAGTTGGGAGTCACCAGGCAGAAGGCGTCCCAGCGCTGGGTACGCCAGGCGCCCATGGCTTGGTTCTTTTCGATGACGACGTGGTCGACGCCCGCCTGCTTCAGGTAGTAGCTAAGGGACAGGCCTGCCTGGCCGCCACCGATGATGGCGACATGGTGGTGGCTGCCCGCCAGGGAGTGGGTCTTGTGCATGGACGTTTTCTCTCGGTTTGGGTTGGATGAGCAGGCGCTAGTCGGTGAATTCCACGACTTCAACTGCCGCGTCCGGCTGGTTGTCGAAGCGCTGGGCAATGGACTCGATCTGGCCGAGTTGATCCATCGCCGACGAGCAGAAGTAGCCGTACTTGGCCTTCACCCGTTCGGAGGCGATGTCCAGCGCTGCGCGACTGCGCTGAAGGAAATCCGCAAGGGGGTAGAGCTTCCCTTCTTCGAAGTAGTCCTTGATGATGAGTGAAGGCGAGTAGCAGTTGGTTTCGGAGTCGTCCGGCCAACGGACGCGGAAGTGCATGACGGGCATGGCTAGTCCTCACGTGGTTGCAAACTGTTTTGAAAGGGCCGCCCGATAGGCGGACACATGCTGGCTGGCGCTGCGCTGCCAGCTGAAGCGCGCCAAGAGGGGCGCGGCACGGGCCACCAGGTCGGGCCCGCGCTGGGCATTGGCGGCGGCGGCCAGTGCCCGGGCGATGGACGTGGGGTCGTAAGGCTCGGCCCAGTGGCACAGGGCGTCGTCCAGGTATTCGGTGAACGGTGCGATGCGGGACACCACCACCGGCGTGCCGCTCGCCAAGGCCTCCAGCACCACCAGGCCAAAGCCCTCGTTCACCGAAGGCAGGGCCAGGACGTCGGCACGGCGGAACAGGGCGGGCATGTCGGCGTCCGGCACCGGGCCGGTGAGGTGCACGGAGCCGTCCAGTCGATGCGCCTTGGCCAGGGCGTGGAAGCGGCGGGCGTAGGTGTCGTGATCCAGCAGGCTCGCGCCACCGGCGATCACCAGCCGTGCCGTGGGGAGCGTGTCGCGCAGGGCGATGAACCCCTGAAGCAAGCCCAGGCTGTTCTTGCGTTCCTCGACCCCGCCGACGGCGAGGATCAGCGGTCCGTCGCCCACTAGGCCATGGCGGCGCGCGATCTCCGCGTCGCCGGGCTGGGCCACGGGCTGGAAGCGGGTGGTATCCACCCCGTTGCAGACTTCCCGCGCCGACAGGCCGTAGTCCCGTTGCAGCACCTCCCGCCACAGGCGGCTGACGCACAGCAGTTGGTTGGGCGCATCCAGGGCGCGTCGTTGCCAGGCCATCACCCGAGGGTCGGCGAAGTCCTCCAGGTGGTGCACGGTGCGCAGGTGGCCGGGGATCAAACCGCGTTCCTCCAGGTCGGCCAAGGCGTTGCCACCGATGCCGTCCTGGGCGTGGAAGACGTCGAACTGCCGCTCGTCCAGAAGCCGGCTGAGGTGGGTGACGTAGGCCCGGATGCGGGTTTCGACCAGTTCCGCCAGGCTCTCCGGCCACTCTGCGGCAATCGGTACCAACTGCACCTCGCAGGGCGTTGGGCGGAACAGCCGCTGGCCGGGGGCGGCCGGTGCGAAGAGGGTCACCTGATGGCCCACAGCGTGGAGGGCGCGACCCAGTTCCAAGGTGTGCACCACGCCGCCACGCGGATTGACCGAGTGGGTGAGGAGGGCGATGCGTAGCGGCTCACGCATGGACCGCTTCCCGAGGGCGAATGAAGCCCGTCTCAGACAGATCCCACAGCAAAGCCTCCTCCGGCCCCCGGCGCAGCACCAGGCGGCGGCTGTCATCGACTTCGCCCACCACGGCCCAGACGATCTCCCGCGACGCGAAGCGTGCCCCCACTTCCGCTACCACCTCCGGCCGCAGGCTCAACACGAAGCCGTAGCTCGGAAAGGTGGTGAGCCAGCGTTCCAGGGCCACCCCCGGTGGGCGCGGAATGGCGTCGACGTCAATGGTCGCGCCAACTCCCGAGCACTCGGCAAGCATCAGGGTCGTGCCTACCGCCCCGGCCATGCTGATGTCCTTGGTGGCGCGGCACAGACCCGCTTCCGACAGGGCCGGCAGGATCTCCAGATCGCCCCGCAGGCGCTCGGCCGGCGCGCTCGTGGAAGCGTTCCAGAAGGGGTAGGGCTCCTGGAAGGCGCCGCGCAGGTCGATGGCCATCAACAGTGCGTCACCTGGCCGGGCATCAAAACTGGTCAGCAGACGGCGGGCGCGGCCGAGGATGGCCACCGCCAGATTGGCGCGAGATGCCTGGGCGTTACTGTGGCCCCCGACCATGGGCACGCCGTACTTGGCACAGGCAGCGTGGATGCCCGACAGCACCTCTCCAGCGGTCGGCGCCCCCGCGCTCCACAGCGCGTCCACGACGGCCAGCGGTCGGCCGCCCATGGCGTAGATGTCGCTGACGTTGACGACCACCGCGCTGTAGCCGGCGAACCAGGGCAGGGCCTCGACGAAGTCCTCCACCAAGCCCTCGATGGCGAACAGCAGGAAGCCGCCGCCGTCCGCCAATACCGCGCAGTCGTCACCCAGATCCGGGCTCTCGGCAGCGGCCGGACCGAGGTGCGCGAGCACCTCGCCGATGTCGGCCTTATGCCGGAAGCCGCGCGATCGGCGCAGCATTGCGGCAAGGTCGGCGAGGGACGGGGCGTTCATCGGCCACCCCGCGCGGGGACGACAAAGCCGCTCCACGGATCGGCGCAGGGCGGGTAGCTGGCGAGATCGGCCTGCATCAGGTGATGCGGCCGACCGCGCAGGGTCTCTTCAGCCAGGGCTTGCCAGTGCAGCCGTTTGAAGAGCGGCACGTTCTGGCTTTGCACGTGGGCCAGGAAAGCCTGGCAACCGCGGGCGTTGGCGCTGGAGACCGCCAGGCGGATCAGCGTGGCGCCGAGCCGGCCGTGCCTGCGAAAGGCCGGATGCACCGCCAGCCTGGAGCCACACCATCGGCCAGGGGCGTCCTCATGGATGCGCACCGTGCCCACCACCTGATCCGGCGTCCCCCCGATGCAGGCCAGGGC
>JAEUNY010000001.1 GCA_016791005.1 Zoogloeaceae bacterium
TGGAAGAATTGCAGGAGCTCTGCGAGAGCTTTTCCAATCTCTTTGGCGTGGCGACTGCACTCCTCGATCTGAAGGGAAATATCCTGATTGCTGCCGGGTGGCAGCAGGCCTGCACGAACTTCCACCGGGTCAATGCGGTGACTTCCAAGCGTTGCCTGGAGAGCGACACCGTGCTTGCGGGCAATCTGAAGGCTGGGCACGCCTATAACGCGTATCGCTGCAAGAATGGCCTGGTGGATGTCGCGGTTCCGGTCAGGATCGGTGGGCGGCATGTCGGGAATCTGTTCAGCGGTCAGTTCTTCTTCGAAGCACCGAATTACGAGGAGTTCGGTGAGCAAGCTCGCAAGGTGGGGTTTGACGAGACGTCCTATCTCGCGGCGATCCGCAAGGTCCCGGTGTACTCGGAGGAACGCGTCCGGGACATGATGGTTTTTCTCTGCCATATGGCGGAGATGATCGGGGAAACCGCCCTGAACAATCGCCGCCTGAAGGAGGCCAATGCCGAGCTGGAACGTCGTCGCCTGGCGGTCGAGGATGCGCTGTTCCGGGTCGCGCAGTCCGAACAAAAGCTCCTTTCGATTTTGGACAATCTGGATGCCTACATTTACCTGAAGGACACGGAGGGGCGATATCTGTTCGCCAATCAGCCGGTTCGCGAGCTTTGGAATGCCTCGCTGGAGGATATCGTTGGGCACGGCGATGAACGGTTCTTCGATTTTCAAACGGCTGCGAACATTCGGATCAACGACCGCAACGTGCTCGACGGCGGAATGACGATCAAGGTGGAGGAAACCAATGCGGTTGCCGCGTCGGGTGTCGTCAAGACCTTTCAATCCACCAAAATTCCGATTCGCGATCAGAACGGGAAGGTCTATGCCCTGTGCGGCATATCGGTCGATATTTCGGCATTGAAGGAACATCAGCGCCAGCTTGAACGGGCGGCCCATTACGACTCCCTGACCCAGTTGCCTAACCGGGTGCTTCTGGCAGATCGACTGCAGCAGGGGATCATCCATTCGGAGCGCCAGCACAAGGCGATTGCGGTGGTGTATCTGGATCTCGATCACTTCAAGTCGGTCAATGACGGCTTTGGGCATGCCAGCGGCGACAAACTGCTAATCGAGTTGGCACGACGCCTGCAGCGATGCCTCAGGGAAGGGGACACCTTGTCGCGGCTCGGCGGAGACGAGTTCGTGGCTGTGCTCCTCGACCTGGATTCCCATGAGGCCAGCCTGCCGATTCTGGAGCGTCTCCGGCAGGCCGCTGCCTGGCCCATTGAGGTGGACGGCGTTGAATTCCAGGTCTCCGCAAGCATCGGCGTGTCGTTTTTTCCCCAGGACGAAGGCGCGGACGCCGACCTGCTGCTGCGCCAGGCGGACCAGGCGATGTACATGGCCAAGCAGAAGGGCCGCAATCGCTATCACCTGTTCGACTCCACCCAGGACCGGGCGCTTCGCAATCGCCACGAAACCCTCGAGCGCCTCCGGGATGCCCTGGATCGAGGTGAGTTCGTCCTCTACTACCAGCCCAAGGTCAATATGCGGACTGGGGAATTGGTCGGGGTTGAGGCGCTGATCCGTTGGCAACATCCGGAAAAGGGGCTCCTGCCGCCCGGTGCCTTCCTGCCGGTGATCGAATCTGACGAGTTGATCGTTCCGATTGGCGACTGGGTGATCGAACGGGCGCTGCTGCAGATGGAGGAGTGGCGGGCCGAGAACCTGGAAATTCCGGTCAGCGTGAATATCGCGGGACGCCAGTTCCAGGCGCCGGAGTTTCTCGACAAGTTGCGGGTGGCCCTGTATATCCACCCGTCGGTGGCGCACTTGCTGGATCTGGAGATCGTCGAATCAAGTGCCCTGGGGGATCTGGCCCAGGTTTCCAAGATCATGGAGGCTTGCCGCAAGCTTGGGGTGAAGTTTTCCCTGGATGACTTCGGGACAGGATATTCGTCGCTCACCTATCTGAAGCGCTTGCCGGCCCACCATCTCAAGATCGATCAAAGTTTTGTCCGCGGCATGCTCGAAGATTCGGATGATCTGGCGATCATCGACGGGATTGTGGGGTTGGCCGAATCCTTCGGCCGCACCGCGATCGCAGAAGGGGTCGAATCCAGCGAGCATGCGGAGTTGCTGTTGCGGCTCGGGTGCGACGTGGGCCAGGGGTACGCCATCGCGCGGCCAATGCCGGCAAGCGACTTGCCCCAGTGGCTTTTGGCATGGCAGAAGAATTTCCGGCCCCGGGGTCATCCGCGCATCGACCGGGACGAGATCGAGTTACTGTTCGCCATGACCGAGTGTCGCGCCTGGGTTCGGGCGATCGAGGGCGCCCTGAATCAATGCTCATTGGACGATTCCGCCGAGATGGAGACGCCGGCCCGATTGCTGAAGTGGCTCGACCAATCGGCCGAGAGGGGATTTTTCGGGAAACCGGCCCTCGAGCGGGTTCGCCGGCTCCATGATTCCCTCTGCGGCTATGCGGCGGAGCAACTGGCGGGGAAGGCCCGGGGCAGTCTTGGTCCGGAACGCGTTCCTTCGGCGGTCGCGCGGCTCGTGAGCTTGCGGGATGAACTCATCTCAGTTCTCAAGGGGGTTCTGGATAGCGGCATCGGACCGCTGGAAAAGGCCATTCGCCAAGCGGCACCCGGCGAAACTGGTCCGCATCAGATGGGCCGCTTGAGCGGAAGTGCCCGCTGATCGGGGGGCGAGCCCAGCTCCACCGCGGCGGGTTGGGGCAGGGTGTTGGATTCTTGCTGTGCTTGGGGGCGTCCTTGCTTTGGCCGGGTGCGATGCCTGGACCGACCCAGCAACCCGGCTCGCGGCCGACATCGAGTCGCAAATCGGCGCATTGGAAAAGCGAGAAGGCGGGCAGGCCGTCATTGCCCATTTGCCCGCCCGGTCCCGCCAATGCGAGGGCCCTTACCGCGTCCAGATCGACAGGGTGGGCGCCTTGATCGTCTGGTGCAAGGACGAGGCGGGCGCCACGCTTGCAAGTGGCAGCACCTCCTACGCGTCGCGCTTCATTGACACCCCTCGTACCTTCATCGTGGAAAAGACCGCGGGCAGCCTCCTGCAGATTCGGGTCGAGCGCCATGCGGGGCGTGCAGTCGTAGTGGACGCCCAATGACCCGGCGAAGGGGCGCGTCTCCGGAGAGGTGCTTCCCCCTCGAGACCGCAGAGGTAACACTCTTTGGTGCGCCGGCGGCGGTCCCGGGTCGCCCTGTATAATTCCGGCATTTCTGGTTCCTGCCTGAGCTTCGGGCGGGGTGGGGGGAATCCACGCGGCGCCCCGGGGCGGGGCGCCCCACCCCCGCCCCGGGCCCGCGCGCGGCCGGGGCCCGGCTGGAGCGACGGTTGCGCCAATGCTCGCCGCGAAGGGGTATGACGTGGTGGTCCTGGAAAAGGCCCGCCACCCGCGATTTCACATCGGCGAGTCCCTCCTTCCCGCCAATCTGCCCCTATTCGAGAAGCTCGGGGTGGCCGACGAGGTCCGGGCGATCGGAATGTACAAACCCGGGGCCGAATTTGTCTCGCCCTTCCATGCCAGCCCCCAGGTCTTCCATTTCGCCGATGCCTGGGACAAGTCCATGCCCTACGCCTACCAGGTCCGGCGCGAGGAATTCGACGAGATCCTGATCCGTAATGCGGCCCGCCAAGGTGCTCGGGTGGAGGAAGGGTGCAAAGCCCGGGCGGTGGAGTTTCGGGAAGACCAGTCGGTCGTGGTCAGCGCCGAACACGACGATGGGCGGGAGAGCGAGTGGGAAGCCCGCTTCCTGGTGGATGCCTCCGGCCGCGACACCTTCCTCGCCAACCGCTTTCAGATCAAACACCGCAACCCCCGCCACAACAGCTCCGCCGTCTATGGTCACTTCCGGGGTGCCAAGCGCCATGTTGGGACGGCGGAAGGCAACATCACCATCTTCTGGTTCGACCATGGCTGGTTCTGGTTCATTCCGATGATGAACGGCGTCACCAGCGTCGGCATGGTGACGTGGCCCTATTTCATGAAGACCAAAGGCAGCCGCAGTCTCGAACGCTACTTTCTGGATGGCATCGCCAGTTGTCCGGCCCTGGCAGCCCGGGTCGAAGGCGCGGCGCTGGTCACCAAGGTGGAGGCCACCGGGAATTTTTCCTATGTGGCCGAGCGCAATCACGGCAGCAATTACGTGATGCTGGGGGATGCCTACGCGTTCATCGACCCGGTTTTCTCGTCCGGGGTGCTGTTGGCCATGAACAGCGGAATGGCGGCCGCCGAAGTGATCGACACCTGTCTCGCCCGCCCCGCTGAGGCGGCGGCTGCCCTCAAGCGCTTCGATCGGCTCATGCGGCGAGGCCCCAAGGAATTTTCCTGGTTCATTTACCGGGTCACCAATCCCATCATGCGGGAGTTCTTCATGGATCCGAAGAACATCTTCCGGGTTAAGGAGGCCTTGCTGTCCGTGCTGGCCGGAGACATCTTCGGCTCGACACCCATCTGGCGGTCCTTGCGGATCTTCAAGGCGATCTACTACCTCGCCAACATCGTCCAACCGCGCGTCGCGCTGCGGGGGTGGAGGCGTCGCCGCTTCAACATCCGCAAGGTGGACGACGCGGCCCTGTACAACGCCTAGTGAGCCTCTCCCTCGACATACTGCCGGCGGCCGATGACGGTCGCCTCCCCGTCGTGTACGGGCTGGGCGGGGCTTGGCTGGGGTTGCCGTCGGTGGGAGGCGCCGGCCTGCCGCCCCTGCAGCGCATCGCCGCCCAGGTGTTCGGTGAAGATACCCCCATCGTGATGGAGGCCTGGCGGGGCGAGGGGCCGGTCGAGGTGGGAGAGGGAGATGGGGTCGTCTGGGCCCGCCAAGGCGGCACCATGTTCGGTGTCATCGAGATTGCCGAGGAATCGGTTGCCGGATCCGCCGACCAGACGCCCCTCCAGGCTGCCGGCCACGAGGCCTACCGGCGCCTCTTTGGGTTGTTGGGCGCCCAGGGGGTTCCCCACCTTTGGCGGGTCTGGAACTTCATGGCTGGCATCAATCTCGATTCCCACGGCT
>JAEUNY010000043.1 GCA_016791005.1 Zoogloeaceae bacterium
GGTATCCGCCCCATCAATCCGCTGGACGTCCTCGACCTGATCCTGCTGCATCGTCGCGACGACGCCTTCATGGTCCACACCTGGACCGTTTGAGCGCAGACCGGGCACGAACATGAGCACAACGCGCACAGTGCGGGCGGCGGCGGTGCAGATCGCCCCCGTCTTAGACGAGCCGGGCGGCACGGTGAACAAGGTCCTGGAGGCCATCGACCGGGCGGCCGCCCAGGGCGTGCAACTCGCCGTCTTCCCCGAGACCTTCGTTCCCTACTACCCCTATTTTTCCTTCGTGAAACCGGCGGTCTCGATGGGGGCGGATCACCTGCGTCTGTACGAGGAAGCGGTGCGCGTGCCCGGCCCGGTTACCGAGGCCATCGCCGAGCGGGCGCGCGCCCGCGGCATGGTCGTCGTGCTCGGCGTCAATGAGCGCGACCACGGCAGCCTCTACAACACGCAATTGATCTTCGACGCCGACGGCGCCCTGCGGCTCAAGCGCCGCAAGATCACCCCGACCTATCACGAGCGCATGGTGTGGGGTCAGGGCGACGCCGCCGGCCTTAAGGTGGTGGACACCGCCGTCGGCCGGGTCGGCGCGCTGGCCTGCTGGGAGCACTACAACCCGCTCGCCCGCTACGCCCTGATGGCCCAGCACGAGGAGATCCACTGCGCCCAGTTCCCGGGCTCGATGGTCGGGCAGATCTTTGCCGAGCAGATGGAAGTCACCATCCGCCATCACGCCCTGGAATCCGGCTGCTTCGTGGTGAATGCCACCGGGTGGCTCACCGACGCGCAGATCGAGTCAATCACCCCCGACCCGGCCATGCAGAAGGCCCTGCGCGAAGGCTGCCACACCGCCATCGTGAGTCCCGAAGGCCGCCACCTGGCCCCGCCGCTGACCGAGGGCGAGGGCATGGTGGTGGCCGACCTGGACCTCGCGCTCATCACCAAGCGCAAACGGATGATGGATTCGGTGGGCCACTACGCCCGGCCCGAACTCTTGAGCCTGGCCATCAACGACCGCCCCGCCGCCACCACCCTTCCGATGCATGACCTCGCCGGACAACCGCGTCCGGCCTCCACGGAGCGCAGCCATGATCCCCAGCGACCCCTCCCCTTCCAGCCAGCAGTTGATGACGGACCTGCAGTCCTACGGACTGCGGCTCGCTGACCCCGCCGCTGGCGCCGCCAGCCGGCGCGGCGGCGCCGGCCCTTCGGACCACAAGGCGGTGACGGTGGACGGCCGGACCATCATGGTCCCGGTCCATACCTCCGGCGCCTGGCGTTCGCCTTTCGTCGCCGAGGCGCCGGACGCCAGCGGGAGCAGCACGATCCGCCTCAAGGGCATCCCGGTGGCGAGCATTCGCTTTCCCAAGGCGCCGCGCTTCTACGCGCTGCAGACTTTGGACGGCGTGCCCTACGCCCACATCGCCACCCTGCACAGCGCCGACGTGCTGGCCACCACGGTGTTGCAGACCTGCATCCGCTACGAGAGCCGGCGCAAGGCGTGCAAGTTCTGCTCGATCGGCCAGTCCCTGGCGGCGGGCCGCACCATCGCCCACAAGACCCCCGAGCAACTGGCCGAGGTGGCCCGCGCGGCGGTGCTGCTCGATGGCGTGAAGCACATGGTGCTGACTACCGGCACCCCGCCCACGCCGGATCGCGGCGCCCAGGTGCTGTGCGATTCCGCCTTCGCCATCAAGGCGGCGGTGGATCTCCCCATTCAGGGCCAGTGCGAGCCGCCGGACGACGACCGCTGGTTCGCCCGCATGCAGGCCGCGGGCATCGACACCATCGGCATGCACCTGGAGGTGGTCACCCCGGCGCAGCGCGAGCAGATCATGCCGGGCAAGGCCAGCGTGCCGCTCTCCCGCTACATGGACGCCTTCGCGGCGGCGGTCGGGGTCTTCGGCCGCGGCCAGGTCAGCACCTACATCCTGGCCGGCCTGGGGGACAGCCGGGAGGCCATCCTGGAGATGGGCGAGCGGCTCATCGGGATGGGCGTCTATCCCTTCGTGGTGCCCTTCGTCCCCATCAGCGGCACACCGCTGGAGGACCACCCGGCGCCCGAACCGGCCTTCATGCAATCCATCCTGCAGCCCTTGGGCCAGATGCTGACCCGCGCCGGCATGCGCTCGGCCGACATCAAGGCCGGCTGCGGCAAATGCGGGGCGTGCTCGACGCTGGCGAGCTACGAGGCGGCCTGACATGCTCGCCACACTCGCCTTCGAACCGATCTGCGACCTGCCGCTGGCCTTCGGGCCGAGCGAGTTCAGGGTCAAGTGGACGACCCTGGACTGGGAAGCCGACGAAGCCTACAAGCTGCGCCGCGTGGTGTTCTGCATCGAGCAGGGCATCTTTGTCGGCGACGACCGGGACGACATCGACCCCCGTGCGCAGCTACTGGTGGCCCTGGCCTGCATCGGGGGGACGCCGGATCAGGTGGTGGGCACGGTGCGCATCCATGAGGACGCCCCTGGCCGATGGTGTGGCTCCAGGCTGGCGGTGCATCCGGCCTTTCGCAGGCACGGCCGGCTCGGCGCCACGCTG
>JAEUNY010000053.1 GCA_016791005.1 Zoogloeaceae bacterium
CGGGCTTGTCGGTAATCGGCAAGTTTATCTCAAACCGCGATCCGCTGTGGTTGCTCCAGGCCAGACGGTACAATCGGCGGGTGTTTTGAGCGGGTGCGGGGCATGGAGAGGATCTGGAAACCGAATGTGACGGTGGCGGCGGTCATCGAACGGGCGGGGCGATTCTTGATGGTGGAAGAGGAAACGGTCGACGGTCTGCGCTTCAATCAGCCCGCCGGGCATCTGGACGAGGGGGAGTCCCTCGTCGATGCCGTCGCGAGGGAAGCCCTGGAGGAGACGGCTTACCCTTTCCGTGCCGAGGCATTGGTGGGGATTTACCAATGGCCGCGGCCGGATGGTGAAGTCACTTACCTCCGGTTTGCTTTCAGCGGGGTGCTCCTGGGGGATGCCTTGCCGCGCCAGCTTGATGAAGGCATTGTGCGGGCGGTCTGGATGACCGTGGCGGAACTCGAAGACACCGCAGCGCGGCATCGCAGTCCCCTCATCCTGCAATGCGTGCGGGATTATCTTGGCGGGCGTCGCTTTCCCCTGGAGCTGATCCGCCATTATTCCGCGCCATGAGGTGGATCCAATTCGGGGCCATGGTGTGGGTGATGGCGGCGATGCCAGTATGGGCCCAGGAGCAGGCGCGGATTTGCTACAACTACGGCTGCCAGAGCCAGGAGTCGGTGACGTTCAGCGCCATGCAGCTCGAGCCTGTGCGGAGCCTGCTTGAACGGGCAACCAACGCCGTTGAAGAACGGGAAGACCTTGCTGTAGCGGTTGGATGGTTGTATCGATGGGCGGGCGTCCAGACGCCGATCTATGCCGATCGGGCCGGGGATTTTGCCGACGAGGGGGTCCCCGGGCGGATGGATTGTATCGACCACGCGGCGTCGACCACCGAATTGCTGCGCATGATCGAGCGCCGAGGTTGGCTGCGATTCCATCGGGTCCTCGAGCCAGCCCGACGCACGCGCTTCATTTTTCAGCATTTTTCGGCGGTAGTGGAGGAAATGACTCCTGGTCAGGAGGGTGTCGAGCCTCGAGAAGATTCCGGAGGCGAGCGCCATGTGATCGACAGTTGGTTCGTTGAACATGGCGAGCCGGCGATCGTGCTTCCACTGGAGGCGTGGCTGGGGGGCGCAGGGCCCTGGGTGCCGTAAGGGTGGAACGCGAGGAAGCGGTTTTTGCGAATGATTGATGGATCCAGAGGGCGGAATACGGGCATGGAAGGACGTGGCGTGAAAGTGGTGGTCGGCTTGTCGGGCGGGGTGGATAGCGCGGTGGCGGCGATGCTGTTGAAGCAGCAGGGCTACGCCGTGACCGGTCTGTTCATGAAGAACTGGGAGGACGATGACGACGACGAGTACTGCTCGACGCGGCAGGATCTTGTTGACGTGGCCTCGGTGTGCGATGTGCTGGGAATCGAACTGGAGGTCGTCAATTTTTCCGCCGAGTACAAGGAGCGGGTCTTCGCCGATTTTCTGCGCGAATACGAGGCGGGCCGCACGCCCAACCCGGACATCCTGTGCAACTCCGAGATCAAGTTCCGCTGCTTCCTCGACCACGCCATGCAGTTGGGTGCCGACAAGATTGCCACCGGCCACTATGCCCAGGTCCGCCTTTGGGAAAGCGATGGGCGGCGGGAATACCAGCTCCTCAAGGCCGAGGACGGCACCAAGGACCAGAGCTATTTCCTCTATCGCCTCAATCAGGCGCAACTCGCCAAGACACTGTTTCCACTTGGGCAGCTCTACAAGCGCGAGGTGCGCAAGATGGCCGAGGCGGCCGGGCTGCACATCCATGACAAGAAGGATTCGACCGGCATCTGTTTCATCGGCGAGCGGCCGTTTCGAGAATTTTTGGCGCGCTACCTGCCGGCCAAACCCGGACCCATTCGCAGCCTCGACGACGACCGGGTGCTGGGCGAGCACCAGGGGCTGATGTACCACACCATTGGTCAGCGCAAGGGCCTGATGATCGGCGGGCTCAAGGGCAATCAGGACGAGGCCGGCGAGCACGAGGCGTGGTA
>JAEUNY010000055.1 GCA_016791005.1 Zoogloeaceae bacterium
GGCGCTTTCGCGGCGGTCTTCCAGCCCCGCGCCTTCCAGCCATGAATCCACTCCGAGATGCCCTTTTGCACATACTGGCTGTCGGTATGCAACCGCACCCGGACGGGCCGCTTCAGGGCGTTGAGGGCCCGAATCACCGCCAGCAACTCCATCCGGTTGTTGGTCGTGGCCGGCTCGCCGCCCCAGATTTCCTTTTCCACCGCACCGGCCCGCAACAGGGCGCCCCAACCCCCGGGCCCCGGGTTTCCGCTACACGCGCCGTCGGTGAAGATGTCGACTTCATCCATGGGCGCACCCGTCATTGCGTTGCGCGGCCTTGCCCTGGCGCTGAGCCACCGGCGCGAGGGCCTTGGCGGTGGTGCGGCCGCTGCGCCACTGGGGCTGGATGAGCCGCATGCCGCTCACCCGCTTGATGCCGTGGAGAACGTAGGCGCCCCCCAATACCGGCCACCAGCGCCCGCCGATAAACTCGAGGAACTGGCAACGCTCCAAAGATTTGGCGAGCTGGACTGGAGGGCGATGGGCCCCGAAATGGGTGGCCTCGGCCTCAAAACCGAGCAGGGCGAACCAGTCCTTGACCCGCCCCGCCGAAAGATACTGCCCCTGCCAGGGGAAAGCTCCGGCCTTGCCGGCCATTTTCCGGCGCAGCCCCCAAAGACTGTATGGATTGAAGCCGCTCACCACCACGCTGCCCTCGGGAACGAGCACCCGCTCCACTTCGCGCAACACCTGATGGGGATGGTGGGAAAATTCCAGCCCGTGGGGCAAGAGGACGAGATCCAGGCTGGCACTGGCAAAAGGCAAGGCTTCCTCTGCCCCGAGGACCGTCACACCGCCCTCCCGGGCGCAGCAAAAGCGGAACGGCATCCGGTTCGCCCTCAGAAGATCCCGTTCGCAAAAACCGATCTGTAGGGCGTTGTAGCCGAAAATATCCGCCACGAGCGCATCAAACTGGTCTTCTTCCCATTCGACGACGTATCGCCCCTGGGGCGACGCGAGCCAATCGGCGAGCCCGGCCATTGACATGAACTACTTTCGAGCCATTCTTTGAAGATGCAGATTATCCCTCTTCCCGCTTTTCGCGATAACTACATTTGGACGCTGCAGGAGCGTGGCGCAGCGGTCGTGGTGGACCCGGGCGACGCCGGGCCAGTCATGGCCTACCTGGACGAACGCGGCCTGACCCTCACCGCGATCCTGGTGACCCATCACCACGCCGATCACGTCGGTGGCATCGAGGCCCTGCGGCGGCGCTGGCCGGTCCCGGTGTTCGGCCCGGCCCGTGAGTCGATCCCGGACTGCGATCATCCCCTCGTGGAAGGCGATCGCGTCCGCCTCACGGAACCGCCGCTGGACCTGACGGTTTGGGAAGTCCCTGGCCACACGCTGGGTCACATCGCCTACGTCGGGGCGGGCTTGGTGCTGTGCGGCGACACCCTGTTCAGCGCGGGGTGTGGTCGCCTTTTCGAAGGTACCGCAGCGCAGCTCCAAACTTCCCTGGCCCGCCTGGCCTCGCTGCCTGCGGAAACCGAGGTGTACTGCACCCACGAGTACACCCTGGCCAACCTCGCCTTTGCAAAGAAGGTTGACTCCGACAACCCGGCCCGGGAAACCTATCAGATCGAATGCGAGGCCCGCCGCGCGGCCGGCCGGCCGACCCTGCCCAGCACCATCGGGCGGGAACGGGCGGTCAATCCATTTTTGCGGATTCAGGAGCCGGCGGTCCAGGCCGCCGTCGCCGAATGGCTTGGCCACCCTCCGGCAAGCGATGCCGAGTGCTTCGCCGCCCTCAGGGAATGGAAGAATCAGGGATGATTCGAAGCAAGCGCAGGGCCCATCACACCGCCAGGGCAACCTGATTGCGGCCGCCGCGCTTGGCCTGATAGAGCGCCTGATCCGCCGCCTTGAGGAGGGCGAACACGCCGCCCTCCAGCGACGGTGACGCCCGGGCCACAGCAACTCCGATGCTCACCGTCACCACCGGGGCTGCCGTGGAGCGACCATGAGGCAGTTGCAAGGCCTCCACCGCCTGGCGTAGCCCTTCGGCAACTTGTCGCGCGCCCTCCCGGCTGGTCTCCGGGAGAATGGCGAAAAACTCCTCCCCACCATATCGAGCAACCAGGTCGGTGGGGCGCCTGAGCTGGGCGTCCAGACAGCGGGCCACGGCCCTCAGGCAATCGTCCCCCGCCTGGTGACCGAGGCTGTCGTTGTACTGCTTGAAGCAATCCACGTCGGCCGCCAACAGCGCCACTTCGGATTCCGAGCGGGCGGCCCGCTTCCATTCCCGCACCAGGGTATCGTCGAAGCGTCGGCGATTCGGGATGCCGGTGAGCCCATCCACCCCACTCAAACGAGTCAGTTCCTGATTCGCGTCATCCAGCTTGCGGGTCAGAACGAGGAGCGAATAGCGCATCTGGGCGATCCGCTGCATGGCCCGGATCTTCGCCCCGAGCACGCCTTCGGAGATCGGCTTCACAAGGTAGTCGTCTCCGCCCACGTCGATGCCCCGCTGCAGATCTTCGTCGCTGGTGCGGGCGGTGAGAAAAATGATCGGGGTCCACTCTCCGGCCTGTTCGAGTTGGCGGAGCCGCCGCGCCACCTCGAAGCCATCCATCCCCGGCATGATCACGTCGAGGAGCACCAGATCCGGCTTTTCCCGCAGAAACGCCTCGATCCCCGTCGGACCGTCCGGCGCGTAGAGGGAAGTCAGCCCCAGTTTGGACAGTTGGTGCCGGACCAGCGTCGCACTCGTCATTGTGTCTTCAATGAGCAAGACCTTCATGCTGAACCCAGTTATCCATCTGTCGTTGGGAATAAGGCTTAGTGTATCCCGTCGAATCGCCCATGCAGAAAGGAATGAGCGGGAAATTCGGGCTCAATTCGCGTACTCGACGCGGAAGCAGGGGGCTGAGGGGCCGCGAAAACCGGGTTTGACGGTGCCTAAGGGTCGGCGCTAGCATTCGCCGCTTTCCCGGCGCGACCCTCACCTTCGGCCGATGGCGACACGATTCTCTCTCCCCTGGCTTCTCGGCCTGGGCCTCCTGCTGGCATTGCCTGGCTTTGCCCAGGAAGGTCTCGAGCCGGCGCTGCGTCCAAGCCCGAATTTCCGCTGGCCGGAGGCTGAGTCACGGCCAATGTTCATCGATAAACCCCGCGCACCCCGGGGCGCAGAAGGTCTGAGCGCGCCGTCGAGCGGCGTGCTGGAAGTCGGCGATCCGCTCCATCGCATGCCCACCATCGATCTCACGGAAGACGCGGAGGACCTATGGGACCGCATCCGACGGGGCTTCGCGATGCCGGACCTCGACACCGAGCACGTCACCGATCAGCAGATCTTCTACCTGAACCGTCCCAGCTTCCTGAAACGTGTGTTCGAGCGCGGCCGGCGCTACCTCTACTACATCGTGAGCGAGTTGGAACGGCGCGGGATGCCGACAGAACTCGCGCTCCTGCCCATGGTGGAGTCGGCCTACAACCCCATGGCCTATTCCCGCGCCCATGCCTCGGGCCTGTGGCAGTTCATCCCCTCCACCGGGCGCAGCTACAACCTCACCCAGAACGCCTGGGTTGACGAGCGGCGGGACGTGATCGCCTCCACCAATGCCGCGCTGGACTACCTCCAGACCATCTACGAGATGCACGGTGACTGGCATCTGGCCTTGGCGTCTTACAACTGGGGAGAAGGCTCGGTGGGCCGGGCGATCCAGAAGAACCAGGCCGCCGGGCTCTCGAGCGAATATGCGCATCTGTCGATGCCCAATGAGACCCGGAACTACGTGCCCAAGCTGCAGGCCCTGAAGAACATCGTCGCGCAACCAGAGTTGTTCAATTTCACCCTCCCTTACGTCCCCAATCGGCCCTATTTCGTCACCGTCGAAATGCCCGCAACCCTGGACCTGGGCACCGCCGCCAGGCTCGCCGATACGC
Organism: Zoogloeaceae bacterium; assembly: GCA_016791005.1. Lineage (GTDB taxonomy): Bacteria > Pseudomonadota > Gammaproteobacteria > Burkholderiales > Rhodocyclaceae > JAEUNX01. Next base: position 3,928 of record JAEUNY010000055.1, read on the forward strand.
CTTTGGACGAGTTCATGGCCCTCAACCCCAGTTATCGCAAGCCTGTGATTCCGAAGGGCAATCAGTCCCTGGTCATTCCCGCGGACAAGGAAGCGGTGTTTCGCGCCAACTTGGCGGATTTCAACCCTGGCGCGCCGCGCTGGAAGGCCTACGAAGTGGCGGCCGGGGAGCGGGTTGACGCCATTGCCGCCCGCCTGGGCCTGAGCCCGCAACGCTTGCGGGAACTCAACAGTCTGTCGGCGGGAGCGCGCCTCTCTGAGGGTCAGACCCTATTAGTTCCCGCCGCCCCGGATTCGGAGGCCAGCCTCCCGCCCCTCGGTCAGCCCCAAGTCACTCCATCGCCTGCCGTCGCAGCCCCGGCCGCCACGCAAACTCGAGCAGGCGCGAAGGATAAACGGCGGGTCAGCAAAGTGATTGCCAAGCCCGCCTCCAAAGCCAAGGCGGCGCCGAGCAAATCCAGTGCCGGCAAGCCCGCGACCCCCAAACCCACGGTAAAAAAAGCCCCCGTACCGAGCAAGGGAAAAGCAACCAAATAGTCGGCTTGGCCCGATTCGGGCTGGCGCTCAGGCGCCGGGTGGCAAGGGCCAATGGCAGGCCACGGTCCGTCCCGTGCCGGCCTTATGCAAGGCCGGGTACTGCTGACGACAGATGTCCGTGGCACGCGGACAGCGACCCAGGTAGTGGCAACCCCGTGGCGGCGCCGCCGCGGAGGGCATTTCCGTCGCTTGGCCGCCCAAGGACGGGGCTTCGGGTCCCTCCTCCCCTGGCAGGCGCGGCACCGCCGCTGCCAGAGCAAGGGTGTAGGGATGGCGAGGTTCGGCCAGCACTGCCCGGGCGGGGCCGCGTTCCACGATCCGCCCCAGATACATCACCGCCACCTCGTGGGCGAGGTAATCCACCACCGCCAGATTGTGGGTGATGAACAAATAGG
>JAEUNY010000063.1 GCA_016791005.1 Zoogloeaceae bacterium
CGTCGGCTTCGCTGGCTTCGTGCTTTTTCTCATCTGGCTGATGATGCAGAAGACGCGGCTGGGGATGTTCGTGCGGGCGGTTACCCAGAACCGCGCCATGGCGGGTTGTGTCGGCGTGCCCACCGCGCGGGTCGATACGCTGGCCTTCGCCATAGGCGCCGGGGTAGCGGGCTTGGGGGGCTGCGCGCTGTCGCAGATCGCCAACGTCGGGCCAGCGATGGGGCAGGGCTACATTGTCGACGCCTTCCTGGTGGTGGTGGTGGGCGGTGTGGGGCAACTCGCAGGCGCTGTGTGGGCGGCTCTTGGTCTTGGCCTCATCTCCAAGGTCCTCGAAGGCTGGGCCGGTGCCGTCATCGCCAAGATTCTCGTGCTCCTCCTCATCATCGTCTTCATCCAGAAACGTCCCCAGGGGCTTTTCGCGATGAAGGGCCGCTTCGTGGATTCATGAACCGGCTTTCTGCGCGAGGCGATTCCGCCCCGGCAATGCTCACCGCACAGGCCGTGCGGCTGGGCTTCTCGGAACGGGCCCACATCTTTCGCGACGGCCGCTTCACGATTCGATCCGTTTTCGCAACATGCTGGAGCGCCCCATGCGCACACCCCTGACGATCCGCATCATCCAAAGCATGCCCAAGGCTGGCTGGGCGGGCCTCGCGGCCTTTGCCCTGGTGGCCTGGGTCGGCATTCCCTTGGCCCACCTGGCTCTCCCGGAATCCAGTCCCTTCCATGTCTCCGGTTACCTTCTCACCCTGTTAGGCAAGATCCTGTGCTACGCGGTGGTGGCGGTGGCGATGGATCTCATCTGGGGCTATGCCGGCATCCTCAGCCTGGGCCACGGCCTGTTCTTTGCCCTGGGGGGCTACGCCTTCGGGATGTACCTGATGCGTCAGATCGGTCGGGAAGGCAGTTACCAGAGCGACCTGCCGGACTTCATGGTCTTTCTCGACTGGAAGGAATTGCCCTGGTTCTGGTGGAACTCGGATTCCCTCTTGTGGAGCCTGTTCCTCGTCGTGCTGATCCCCGGCCTGCTGGCCTGGATCTTCGGCTACTTTGCCTTCCGCTCCCGCATCAAGGGGGTCTATTTTTCCATCATCACCCAGGCCCTGACCTTCGCGGCGATGCTGCTGTTTTTCCGCAACGAGACGGGGTTTGGCGGCAACAACGGCTTCACCGATTTCAAGCGCATCCTCGGTTACTCCATCACCTCACCGGAAATGCGGGCCACCTTGTTTGCCTTGTCGGCCACCTTGCTGATGGGAGTGCTGGTCCTGGGCCGCTACCTGGTCAGCTCCAAGTTCGGTCGGGTCCTCGCGGCGATCCGGGATTCGGAGTCCCGGGTGATGTTCATCGGCTATCAGCCCCTCTGGTACAAGCTCGCCATCTGGACCCTGTCGGCGGTCCTGTGCGCCTTGGCCGGTGCCTTGTATGTGCCCCAGGTGGGCATCATCAACCCCTCCGAAATGAGCCCGGCCAATTCCATCGAGATCGCTGTATGGGTGGCGGTGGGCGGGCGGGGCACGTTGATCGGCGCGGTGCTCGGCGCCTTCATCGTCAATCTCGCCAAGAGCTATTTCACGGTGTCCTTCCCGGAGTACTGGCCCTTCTTCCTCGGCTTCCTGTTCATTGCCGTCACCCTCTTCCTGCCCGATGGCGTGGTGGGCCTTTGGCGCAAGCTGATGGGACAGCGGTCCGCGCCGCTGGGACCGGCCGCATCTGCCGGGCCGCCGCCCGCCGATCCGGTCGCCATCGCCAAAGGAGCCCAGTCATGACCACTGTTCTCGACCCAGGCGCTGATCGCGCCGGCCTCAACGACCCGCAAAACTGGCAGGGTCCGGCGTCCAGCGGTCGGGTGCTCAAGCCCGGCGAACTGGACCTCTCCCACAACGTCATCCTCTACCTGGAGGACATCTGTGTGAGCTTCGATGGCTTCAAGGCCATCAACAATCTCAACCTCACCATCGATGCCGGGGAACTGCGCTGCATCATCGGGCCCAACGGCGCCGGCAAGACGACCATGATGGACGTGATTACCGGCAAGACCCGGCCGGATTCCGGCAAGGCCTTCTTTGGCCAGACCCTGGATCTCACCCGTCTGACCGAGCCGGAAATCGCCCACCTCGGCATCGGGCGCAAGTTCCAGAAGCCTACGGTGTTCGAGAACCACACCGTGTTCGAGAACCTCGAACTCGCCATGAAGACCGACAAGCGGGTCTGGCGCAGCATGCTGGCGGCCCTCCTCGACGACGAGCGGGACCGCATCAGCGACACCCTGAAGCTCATCCGACTGGCAGGGGAGGCGGACCGGCGGGCGGGGCTCCTGTCCCACGGACAGAAACAGTGGCTGGAGATCGGCATGCTGTTGATGCAGGACCCGCGGCTGCTCCTCCTCGACGAACCGGTGGCCGGCATGACGGACGACGAGACTGAACGCACCGCCGAACTCTTCGTGAGCCTTGCCGGCAAGCACTCCCTGATGGTGGTCGAGCACGACATGGCCTTCGTCGAGGCCCTGGGGGGCAAGGTCACGGTGCTCCATGAGGGATCGGTGTTGGCCGAAGGCGATCTCGCCACGGTGCAGGCGGACCCGCGGGTCATCGAAGTCTATCTGGGCCGCTAGGGGCCGACGGGAACACGCGACATGCTCAAAGTCGAAAACCTCAACCAGTACTACGGCGGCAGCCACATCCTGCGCGGCCTGTCCTTCGAAGTGCCGATGGGCAAGGTCACCACCCTGCTGGGACGTAACGGGGTGGGCAAAACCACCCTCCTGAAGACCTTGATGGGGCTGGTGCCCGCCGCCACGGGCAGCATCCACATCGGCCTGGGCGACACCGCCCGGGAGATCACCCGGGCGAAACCCTTCGAGCGGGTGCGGGCCGGCATCGGCTATGTGCCCCAGGGGCGGGAGATCTTTCCGCGCCTGACGGTGGGGGAGAACCTGCAGATGGGGCTGGCTACCCAGCCGGCCTCCACCAAGGTGCCGGAGCGCATCTTCGAGATGTTTCCCGTGCTGCGCCAGATGCTGGGCCGGCGTGGGGGCGATCTCTCCGGCGGCCAACAGCAACAGCTCGCCATCGGCCGTGCGCTGGCCATGGGGCCCAAGCTCCTGATCCTCGATGAGCCCACCGAGGGCATCCAGCCTTCCATTATCAAGGACATCGAGCGGGCCATCCGCGCCCTGGCGGCCACGGGTGAGATGGCCATCCTGCTGGTGGAGCAGTACTACGATTTCTGCGAGTCCCTCGCCGACCAGTACCTCCTCATGGAACGGGGCGAAATCATCATGCGGGGGGCCGGGTCGGAGATGGCTGCCCACGGCGTGCGGGAC
>JAEUNY010000070.1 GCA_016791005.1 Zoogloeaceae bacterium
AGGCCAATCTGGCCAAGCCGGAGTGGCGCGTGGAGATGGTGGTGACGGCCGCGCTCTGAGCGCCGTGCTGTCTCCCTAGAGCCCCAGGCGCGCCAGCTCGCCCCGTCCCTGGCGCACCAGCACCGGCTCGTCGTCGGTGAGGTCGATCACCGTGGTCGGGGCCATCGGGCAGGCTCCGGCGTCCACCACGGCCTGCAGCAGCTTCTGGAAGCGTTCGCGGATCTCCTCCGCGTCGTTCATCGGCTCGGTCTCGCCGGGCGGGATCAGCGTGGTGGCCAGCAGCGGTTCACCGAACAGCGCCAGCAGGTCCTGCAGCACCACGTGCTCGGGCACGCGCAGGCCGATGGTGCGGCGGCTGGGGTGGCTCAGGCGCCGCGGCACTTCCTTCGTCGCTTCCAGGATGAAGGTGTAGGGGCCCGGCGTGCCCAGCTTCAGCAGCCGGTACTGGCGGTTGTCGACGCGCGCGAAGCGTGCCAGCTCGCTCAGGTCCTTGCACAGCAGCGTGAGGTGATGCTTCTCGTCGACCTGGCGGATGCGCCGCAGGTTCTCGGCCGCGGCCTTGTCGTCCAGCCGGCAGACCAGCGCATAGCTGCTGTCGGTGGGCACGGCCGCGATGCCACCGGCTTGCAGGATGGCGGCCGCCTGCTTCAGCAGGCGCGGTTGGGGGTTCTGCGGGTGGACTTCGAAGAGCTGGGACATGGCTGCATTGTCACCAGCGCCCCGCGCCGGCCGCCCCTGCGATTGCGGGGCGGCGAGGTGCTCAGGCCACGGCCACCGGGATCTTGCCGATCCTGGCCTGCCACTCCTTGGGCGCCGTGTTGTGCACGCTGACACCGGTGGCATCCACCGCGACCGTCACCGGCATGTCCTTCACGTCGAACTCGTAGATGGCTTCCATGCCGAGGTCGGCGAAGCCCACCACCTTGGCGGCCTTGATGGCTTTGGCCACCAGGTAGGCGGCGCCGCCCACGGCCATCAGGTAGGCGCTCTTGTGCTTCTTGATGGCCTCGATGGCCGCCGGGCCACGCTCGGACTTGCCGATCATGCTGATGAGCCCGGTCTGGGCCAGCATCATCTCGGTGAACTTGTCCATGCGCGTGGCGGTGGTGGGGCCGGCGGGGCCGACCACCTCGTCGCGCACCGGATCCACCGGGCCGACGTAGTAGATGACGCGGTTGGTGAAGTCCACCGGCAGCTTCTCACCCTTGGAAACCATGTCGTTGATGCGCTTGTGGGCGGCGTCGCGACCGGTGAGCATCTTGCCGTTGAGGAGCAGCTTCTGGCCGACCTTCCAGGAGGCGACTTCTTCCTTGGTCAGGGTGTCGAGATTGACGCGGGTAGCCGACTTGACGTCCGGCGTCCAGGTGACGGCCGGCCAGTCTTCGAGTTTGGGCGGCTCGATCTTGGCGGGGCCGGAGCCGTCCAGGTGGAAGTGGCAGTGGCGGGTGGCGGCGCAGTTGGGCACCAGCGCCACCGGCAGGTTGGCGGCGTGGCAGGGGTAGTCCAGGACCTTGACGTCAAGCACGGTGGTGAGGCCGCCCAGACCCTGGGCGCCGACGCCCAGCGCGTTGATCTTTTCCACCAGTTCGAGACGCAGTTGCTCGGCACGGGTGAGGGTGGCGCCGGACGCGGCCTTGGCCTTCAACTCATGAATATCGACCGGCGCCATGATGGATTCCTTGGCCAGCAGCATGGCCTTTTCCGGCGTGCCGCCGATGCCGATGCCGATGATGCCCGGCGGGCACCAGCCGGCGCCCATTTCGGGGATCTTGTGCAGCACCCAGTCCACCAGATCGTCGGAGGGGTTGAGCATGGCGAACTTGGACTTGGCTTCCGAGCCGCCGCCCTTGGCCGCGCAGATGACCTCCACGTCGTCACCTTCGACGATCTCGAAGTGAACGACGGCGGGGGTGTTGTCCTTGGTGTTCTTGCGGGTGCCGGCCGGGTCGGCCAGCACGGAGGCGCGCAGGGGGTTGTCCGGGTTGGCGTAAGCGCGGCGCACGCCTTCGTCGATCATCTTCTGGATGCTCATCGTCGCATCCGGCCAGGTGACCTTCATGCCAACCTTGATGAAGACCATGCCGATCCCGGTGTCCTGGCAGATCGGGCGGTGGCCTTCGGCAGCCATGCGGGAGTTGGTCAGGATCTGGGCAATGGCGTCCTTGGCGGCGGGGCTCTCCTCGCGCTCATAGGCCTCTCCCAGCGCGGAGATGTAGTCCAGCGGGTGGTAGTAGCTGATGTACTGAAAGGCATCGGCGATGGACTGAATCAGGTCTTCCTGTTTGATGGCGGTCATGGGCCTCTCTCCCGATATTTTCGTTTGTTGGGTGGTGCGGTGGTGACGTCAGTGGCTCTTCGACAGCAAAAGGGTCTGATTCATGATCTTGTCGACGAACGCCATGGCCAGCGCGGAGAAGAGGAACACCACGTGGATGATCACTTGCCACTGGATGGCGTGCTCGCTCAGGTTGGCGGCGTTGATGAAAGTCTTGAGAAGGTGGATCGAGGAGATTCCGATGATCGCAGTGGAGAGCTTGATCTTGAGCACCCCCGCATTCACGTGGGACAGCCATTCGGGCTGATCCGGGTGATCGTCGAGATCCAGGCGGGAGACGAAGGTCTCATATCCGCCGATGATCACCATGATGAGAAGGTTGGCGATCATCACCACGTCGATGAGGCCAAGCACCACCAGCATGGTCTCGGTTTCACTGATGTGGCCGCCGACGAAGGCATTGGACACCAGATGCCAGAGCTCGACCATGAACAGGTAGACGTAGATGCCCTGGGCGACGATCAGGCCCAGGTAAAGGGGGGCCTGGAGCCAGCGGCTCCAGAAAATGAATTGTTCAAGGGGATTTTTGTGGTGAGGCATCGGGTGGGGGTCCGGACGACGGCCGGGAGAGTCGCAAAGTTGGAATATTAAGTTTACCATTGCGCGGCCGAGGCCGCCCAACCCGCGATGCCTGGTAGTTCTTCATATCTGATTGGGGGTGTAAGTCCTATGTAAGTTAGTGAAGCTGTAATCTGCCGCCAGAGCGATGCAGTCGTCACTTTTTCAAGCTAGTCGGAAGCGGCTTCCCCCCGCAGGGTCTGAGATCAACCCTTTGTCCAAGAAAGAGGAGAGGTGAGTATGTCCAACGAACAGCAAGCCGGCATGTACTATCCATCAGACGAGATGGTCAAGAATGCAGCCGTTTCCGGGATGGATGGATACCGGGCTCTGTGCAAGGAAGCTGAAGACGATTACGAAGGCTATTGGGGGCGGCGGGCGAAAGAGCTGATTGAATGGAAGAAGCCCTTCACTCAGGTGCTCGATGAAAGCACGGCCCCGTTCTACAAATGGTTCGCCGACGGGCAACTGAACGTTTCCTACAACTGCCTCGACCGGCAGGTCAATAATGGTCTGGGCGACAAGGTCGCCATCATTTTCGAAGCCGATAACGGCGAAGTCACCAAGGTCACCTACAAAGACATGCTCGGGCGTGTCTGCAAGATGGCCAACCTTCTCAAGAGCAAGGGTGTCCAGAAGGGCGACCGCGTCGTCATCTATCTGCCCATGACCATCGAAGGCATCGTGGCCATGCAGGCCTGTGCCCGGATTGGCGCGACTCACTCCATCGTCTTCGGCGGCTTTTCGGCCCAGGCCCTGCGCGATCGGGTGAATGACGCCGGCGCCGTGATGCTTATTACCTCCGACGGCCAGTTCCGGGGTGGCAAGTCCCTGCCCCTGAAGTCGATCGCCGACGAAGCCATCGCCCTGGGCGGCTGCGAGTCCCTCAAAGGGGTGATCGTTTTCCAGCGCACCGGCACCCCCTGCAACATGGTTGCGGGCCGCGACGAATGGCTGCACGAAGGCCTGGCGAACCAGCCGGATACCTGCGAGCCGGAGTGGGTCGATGCCGAGCACCCTCTCTTCCTGCTCTACACCTCCGGTTCGACCGGCAAGCCAAAGGGCGTCGTGCATAGCAGCGGCGGCTACCTGTTGCATGCCATGCTGACCATGAAGTACACCTTCGACATCAAGCCGAACGATGTTTTCTGGTGCACCGCTGACATCGGCTGGGTGACGGGTCACACCTACATCACCTACGGCCCCCTGGCCTGCGGCGCGACCGAAGTGGTGTTCGAAGGCGTGCCGACCTACCCGGATGCCGGCCGCTTCTGGAAGATGATCCAGGATCACAAGGTCACCGTGTTCTACACCGCGCCGACCGCCATCCGTTCGCTGATCAAGGCTGCTGACGCCAACGAGGCCGTCCATCCCCGCAAATACGATCTCACCTCCTTGCGCATCATGGGCTCGGTGGGCGAACCCATCAACCCCGCCGCCTGGGAGTGGTACTACAAGGAAGTCGGTGGCAGCCGCTGCCCGATCGTCGATACGTTCTGGCAGACGGAGACCGGCGGCCATATGATCACCCCGATGCCGGGCGCTACACCTTTGGTGCCGGGCTCCTGCACCCTGCCGTTCCCGGGCATTCAGTTCGCCGTCGTCGATGAGACAGGCACCGAACAACCCTGGGGCCAGGGTGGCATTCTGGTGTGCAAGAGGCCGTGGCCGTCCATGATTCGCACGATCTGGGGCGATCCCGATCGTTTCGTGAAGTCCTACTTCCCGGCTGACTTCCAGGGCAAGCTGTACTTGGCAGGTGACGGCGCGATCCGCGACAAGGATACGGGTTACTTCACCATCACCGGCCGGATCGACGACGTCCTGAACGTCTCCGGGCACCGTATGGGCACGATGGAAATCGAATCCGCCCTGGTGGCCCACGAGAAGGTGGCGGAAGCTGCCGTGGTTGGTCGTCCCGACGATCTGACCGGCGAAGCGATCGTGGCCTTCGTGGTGCTGAAGGGCGCACGGCCCGCCGGCGATGATGCCAAGGCCATGATCAAGGAATTGTCCAACTGGGTTGCTCAGGAAATTGGACCGATCGCCAAGCCGAAGGACATCCGCTTCGGTGAGAACTTGCCCAAGACTCGCTCCGGCAAGATCATGCGTCGTCTGTTGCGCCAACTCGCCAAGGGCGAGGAGATCACCCAGGACACCTCCACCTTGGAGAACCCGGCGATCCTCGACCAGCTGAAGGGCTGATGCTCCCATGGGGAACGGCCCACCGTTCCCCATTACAGAATAATTGGAGGCACACCGGCCCTCAGGGCCGGTGACAGGGAGGGGGAAAAGGCGCGGCAACGCGCCTTTTTTCTTTGCGATCAACCGCGCATCGGCGAAACTAGCGGCGGCACACCAAACAGCAAAAAATCAATGGAGCGCGGCTGGCTGTGGCGGCGGACGCTCCAGTCAGGCCAGGTGGGGGAAACCATGCAAAAAGGTTTGAGCGGCCAGCGCCTCGTCACACTGTTCCTTGCCGGAATGGTGCTCTTCAATTTTCCGCTGCTGTCCCTGTTCGATCGGGCTGCGCCCACCCTTGGCGGGGTCCCGCTGCTCTACGTCTATGTATTCCTGGTCTGGGCCATCCTGGTCGGGGGGATGGCCCTGATGATCGAACGGGGCGGTCGCTAGGGGGTTGCCATGCTCTCGGGCCTGACCGTCGTTCTGGTTTGCCTGGCCTACCTCGGGGTGCTCTTCGCCATCGCCCATTTTGGCGATCGCAGGGCGGACCAGGGGCGTTCCATCATCGACAATGCCTACGTCTATGCCCTGTCGCTGGCCGTGTATTGCACGGCGTGGACCTACTTCGGAAGCGTCGGTCGGGCGGCATCTTCAGGGATCAGCTTCCTGCCGGTCTATCTCGGTCCGACCCTCGGAATGGCCCTAGCGTGGCTGATCCTCCTCAAGATGGTGCGGATCAGCAAGGCCTACCGCATTACATCCATCGCCGACTTCATCGCCTCACGCTACGGCAAGAGCCACGTCCTTGGCGGGCTGGTCAGCGTGATCGCATTGATCGGCACCGTTCCCTACATTGCTCTTCAATTGAAGGCGGTGTCGAGCGGGATCGATCTCCTGGTCCCCGCCGACGATGCCCTGGCCCACGTGGCCAACGGGGGGGGCTGGTTCGATACGACCCTCCTCATTGCCCTGGCCCTCGCCACCTTTACGATCCTTTTCGGAACCCGCCATCTCGATGCCGCCGAACGCCACGAGGGCATGGTGGCGGCCATTGCCTTCGAGTCCCTGGTAAAGCTCGGCGGGTTCCTTGCCATCGGCATCTACGTCACCTTCATTCTTTATGACGGGGTCGGCGACATTTTCCGGCGCGCTGCGGCAGATCCGGCCTTGAGCCGCCTCTTTACTCTTGCCCAAGGGAGCGGTGCTTACGGAAATTGGTTTACGCTGACGCTCCTGTCGATGTTCTCGGTTTTCCTCCTGCCGCGCCAGTTTCAGGTGGCGGTGGTCGAAAACGTTAATGAACACCATATCCGGCGGGCCATCTGGGTCTTCCCTGCCTATCTGCTGCTCATCAACCTCTTCGTCATTCCCATCGCCCTGGGCGGCCTGATGCACTTCGGGGTGGGCGGAGTGGACCCGGATACCTTCGTCCTGACCTTGCCCCTGAGTCACGATCATCAGGCCCTCGCGTTGTTGGTTTTCATTGGCGGTTTGTCGGCAGCCACCGGCATGGTCATCGTTGAGACCATCGCGGTGTCGACGATGGTCTGCAACGACCTCGTGATGCCCCTGGTCCTGCGCTATGGTGGCCAGGGCCTGGCGCGGGAGCGGGATTTGACCGGCCTTCTGCTGACTATCCGGCGCGGGGCGATCCTCCTCATCCTATTGCTTGGCTACGTGTATTTCCGTGTGGCGGGGGAGGCCTACGCCCTGGTCGGGATCGGGCTCATCAGTTTTGCTGCGGTGGCCCAGTTTGCCCCCGCGCTTCTGGGTGCCATGTATTGGCGGGGGGGCACCCACCTGGGCGCCATGGGGGGCTTGTCGGCGGGCTTCCTGGTCTGGGGTTATACCTTGCTGTTGCCGTCCTTTGCCAAATCGGGCTGGCTGGATGCGAGTTTCCTGACCGAGGGGCCCTGGGGCATCGGCTGGTTGCGGCCAGAGCACCTCTTTGGGATGACGGGGCTCGATAGCCTGAGTCACGCGCTGTTCTGGAGCCTGTTCGCCAACTGCGGAGCCTACCTCGTCGGGTCTGCCCTGAGGCCGCCCAACGCGGCCGAGGCCGGCCAGGCCACGATGTTCGTGGACGTGGCGCGGCGCACCGCGGGCGTGGGGACGAGCTTCTGGCGGGGGACGGGGCAGGTACGGGATCTGGTCACCCTGGTGGGGCGCTTCCTGGGCCCGCAGCGGGCCGAGGACGCTTTCCTCCGCTATGCTCGGCTGCGGGGCTGGAACAACCTCGACGAAATGGAAGCGGATCCTTCGGTCGTCCAATTCGCGGAAATTCAACTTGCGGGGGCGATCGGCAGCGCGTCGGCCCGGGCGATGGTGGCGACCACCGTGAAGGAGGAGGTGATCGGCATCGACGAGGTCATGGAGATCCTCGATGAGGCTTCCCAGGTTCGAGCGTACTCCCACCAGTTGGAAGAGAAATCCCGTGCCCTGGAAGCGGCGACGGCGGAACTGCGGGCCGCCAACGAGCGCATGAAGGAGCTCGATCGCCTGAAGGATGACTTCATGAGCTCGGTCAGTCATGAACTGCGCACACCTCTGACTTCCATCAGAGCGTTTTCCGAAATGCTCTGCGAAGATCCTAAAATAGACTTGGAGGATCGGAAGCGTTTCCTGGGCATCATCGTTTCCGAAACCGTCCGCCTGACGCGCCTGGTCAATCAGGTGCTCGACATGGCCAAGATCGAATCCGGCCACGTCGAATGGCAAAACGCCGAGGTGGATCTGCGGGAAGTGATCACCCAGGCGGTGGATTCCGTGTCGCAGATGCTCAAGGATCGCGGCCAGGACGTCCACGTCGTGGTTCCCGATACCGTTCCCATTCTTTGGGCCGATCGTGACCGGCTGGTTCAAGTGGTGTTGAACCTGTTGTCGAATGGCTCAAAGTTCGCGCCCAAAGAGACGGGTGTCCTGGATGTGCGCATGACGGCCAACGAGGAGCATGTCCGGGTCGACGTCACCGACAACGGGCCCGGTATCGCGGAAGCCGAGCAGGGGCTGATCTTTGAAAAGTTCCGCCAGGGCGGGGATATTCGTGACAAGCCCCAGGGAACTGGCTTGGGGCTGCCAATCAGCCGCCAGATCGTGGAGCACTTCGGTGGCCGGCTGTGGGTGACGAGTCAGGTCGGGGCGGGGGCCACGTTTTCGTTCGAATTGCCGGTCGGATGGCGGGATGACGCTCCGGACGGTGACGCTCAACCATAAAAGCCAAAATATTCAAGGATAGGGGGAAGTCCATGGCCAACAAGATTCTGATCGCCGACGACGAACAGAACATCGTGATATCCCTGGAGTTTCTGATGAAGCGGGAAGGGTTCGACGTCACCGTGGCCGGGGATGGGGAAGAGGCGCTGAAGCGGATCCGTGAGATCCGGCCCGATCTCGTCCTCCTCGACGTCATGATGCCGCGCAAGAGCGGCTTCGAGGTGTGCCAGGAGGTCAAAGCCGATTCCGAACTCCAGGCCACCAAGATCCTCATGTTGACGGCCAAGGGGCGTGACACCGAGGTGGCCAAAGGTCTAGCCATGGGCGCCGACGGATACATGACCAAGCCCTTCTCGACCAAGGAGCTGGTGGCCAAGGTCAAGACGCTCTTGGGTCTGGGCGCATGACAGAACGGAAGCTCTTGCCCGTCGCCCTGGCGGTGGCGGCGGTGTATTGGATCGTCGCGCTGGCGGCGATCGCCGGCATGATGTGGGCCGATTTGTCGCCGGATGAGCGTGGTCTCGTCGGCCCCATTCTGGGCCGCCGCGTGGAACTCATGGTTGCGATGGCCTTCATCGGCTTCATTGGCATCGCGCTGGCACTGCGCACCATCCACGCCAAATTGATCGTGGGGACCGGGAAAGTGGCCGAAGCGGCGGGCCTGCTGGTGAATTCGGAGGTCGACCGGCCTCTGGAAGAAGCTGGAAACCGCGAAGTGCGGGCGATCGTGCGGGCCATCAACGCCCTCGTCGAACAGCGTAAGGCCCTGCGAGAGGACGTCAGCGTTCAGATCCGCGAGGCCAAGAAATCGGTGGAAGAAGAGCGCAACCGGCTTGCCGCGCTCATGTCCGAGCTCACCCAGAGCGTGGTGGTGTGCAACCTGGATGGGCGGATCCTCCTGTACAACAACCGGGCCCGGTTGCAGTTCAAAGCCTTGTCGGAGGCCCAGGGGGTGGGCGGCGGCGCGGGGGAACTGATCGGGCTGGGGCGTTCCATCTATTCGGTCTTTGAGCGCAATCTGGTCAATCATGCCCTGGAAGGAATTCAGCACCGCCTGCGCAAGAGCGTTGCCCAGCCGGTGGCGAATTTTGTCACCACCACCCGGGCAGGGCAGTTGTTGCGGGTCCAGATGTCGCCGGTGCTGACCCTGCAGGAAGGCGGCGAAGGCGGCGACGGCGGCGAGCGCTCGGTCACTGGCTTCATCCTCATGCTGGACAACATCACCCGCAATTTCGAAAGCGAATCCCGCCGCGACCAGATGCTCCACACCCTCACCGAAGGCAATCGGGCGGCGCTCGCCAACGTGCGGGCCGCGGCAGAGATGCTCGATTACCCGGAATTGCAGGAAGCCCTGCGGGTGCGATTCCGCAAGGTGATCCGGGATGAAGTGGAGGCGATGAGCGAACGTCTGGACCGCACGGCCAACGAGTTCGCCGACAGCCTCAAGACCCGGTGGCCGCTGGAGGAAATGCTGGGCGCCGATCTGGTGGCCGCCGCCCAACGCCGGGTCGAAGGCCGTCTCAGCCTTCCGACCAAGATCGAGGATGTGGACGAGTCCCTGTGGGTGAAGGTGGACAGTTTTTCCCTGCTCCAGGCCGTGACCTACCTGGTTTCCCGTCTCTCCGATGAGTTCGAGGTGCGGGAGGTGCGGTTCCGCCTGACGGGCGCGGGCCGACTGGTGCACCTCGATGTCATCTGGTCGGGGCAGGCGATGAGCACCGAGACGGTGATGAACTGGGAACTCGAACCGATGCAGTTTGCCGGCGAGGTGAGCCCCCTCACCGTGCGGGACGTCATCGAGCGTCACGATGGCGAAATGTGGCTGGAGCGGGAAAAGGTCCGCCACCGGGCGTTCTTCCGCATCCTGCTGCCCATGGCGGTGCCGCAGCAGCAGGTGGAGGCGGAGGCCTTCCTGCGGGGCGAAAGCCGGCCGGAATACTACGACTTCGATCTCTTCAATTGGTCGGAGCAGGCCCATGCCCTGGACGATCGTCCGCTGACTGCCCTGACGTTCACCGTCTTCGATACCGAAACCACCGGGCTGCAGCCATCTGCCGGGGACGAAATCATCCAGTTTGGCGCGACCCGCATCCTCAACGGGAAGCTCCTCCGTCACGAATCCTTCGAGCAGCTGGTCAATCCTGGCCGTCCCCTCGACCCCGGATCGGCCCAGATTCACGGCATCACCGAGCCCATGCTCGAAGGTCAACCCAACATCGACACGGTGCTGCCCGCCTTTCATGCCTTTGCGTCGGAAACGGTGCTCGTTGCCCACAACGCGGCCTTCGACATGCGCTTCCTCCAGCTCAAGGAAGAGCGAACCGGCCTCCGCTTCGATCAACCGGTCCTCGATACCCTGCTGCTCTCCGCGGTGGTGCACCCCAACCAGGACTCCCACCGCCTGGAGGCGATTGCCGAGCGCCTGGGCATCACCATCATCGGGCGTCACACCGCCCTGGGGGACGCCATCGTGACCGCCGAGGTGTTCCTCAAACTGATCCCGCTCCTTGCGGAGAAGGGGGTTCACACCCTCGCCCAGGCCCGGGTCGCTTCCGAGCAGACCTACTACGCCCGGGTCAAGTACTGAGGTCGGATGACTTCGGACGCTCCCCCAGGTTCTTCCCCGCAACGACACGGAGTTCATGCCTAACTCGGATTTCCAGCGCCAGCTGCGCCGCTACTACGCCTGGTACGCGGGCGGGTTCGCGGTCTTTTTGGCGCTGCTCTCGGTAGGCGAATACCTGGGCATGTCCCAGCGGGTGATCGGCCATCTATTCTTGGTCTTCACCATCGGAATCTACGCCTTCATTGGCGTGAAAAGCCGGACAGCGGATGTGTCGGAGTACTACGTCGCCGGGCGTCGGGTGCCGGCGGTGTTCAACGGCATGGCCACCGCCTCCGACTGGATGAGCGCGGCGTCCTTCATCGGGCTGGCGGGCACCCTCTATTTTGCCGGTTTCGAGGGTTTGGCCTTCGTCACCGGCTGGACCGGGGGGTTTGTGCTGGTGGCCTTGCTGCTCGCCCCCTACCTGCGCAAATTCGGCCAATACACCATCCCGGACTTCCTCGGCGCGCGCTACCAGGGTAATGCCGCGCGATTGGTGGGACTCGTCGCGGCGGTGCTGGCGAGTTTCGTGTACCTGGTGGCGCAGATCTACGGGGTTGGTCTGGTGACCAGCCGATTCGTCGGGGTCGAATTCGAAATCGGACTCTTCGTCGGCCTGGCCGGAATCCTGGTGTGCTCCTTCCTCGGCGGCATGCGGGCCGTGACCTGGACCCAGGTGGCCCAGTATCTGATCCTGATCGTGGCCTATCTGGTCCCGGTGGTGATCCTCTCCTACAAAGTGACCGGGGTTCCGGTTCCCCAGGTGATGTACGGGCAGGTTCTGCAGAAGCTGGGCGACAAGGAGCGGGATCTCTTCACCGAGCCGCGGGAAATGGCGGTGCGCGGCATGTACCGCCAGCGTGCCGAGGAATTCGGCCGCAAGATCGAGGCCCTGCCCCAATCGATGGAGGCGGAGCGCCGCGGCCTGGTGGAGCAGCTCAATCGCATGCGGATCGACAACGCTCCGGCCCGGGAGATTGCCCACGCCGAGCGCACCCTGCGGGATCTGCCTCGCTCCCCCGCCGAGGCCCGTCAGCTCTGGGAGCGCCAGCGACAGGAAAGCCTGGAGCGTTCGGTGGTGCCCTACCACCACGCCCAGGCCCACCCGGGGCGCACGGTGGCGGAGTCGGAGATGTCGCGGCGAAACTTCCTCGCCCTGGTGTTCGTCCTCATGGTGGGGACCGCCGCGCTGCCCCACATCCTGATGCGCTATTACACGACCCCGGGGGTGCAGGAGGCCCGACGCTCGGTGTTCTGGTCGCTGTTCTTCATCCTGCTGCTCTATCTCACGGCACCCGCCTACGCGGTGTTCGCCAAATGGGAGATCTACCAGCATGTGATCGGCTCCAATGTGGCGATCCTTCCCAGTTGGGTGGCCTCCTGGGGCAAGGTTGGGCTGGTGCGTTTTGAGGACATCAATGGGGATGGCATTCTCCAGCTCGCCGAGCTGTCCTTGAACACGGACGTGATCGTCCTGGCAACCCCGGAGATCGCGGGCCTTCCCTACGTGGTGACTGGCCTGGTGGCCGCGGGGGGGCTGGCGGCGGCTTTGTCCACCGCCGATGGCCTGCTGCTGACCATCTCCAACGCCTTGTCCCATGACCTCTACTTCAAGGTCATCAATCCGGGAGCAAGTACCCAGCGCCGTCTGGTGATCTCCAAGTCGCAGCTGCTGGTGGTGGCCGTGGTGGCGGCCTGGGTGGCGTCATTGCGGCCCGACAACATCCTTTTCATGGTCGGACTCGCCTTTTCCATTGCTGCCGCCGCCTTCTTTCCAGCCCTCGTACTCGGCATTTTCTGGCGCCGGGCCAACCGCTGGGGCGCCGTGGCGGGCATGGCCGCTGGCATCGCGATCACCCTGTATTACGTCGCCCGCACCCATCCATTTTTCGGGGGCGGTTTGGAGCAGGCCTGGTTTGGCATCAACCCGATTTCCGCCGGCGTATTTGGCGTGCCGGTGGGGTTCGCGGTGATCGTGGTGGTGAGCCTCCTCACGCCGGCGCCACCGGCCGAGGTGCAGGCCCTCGTCGATTATGTCCGCTACCCGGGGTTGGCCAACAAGGTCCCCTGATCCCGTTGCATGGCCCCAGGGCCGGTGGGCGGGTAAAATCTTGCCTTTTTCGCGCCGCGAGATTTCCTCATGACCCACCCCATTGCCGCTCTCTCGCCCCTGGATGGCCGATATGCTGCCAAAGTCGCCCGCCTGGGCGAGCATTTTTCTGAACTCGGCCTGATCCGCAATCGCGTCAAGGTGGAGGTGGAGTGGCTCAAGGCCTTGGCGGCGGACCCTGCCCTCGCCGAGGTGGCCCCGTTTTCGGCCGCCACCATTGCCGAACTGGACGGCGTGGTGCGGGAGTTCTCGGCGTCGGACGGTCAGGCCGTCAAGGACATCGAGTCCACCACCAACCATGACGTGAAGGCCATGGAGTATTGGCTGAAGCGTCGCTTTGCCACCAATCCAGAGGTCACCCGGGTCTCGGAGTTCATCCACTTTGCCTGCACCTCCGAGGACATCAACAACACTTCCCATGCCTTGATGTTGAAAGACGGGAGGGATGCTGTCTTCCTACCGGCCCTGGATGCGGTGGTGGAGCGTTTCCGCGCGCTGGCCCATCAACTGGCGGACCTGCCCATGCTGTCCCGTACCCACGGTCAGCCCGCGAGTCCTACCACGCTGGGCAAGGAGATGGCCAACATCGCCTGGCGGCTCCTCCGCGCTCGCAAGGCCATCGCCGGGGTCGCCCTCACCGCCAAGTTCAACGGCGCGGTGGGCAACTACAACGCCCACCTCTCGGCCTACCCGGAGCACGACTGGGAAGGCTTCAACTGCCGCTTCATTGAATCCCTGGGCTTGGAGTTTTCGCCCTACACGATCCAGATCGAGCCCCACGACGCCATGGCCGAGCTGTTTGACGCCATGGCCCGCGCCAATACCATCCTGATCGATGCCTGCCGCGACATCTGGATGTACATCTCCCTGGGCTACTTCAAGCAAAAGCTCAAGGAAGGCGAGGTGGGCTCCTCCACCATGCCCCATAAAGTCAATCCCATCGACTTCGAGAATGCCGAGGGCAACCTGGGCCTGGCCAACGCGGTGCTTCGCCACTTCTCCGAAAAGCTGCCGGTTTCCCGCATGCAGCGCGACCTCACGGACTCCACGGTTCTGCGCAATATGGGGGTGGCTTTCGGCCACAGCCTGCTGGCGTTGGACTCTTGCCTCAAGGGTCTGAACAAGCTGGAAGCGGACCCGGCGCGCCTGGCCACCGATCTCGACGAATGCTGGGAGGTGCTGGCTGAGCCGGTGCAGACCGTGATGCGGCGCTACGGCGTCGAAAATCCCTACGAACAGTTGAAGGCGCTGACCCGGGGCAAGGGCATCACGCGGGAGGCGCTGCAAGACTTCATCGCCACCCTCGCCATCCCGGCAGGGGAAAAAGCCCGCCTCGCGGCCCTCACCCCGGCGGGTTACATTGGCCTGGCGGCCGAACTCGCCAAGCGCATTTGAAGGGGCGGAGATGACTTTCGCCCAGCAACTCAAGCAACTCCCCGGCGTCTCCCACCTCGCGGCGCTCCAGCTCCTGGATGGGGACGGCCAGGTGGTCGCGACGATTGAAAACAAGCCGGGGCAGGCGGGATCGCTGGCGGTCTACAACCATCTCGCCCAATTGTTCGGCGTGATCGGCCCTGAAGCGGCGCGAAAAGGGCTCGAACTTTACGTCGAACACAGTGAGGACGCTCGCCTGAACCCTGGCAAGCATCCCAACATCGATCGCCTCCTGGGGCTCTTGGAGCGGGGGGACACCCTGCGGGTCAAGCAGGTGTTCGCGGTCTGACCCCCCGATGCGGCGCGGCCTGGCTTACTTCTTGAGCTGGGCCAAGGTCTTGTCGAGTTCCGCCACGGGAACGTAGCCGCCGATCCGCGAGCCGTCGGTGAGGAACAGGGTGGGAGTGCCCTGGATGCGCAACTTGCGGCCCAGGGCGAGGTTCTTGTCGATCGCACCGGTATCGCAGGTCGCCGGGGCCGGAACCTTGCCGTCCACCATCCAGTCATTCCATGCCTTGGAGCGGTCCTTGGCGCACCAGATGTTCTTGGATTTGTCGGCGGAATCCGGCGACAGGATCGGGTAGAGGAAGGTGTAGATCGTCGCGTCCTTGATGCCCTGCAGCTCCCGCGCCAGCTTCTTGCAGTAGCCGCAATTGGGGTCTTCGAAGGTTGCGATCGTCCGGGTGCCGTTGCCCCGCACCACCTTGACCGCTTGGTCGAGGGGCAGGGTGTTGAAATCGATGGCCGAGAGCTGGTTTTGGCGGATTTGCGTCATGTTGCGGCGGCTCTTGGCGTCGATGACGCTGCCGTCGATGATGAAGCTCACCTGGTCGTCGGTGTAGACGATCTCGCCTGATTTGAGCACGACCTCCCAGAGGCCTCCGTAGGACGTCTTGGTCAGGCTCTCCACCGCGGGCGAGCCGATGAATCCATCCATCCCCTTGCGAACGCTGGCTTCATCGGCGTGGGCCGTGGCGGCCAGGGCCGTGAGCATGAGGGTGCAGAGCAGGCGGGTGGAACGGGGCATGAAGATCTCCAGATTGACGGAAGGGGAGTGCCAGGGATTCGGCGGCGGGCGCTAAAAGGCGCCGCTGATGGCATAACGAACCAAAGTGTTGCGTAGGACCGGCAGCTGATTGGTGAGGTTCAATCCAAGATTGCGCGCCGTGGCCAGCAGGGGATTGGCCGGCTTGAACAGGCGGTTCAAGCCGTGGGTCGTCCATTGCAGCAAAGCGGTCTCTTCCGCCCGGGCGCGGGCGTATCGACGCAGGATGGACAGCTCCCCCGGCCGGCGCCAGGCCGGAAGGTCCGCCAGGAGTTCTGCGAGGACCCGAGCGTCCTGGAAGCCGAGATTGATGCCGTGTCCGGACAGGGGATGGATGGTGTGGGCCGCGTCGCCGATGAGGGCCAGCCGGGGGCGCACGGGGGAGTCCACCCGCAGCAGGCGCAGGGGAAAGGCGGCTGCCGGCGTGACGGGTTCGAGCTCACCCAAGGCCTCATTTCCGGCCGCCGCAACCCGCTGGCACAGGGCGTCGGGCGTCAGGCGGGTCAGCTCCTCTGCCAGGGGTTGGGGGGCGGACCAGACCATGGAAATCATCTGGCTGGGCAGCGGGAGCCAGGCAAGGATCCCGTCTTCGCGGAACCATTGGAAGGCCGTTCCCCGGTGGGGTAGGGCACAGCGAAAGTTGGCCACCACGCCGGATTCTTCGTAGGGCGAGATTTTCGCCTCGATGCCTGCCTGCCCGCGCACCCAGGATTGGGCGCCGTCGGCCGCTACGATGAGATCAGCGGTGAGGGTCTGCCCCTGGGCGAGGCGAAGCTCGGCGGCGGATTCCTCCCAGCTCAGGGCAGCGGGTTCCCCGGGGCAAAACAAGGTCACGTTGTGTTGGCGGGTGATGGTCTCCCACAGCTCGCGCTGCAGGAGGCCCGACTCGACGATCCAGGCCAGTTCCCCCAGGCCGCACTCGTAGGCCGAAAACGACAGACGTCCGCCACGGTCGCCGAAAATCGCCATGTCATGGACGGCCTGGATGCGCTGGTGATCCAGGCGGCGCCACACTCCAAGGGATTGGAGAAACGCGACGTTGATCGGGCTGACGGCGTAGATCCGCGCGTCCCAGGCGCCGGCGCCGGTGGCGGGGGCTGGCGGCCGGGTCTCGATCACGGCGATCTTGAGCCGGCTCGATCGCAAACCCGCGGCCAGGCTCGCACCTGCAAGGCCGGCGCCGACGATGGCGAGGTCAAAATGCATGGGGTTTCCTCTCAGGAGGGGGGATTTTGCCTGACCACGAACCCAGCGTCACGGGGCGTTTGGGCGAATCGTGATGGCCCCGCAGGGCCCTTCGGATTGACCTTCGATCCCTCCGCAGGGAATACTTTTGGTTCATTGCGATGCTTTTGTCGTAGTGGGAGCGGGGCGGATCGTCCCCGGGGACAGTGGGAATGTGCCTGGTGTTCCGGGGTTTCGGGTGTCCCTTCGATGTGTTGTGAGTGAAAGGAAGTACGATGAGTTGGTTTGGGAAGATTCTCGCGAAATTGGGCCTGGGTTCCGAGGGGGAGGCGGCGACGGCGCCCGAGACAGCCCCCGCGTCGACGGGGGGGACGGGCGCCGCCCCGGCCGCGATCCCGGTGGTGGATGTCATGTCCAAGCTCGAAGGGATGGCCGCGACCCATGGTGAGAAGTTGAACTGGAAGGTCTCGATTGTCGACCTGATGAAGCTCCTGGGTCTCGACAGCAGCTTCGCCGCCCGCAAAGAGCTGGCGGTGGAACTGGGGTGCCCGGCGGAGAAGATGGCGGATTCGGCCCAGATGAACATGTGGCTGCACAAGACCGTCCTGCAAAAGTTGGCCGCCAACGGCGGCAACATTCCGGCGGATCTACTGGACTGATTGGATCCACCCGCATTGCGGTGATGGCGCCGGGGACCCGGCGCCCAATTTTTTAGGAGTGGATTCATGGGATTGCTGGACCAAGTGGCGGGACAGATTTTGGGTTCGCTGGCAGGGGATGGAAAAGCGACGAACGCCGGCGCGGGAGCCATTCCTGGGGTCGGGCCGGTGCTCATGCAGGCGGTGATAGCCCTCATTCAGAACAGCGAGGGCGGCCTGGCCGGGTTGCTCGCTCGCCTCGCCCAGGGTGGCCTGGCGGAGCAGGTCGCCTCGTGGGTGGGGGGCGGCGCCAACCTGCCGGTTAGCGGCGAGCAATTGGCGGCCGCTCTCGGGCGCCAGTTCATGGAGGGGGTGTCGCGTCAGAGCGGCATGGGGTCGAACGAACTCGCCCAGGGTCTCGCCTCGGCGCTGCCTCAGGTGGTGGACTCGCTCACCCCCGACGGCGCCCTGCCGGATTCCGATGTCCTTGTGCAACAGGGCTTGGCCGCCTTGTCCGGCCTGTTGGGGTCTCGCGCCTGAGGGCTCTGCGCCCCGGCCATGGTCGGCTGGGGCGAATTTGCGATCAGGCCAGGGCGGTATCCAAGACCATCATCAGGCAAAAGCCTGCGATCAGCCCCCCAGTGGCCAGGCTCTCGTGGCCCCGGCGGTGGGACTCGGGAATGATCTCGTGGCTGACCACGAAGAGCATGGCGCCGGCGGCGAATGCAAGGGCCCAGGGCAGCAGGGCCGGGAGATCGACCACCAGACTGGCGCCCAGCACCGCGGCCAGGGGTTCCGCGAGGCCGGTGGCCGCCGCGACCAGGAATGATTTCACCCGTCCGACGCCAGCACCCGCCAGGGCTGCGGCGACGACGAGGCCCTCGGGGATGTCCTGGAGGGCGATGCCACCGGCGACCGTCGAACCCCCGCCCTCCTGGCCATAGGCCACACCGATGGCCAGGCCTTCCGGAATGTTGTGGAGGGCGATCGCCGCCACGAAGAGGCCGATCCGCCCCAGGGGAGCGCCATTCGAACCGTCAACGGTGGGAGCGTGCTCATGGGGGAGGGCGCGATCAGCGGCAAGCAAGGCCAGGGCGCCGAGGGCGATGCCCCCCGCGGTGAGACCAGCCGCTCCCCAGCTCCCCAGGCCGAGCCGGGTGGCGCCCTCGAGGGCCGGGAGAAGCAGCGAGAAGGCTGTTGCTGCCAGCATCACTCCGGCGCCAAAGCCCAGCAAGGCATCGACGCTGCGCGCCGAGATCTGCCGGGCCATCAGGATGGGGAAGGCGCCCCCTGCGGTCGCCAGGGCGGCCACCCAGCCGGCTTGGAGGGCTTCCGCGACAGCGCGGTCGGCGAGGGCGGGGGGAATCCGTGCCACGAGCAGAAGGCCACCCAGGCCGGTGATCATCCAGCCGACCAAGCGGCGGGCGCCCCGCCCGGAATCGTCGCCGTCGAGGGCTTGGAGGTGTTTGAGGACTCGTTCGCTCATCGGGGTTCTCCTGAATGGCCGGTGGGGGACTGGGGTCCAGATTACGGAATGGCTGTGGATAGCGCAAAATGATTAAAACAATCTAAATCATTTAGAACGGCTATCTTCTGGATGTGGCTTTGGGGGGCGCCCCCTCGGCGATTCGCTCGGCGCAATCTCAGGGGTGGTCGGGTTTGGCAAGGGGGCAGGGCCTCCGGCAGCCCAGGGAATCGGGCGGGTGGCGGTTGTGTCGGGTCCGGTCGGGATCGCCCTGCTGCTAGAATGCCGCCCATGGCTTATCAGGTACTGGCCCGCAAGTGGCGCCCCAGGAGCTTTGACACCCTCGTCGGGCAGGAGCACGTGGTGCGGGCCCTGACCCACGCCCTGACCACCGGGCGCTTGCACCATGCCTATCTCTTCACCGGCACCCGCGGGGTGGGCAAGACCACGATTTCCCGCATCCTTGCCAAGTCCCTCAATTGCGTGACCGGGGTGACCGCCACACCCTGCGGCCAGTGCGAGGCCTGCGTCGCCATCGACGCTGACCGCTTCCCCGATTACGTGGAAATGGATGCCGCGTCGAACCGGGGCGTGGAGGACATGGCCTCGCTGCTGGACAAGGCGGTGTATGCGCCGGTCTCCGGCCGCTACAAGGTGTACATGATCGACGAAGTGCACATGCTGACCGGCCATGCCTTCAACGCGATGTTGAAGACGCTGGAGGAGCCGCCGGAGCATGTGAAGTTCATCCTCGCCACCACCGATCCGCAGAAAATTCCGGTGACGGTGCTCTCCCGATGCCTGCAGTTCAATCTGAAGCAGATGCCGCCGGACCGGATCGTGGGTCATCTGGCGGGGCTGCTCGAAGCCGAAGGCGTTCCCTTTGAGCCTCTCGCCCTGCGTCATATCGCGCGGGGCGCGGAAGGTTCCATGCGGGACGCCCTGTCGCTGCTGGACCAGGCCATTGCCCATGGCGGCGGGCGCGTCGAGGAGTCGGCGGTGCAGGACATGCTGGGGGCGGTGGGCGACGAGCATCTTCACGCCCTGCTCGCCGCGCTGGCTTCAGGGGACGTGGCGGCACTCCTGGCGGTGGCGGACGCGATGCGCTCCCGCAGCCTCTCCTTCGGGGCCGCGTTACAAGGTCTAGCCAGCCTGCTCCATCGGACTGCGCTGCTGCAGTTTGCCCCTGAAGCTTTGCCGGATGAGGGCGAGCGGGCGGTGCTGGCGCCCCATGTCGAGGCCTTCGATCCGGAGTTCCTGCAACTC
Source organism: Zoogloeaceae bacterium (assembly GCA_016791005.1). Classification (GTDB taxonomy): domain Bacteria; phylum Pseudomonadota; class Gammaproteobacteria; order Burkholderiales; family Rhodocyclaceae; genus JAEUNX01. Next base: position 20,039 of record JAEUNY010000070.1, read on the forward strand.
GCTTACCAGATTGTGATTCACGGCCGGGACGAACTGCCGCTGGCTCCCGACGAATATGCCGGCTTCAGCATGACCTTGCTGCGTCTCTTCGCCTTCCGGCCAGAAACGCCCGGCGGGCTTGGGGGCGGCGCGCCCTCCGGCCCTGAACCGGGGGCGGCGCGGGCACGGTCGTGGCGGGGAGGGGAGGCGCGTGGCGGTGCGGCCCCGCAATCCACCGACGGCGCCCCGCCGTCGGAGCGGGGCGCGCGTCAACCTGGCGGCCCGGAGGGGCCGCTCGCCGAGGTGGGGAGAGCACCAGCAATTGTGCCGCCACCCGCGGCGGATTTCCCTGACGGGCCGAAGGCGGAGATGTCGCGCGATTGCCCAGAGGGGAATCCGGGCGCAACGCCGTCCCTCGCTGACCCGGCTGCCTTGATGGAGGGAGACTGGCACGCCCTCCTCGCGACCTTGAAGCTTGGCGGCATGGTCCGCCAGCTTGCCCAGCATTGCGAAAAGCTACGCTTTGGGGACGGGCTTTTGCGCCTGCGGCTCGCCGATACCCACGGCCATCTCATGGCGATGAACCGGGGCGCGGCGGAGAAACTGCAGGCCGAACTCAGCGCCCATTTCGGGCAACCGGTGCGGGTGGCCATCGAAATTGGCAAGGTCGCCTCGGAAACCCCGGCCCAGCGGGAGGCGGTGGCTCAGGCCGAGCGCCACAAAGCGGCGGTGGCGGCGCTGACCCAGGACCCGTTCGTCCAGGGCATTATTGAACGACTCGATGCGACACTCGAGGTAGCGTCGGTCAAACCTCTTTAACCCGCTCGTTGATGGAGTCAGCAAGATGATGAAAGGCGGCCTCGGCGGCTTGATGAAACAGGCCCAGCAGATGCAGGAAAACATGAAGAAGATGCAGGATCAGCTCGCGACCATCGAGGTCGAGGGCCAGTCCGGTGCCGGCATGGTGAAGGTGACCATGACCTGCAAATATGATGTGCGTCGCGTCGCCATCGACCCCTCGGTGATGGACGACAAGGAAATGCTGGAAGACCTTCTGGCGGCAGCGGTGAATGATGCGGTGCGCCGCGTGGAGGCCACCACCCAGGAAAAAATGGCCGGGTTTACCGCCGGCCTCAATCTACCCCCCGGCATGAAGCTACCGTTCTGAGTCGTGGCTCGGGTGCATCCCTTGCCGAAGTGCGTGGAGTCCAGGGTGCGGCGATGAGCCCGACGAGCCTGGACGAGTTGATCGATGCGCTCCGCTGCCTGCCAGGGGTCGGCCCCAAGTCGGCCCAACGGATGGCCTACCATCTACTGCAGCGAGATCAGCGGGGCGCCGAGCGTTTGTCGAAGGCGCTTTCCCACGCCCTGCGGGTGCTGCGTCACTGCGCGCGCTGCAATACGTTCTGCGAGGGCGAGGTGTGCGAGCGTTGCGCCTCGTCGCGGCGGGATTCCCGCCTCCTATGCGTGGTCGAGATGCCGGTGGATCTGGCGATGCTGGAACAGACCCATGCCTACCAGGGCCTCTACTACGTGTTGATGGGGCGCCTGTCACCTCTGGATGGCATTGGGCCTCGGGAACTGGGCTTGGAAAAACTCATCGCCCGTGCTTCCGACGGGACGGTGGAAGAGGTGATCCTGGCCACAAATTTCACCAACGAGGGCGAGGTCACGGCGCACACCATCGGCGAACTGCTACGGGCCCGAGGGCTCAAGGTCAGCCGGATCGCCCGGGGCCTGCCAGTGGGGGGGGAGCTGGAGCATTCCGACACTGGAACCATTGCCCAGGCGCTACTGGAGCGGCGTCCCACCCAGGAGCCATCGGGATGAGCCTGCCTGTCAAGCCTCTGGCCGGAGTGACCGTTCTCGAACTCGGGACGCTCATCGCCGGGCCGTTTTGTACGCGCATTCTGGCGGAATTCGGCGCCCGGGTCATCAAGATCGAATCCCCGGACGGCGGGGACCCCCTGCGCCAGTGGCGCAAGATGTACGAGGGGACCTCGCTGTGGTGGTATGTCCAGGCGCGCAACAAGGAGTCGATGACCGTCAATCTCAAGCATCCGGAGGGGGTCGAGATCGTCCGCAAACTTGCCCTCCAAGCGGACATCGTGGTGGAGAACTTCCGCCCGGGGGTGCTGGAAAAGCTTGGGCTCGGTTGGGAGGTGCTCTCAGACCTCAACCCCGGGCTGGTCATGGTGCGCTTATCCGGCTTTGGCCAGACCGGACCCTATCGGGACCAGCCGGGTTTTGGCGCGATTGGCGAATCCATGGGAGGGCTGCGCTACGTGACGGGGTTTGGCGATCGGCCCCCGGTCAAGACCGGCGTGTCCATCGGCGATTCCATCGCGGCGCTCTGGGCTGCCCTGGGCGCCCTGATGGCCTTGCGCCACCGGGAAGTGAATGGCGGTCGTGGCCAGGTGGTGGACGTCGCCCTCTACGAAGCCGTTTTCGCGATGATGGAATCGCTGGTGCCGGAATTCGATGTGTTCGGCTTCATCCGTGAGCGGACCGGGAATGTGATGCCCGGGATCACGCCGTCCAACACCCACACCACGCGGGATGGCCGCCACGTCATCGTCGGCGCCAATGGAGATGCCATCTTTGGCCGTCTCATGCGGGCGCTGGATCGGCCGGATCTGGCCGAGGATACGTCCCTCGCCACGAATGCAGGACGCGATGCGCGCGCGGCCGAACTCTATGGCGTCATCGACGCCTGGGTCGGCGCTCGCAACATGGAGGACGTCCTGCGGATCCTCAAGGAGGCCGGAGTGCCGGCGAGCCATATCTATTCGGTGGCTGACATGTTCGCCGATCCGCAGTTCGTTGCTCGGGAAATGCTGCAATCGATGACCCTGCCGGACGGCAAGGTTTTTCGAGCCCCGGCGGTCGTGCCTAAGCTCCAGGAGACGCCGGGTGGCGTGGACAGCCCGGGGCCGGCCCTCGGCGCCCACACGCGGGAAATCCTCGTCGGTCTGGGTTACGACGACCGGGCCATCGATCACTTGCGCGAGGTGGGGGCCATCTGAGGGGAAGATGAAGGCTGTCTGCCATCGCATTGCGGGGGTTTCCTGCGTTTGCAGTGGCGTTGGGCTTTTTTGGAGTAGGGCTTTTTGCTAAAATCGGCAAGATTTTTTGCTGCGCCTTTTCGGTTCCTTTGGGGATAAGGGTCATGAGCGTTGATGAAAAGATGGATAACGGCCGCCGGCAGCTTCTCGTTGCCACTTCGGCGGTGGGGGGGGCCATCGGTGTGGCGGCGGCAGTGCCCTTTGTGGCCAGCCTGACGCCGTCTGAGCGGGCCAAGGCGGCTGGTGCGCCGGTCGAGGCGGATATCGGCAAGCTCGCTCCGGGCGAGATGATGACCGTCGAATGGCGCGGCAAGCCGGTGTGGATTCTGCGTCGGACGCCGGAAATGCTGGAGTCTTTGAAAAAGACCGATCCGCTGGTGAGCGATCCGGGCTCGGAAAAGCCGATGCAGCCGGAATACGCCAAGAATGAATACCGCTCCATCAAGCCGGAATTCCTGGTCGCGGTGGGGATTTGCACCCACCTTGGCTGCTCCCCGTCTTCCAAGTTCAAGTCCGGTGCGGACAGCGGTCTTGGGGACGACTGGTTTGGCGGCTTCTTGTGCCCCTGCCACGGTTCCACCTTCGATCTGGCGGGGCGGGTTTACAAGAGCAAGCCTGCGCCGGACAACCTCGAAGTGCCGCCCCACAAGTATCTGTCGGACGCGAAACTCCTTATCGGCGATGACGGAAAGGCTTAAGCAATGACCACCAAGGCTGAAGCGGTTATCAACTGGATTGACGAGCGGTTTCCGCTCACGGCGTCGATCAAGGGTCATTTGACCGAGTACTACGCGCCGAAGAACTTCAACTTCTGGTATTTCTTCGGGTCCCTGGCGCTCATGGTGCTGGTGATCCAGATCGTGACCGGGATTTTCCTGGTCATGCACTACAAGCCTGACGCGTCCCTCAACGCCGCAGGGGTGCCGGTGGCCTTTGCCAGCGTCGAATACATCATGCGGGATGTGCCGGGTGGGTGGCTCATCCGCTACATGCACTCGACCGGCGCCTCGGCGTTTTTCATCGTCGTGTATCTGCACATGTTCCGCGGCCTGCTCTACGGTTCCTACCGCAAGCCCCGCGAACTGATCTGGATCTTCGGCGTGCTGATCTTCTTGGCGCTGATGGCGGAAGCCTTTATGGGCTACCTGCTGCCCTGGGGGCAGATGTCCTTCTGGGGCGCCCAGGTGATCGTAAACCTGTTCTCCGCGATTCCGGTGATCGGTCCCGACCTCTCCCTGGTAATTCGGGGCGATTATGTGGTGTCCGACGCCACCCTGAACCGCTTCTTCTCCTTCCACGTCATCGCGGTGCCGTTGGTGCTGATCGGCTTGGTGGCGGCCCATATCGTGGCGCTTCATGAGGTGGGTTCCAACAACCCGGACGGGGTCGAGATCAAGAAGAAAAAGGACGCCAACGGCATTCCCCTCGATGGCATTCCCTTCCATCCGTATTACACGGTGAAGGACATCGTCGGGGTCGTCGCCTTCCTGTTCGTCTTCACGGCCATCGTGTTCTTTGCACCGGAAGGCGGCGGTTACTTCCTGGAGTTCAACAACTTCATCCCCGCCGATCCCTTGAAGACGCCGCCGCACATCGCTCCGGTGTGGTACTTCACGCCCTTCTATTCGGTGCTCCGTGCGGTGACTTACCCGCTCTTCGGCATCGATGCGAAGTTCTGGGGCGTGGTGGCGATGGGTGCCGCGGTGGTCATCATTGCCTTCCTGCCTTGGCTGGACCGTAGTCCGGTGAAATCCATCCGCTACAAGGGCCCGTTGTTCAAGGCGATTCTGGCGGTTTTCGTCGTGGCCTTCGTGATCCTCGGTTATCTGGGCGTGCTGCCGCCGACCCCGGGGCGGACCCTGGTTTCCCAGATCTGCTCGGTCATTTACTTCGGCTTCTTCCTGCTCATGCCGTGGTACTCCAAGATGGACCAGTGCAAACCCGAACCGGAAAGGGTCAATTTCAAATGAATAGCCGCGGATTGAAAATGATCAAAAAACTGCTGCTGGCTTCGGTGTTGGTCCCTGCCGCCGTTCTGGCGAGCGGGCCGGAACTACACCTCGATAAGGCGCCCGTGAGCAACGATCCGGCCGCCCTCCAGCATGGCGCGAAGCTCTTCGTGAACTATTGCCTGAACTGCCATGGTGCGAGCTATGTGCGCTACAACCGGCTCACGGAAATTGGCCTCTCCACCGACGCGATCAAGGACAACCTGATGTTCACCGCCGAAAAGGTGGGGGAGCAAATGACGATTGCCATGCGCCCGGCCGAGGCGAAAGCCTGGTTTGGTGCCGCGCCACCGGATCTCTCCGTGATCGCCCGGTCCCGCGCGTCGGAGTTTGGGTCGGGTGCTGACTGGCTTTACACCTACCTCCGCACCTTTTATCGGGATCCGGCCCGGCCGACTGGCTGGAACAACGTGATCTTCGAGAACGTGGGGATGCCCCACATCCTGTATGAACTGCAGGGCGAGCAGGTTGCAAAGATTTCCGAAAAGGACGACGGCCACGGCGGCAAGGCCAAGGAAATCACCCTGGAACTGGCCAAGCCAGGCAAGTTGTCGAAGGATGAATACGACAAGGCCGTCGGCGATCTCGTGTCCTATCTGGTGTGGATGGGCGAGCCCGTCGCCGATAAGCGTAAAGCGATCGGCAAAGTCGTCCTAGCGGCGTTGGCCGGCTTGTTCGTCCTGTCCTTCGCCCTGAAGAAGAACTACTGGAAGGACATCCACTAAGGCTGACTATCAGTCCTGCTTCCAAGTTTTGCCCTTTCCGAATCCGCTTTCCGGGCTGAAATGGCCCGGTAGCGGGTTCGGTGTCTTTGGAGTTGCCTCGCAATGATGAATCTTTACTCCGGTACGACGGATCCATTCAGTCACCGCTGCCGGATTGTGCTGTACGAGAAGGGTATGGACTTCCAGGTCATCGATGTCGACCTGTACAACAAGCCCGAAGATATTGCCGTCATCAACCCGTACAACCGGGTACCGGTGTTGGTCGATCGTGATCTCGTCCTCTACGAGGCGAACATCATCAATGAATACATCGATGAGCGCTTCCCCCACCCGCAGCTGATGCCGCCCGACCCCATCCTGCGGGCCCGTGCTCGTCAGTTGCTCCATACTTTCGAAATGGAATTGTTTTCTCACATCTCCATCCTCGAAGAGAACCAGAAAGCCGCCGAAAAATCCCGCATCCATGTCCGGGACCAACTTGTGCAGTTGGCGGGAATTTTTGCAAAGCAGAAATTCTTGCTCGGGGACGAGTTTTCCATGCTCGATGTCGCCATCGCCCCTTTGCTCTGGCGTCTGGATCACTATGGGATCGAGCTACCCAAAGTGGCGGCTCCGATGTCAAAGTATGCTGAACGGATCTTCAGCCGCCAGGGCTTTATCGATGCCCTGACGCCGTCGGAAAAGGTGATGCGCCGATGAACTGCCAAGGGCTTCCGGGGAGCGGCAGTGTTGCTGGCAGGCCCTTACTGGAAGGCGCAAAGCAATGACCGTCTCCACCAAGCCTTATCTGGTTCGGGCCATCTATGAATGGTGCCTCGATCAGGGCCTGACCCCGTATATCGCCGCTAAGGTGGACGAGGCTACGCGAGTGCCGCCTGGCTACGCCCGGGATGGGCAGATCGTTCTCAATATCGGGCCAGACGCCACCCACGAGCTTGTCCTCGGGAACGAGCGGATCAGTTTCCAGGCACGGTTTGGCGGTATCGCCCATTCACTGTCAGTCCCCGTCCCTAACGTGATGGCGGTGTACGCGCGGGAAAATGGGCACGGCATGGCCTTTGAAATCGATGAGCCAGCCGCGATCGACGCCAAGCTCGATGCGGAGACCGAAGTCAGCCGCCTTACGCCAGTGGGGAGCGAGTCGAGTTCGGGTGATGACTCCACGAAGCCTCCACCGCCGCCAAGAAGCCACCTTAAGGTGGTCAAGTAGGTGAAGGAGGGCCCGGATTCGGCCGGGCCCCATTTTGATCGCTTTCAGGGTGTCCCCCTCCTTGGGGCAGAGCCCTTGGAAAGCATTGCCGGTTGGACAGGGGACGACCGGTTGATGAGGAGGAGTGAAGATGCCAACTTTGGAATGGTCTGACGAACTGGTCCTCGGTCTCGCACCGATGGATGCGACCCACGAGGAATTCGTATCGAGCTATCAGGCTCTGGCGGGTGCATCCCCGGAAGACTTCCTGGCGCGCATGGATGACTTCGTCGCCCATTGTGATGCGCATTTCGATCAAGAAAACCGGTGGATGGAGGCCGTCTCCTTCCCGGGCTGTCACCGTGCCGAACATGATCGCGTACTTGAGGTACTGCGGGATGTGCGCCGGCACGTCGCTGGTGGGGATGCCTTCCTCGGGCGCCGCCTCGTTGAAGAGCTACCGGCGTGGTTCGAGAATCACGCAAATGGAATGGACGCCGCCCTCGTTTTTCATCTCGACTCCATCGGTTACGACGTCGTCACCGGGACCCAGCGCGTGACCACCTCGTCTGGCGGAGACACAGCCCCTTCATCATCTCCTTGTGCCTGCGCGACCCCCACGCCAGTGGAAAGCACAGTCTGACGTCAAAACGGCGGGGCTGGAAATGGGAATCCTCGACCAGCAAGCAGAAGAGCGCATCCGGGCTGCCATGGCCCGGGGTGAATTCGCTCATCTCCCCGGCGAAGGCCTCCCGTTAGCGTTCGAGGACGAGCGCTTGGTTCCGGCAGAGGTGCGGATGGTGCACCACGTTCTTCGCAACGCAGGATGCCTTCCTCCGCAGATTCTGGCTATGAAGGAAGCGACCGAGGTGGCTGATCAGGCGGCGCGAATCGCGGATGGCCGAGTCCGTGACAATGCCCTGGGCCGGCTCAATCTCCTTCTCACCTCATTGGCCGCCCAGGGGCAACGACACATGGCGGAAACCGTCCTCGCGCAGTATCGGCAAAAGTTGCTGGTAAAGCTAAGTCGCTGATTGGTGATGAATTGGTTTGCTGGCTGTACCGGCCATATGTTCATGCGCTGAAATCGGACGGCGCAGCGTGCCAAACGGAAGCCATACAAGCCAGGAAATGACTTTAAGATAGGGCCTGGTTCGTTTCTGGTCGTTCTTCAAGCGTTCATGGATATCATTCCCGTCATTCTTTCCGGCGGCTCCGGCACTCGCCTGTGGCCACTTTCCCGCGAACAATACCCCAAGCAGCTGCTTGCGCTGACCAGCGAGCGCACCATGCTGCAGGACACGGCCCTCCGCCTTGATGGACTGCCAGGGACATTGCCCCTGGCCGCGGAACCCATCGTCGTTTGCAATGATGAATATCGATTCATCACGGCCGAGCAACTACGAGCGGTGGGTAAGGGGAGCCATTACATCGTTCTTGAGCCCGTGGGGCGAAATACCGCGCCGGCCCTCACCCTTGCGGCCATGATCGCGCAGGAGCGCAGTGGCGATGCAGTGTTGGTCGTCATGCCGGCGGACCACGTGATCCGTGACGGGGCAGCCTACTGCGCAGCCATTGAACGAGGACTACCCTCCGCCGAGGCCGGCGCGATGGTCACCTTCGGCATCGTCCCGAGCCGCGCAGAGACCGGCTACGGGTACATCCGCAAGGGTACGGCGGGCGAAGCGGGCGTCTGTCCGATTGAGGCGTTCGTCGAAAAACCCTCCCGGGAAGTGGCCGAAAGTTATGTCGCCTCTGGGGAGTATCTCTGGAACAGTGGAATTTTCATGATGCGGGCGAGTGTGTGGATGCAGGCCGTCGCACATTTTGCCCCCGCCATGGCGGCCGCTTGCCAGGAGGCGGTGGCCTCCGGCTCGCGGGACGCCGATTTCATCCGTGTAGGCCTGGAAGCGTTTCAGGCCTGTCCATCGGATTCCATCGACTACGCGGTCATGGAAAAATTGGCACAGGCACCGGAACTGGGCATTCCGGGTCGCGTCGTCCCCATGGATCCGGAGTGGTCCGATGTGGGGGCCTGGGATGCGTTGTGGGACGTCTCGGAGCGGGATCCCGCTGGCAATATTGGCCGTGGCGACGTGCTGTTCGAAGACAGCCACGACAGCCTGGTGTTTGCGGAGAATCGTCTCGTGGCCTGCCTCGGGACCGATAACCTCGTGGTGGTTGAAACCCAAGATGCGGTCATGGTGGCTCGAAAGGATCGTACTCAGGACGTCAAAAAGCTGGTGGCGCGCCTGAAGGGCGAGAGCCGTAGCGAAGCCGTCACCCACCGGAAGGTGCATCGCCCATGGGGTTGCTATGATTCGGTGGATGCCGGAGAGCGTTTCCAGGTCAAGCGCATCGTGGTCAAGCCTGGGGCCTCTCTCAGTCTACAAATGCATCACCACCGGGCGGAGCACTGGATCGTGGTGCATGGCACCGCGAAGGTCACCCGCGGTGACGAGTCCTTCCTCCTGAGTGAAAACCAATCCACCTACATTCCGCTTGGTGTGACCCACCGTCTGGAGAATCCGGGAAAGCTTCCCCTCGAGATCATCGAGGTTCAATCCGGAAGTTACCTCGGGGAGGATGACATCGTGCGTTTCCAGGACACCTACGGGCGAGGCTGAGGAATCGCGGAGGGCTTGGGTGCCGGATCGTAGCAAAAAAGTTTCGGCACGCCGCTGCGCAGAATTGGGCCGACGGGCAGGTGAGCCCCCCCCACATCCAGCCAAAGGGGCGTGCTGCCGGGAGCCGCGAGAAAGGCCTCCAAGGCGCACTCAGCGCTGACCGCCAGGTTTTCCCCACGAAACCCTTGGGCAAGGAAGGCGAGGTCGCGGTCGTCGACGATACCGATTGAATTGCCAAAGGCGATCAGGACGCTGCCCGCCTCGTCGATCCATGCTGCACCTGGGTCGCCGATCGCTTCCCCGGTGTGGCGGGTCAGGCGGCCGTCGCGATCGCAGCGCAGGACCCAGGGCGTGTAATCCAGCGACACAAATACCCGCTGAGGTCCGTTCTGGACATAGCAGGCTCCGGCCACCGGGACGACGTAGTTGCGTCCCAGAAATGCCGCCAATCCGGCGTGGTGGACCAGGCCGTCTCCCAGGTGCCACTGCCCTCGCGGGTCGAGGCGCAGCCAGCCATACACGTCGGGGACGTTGGGCCAGCGGGCCAGCGCGGCAAGGACTTCGGCGTCCATCCTCAGTCCCGCGAGGTCATTCCCAGAATTGCCACCACGGGCGATTGGCGACGGGGCCGCCCTGAAAGTACGCGCTCTTCGGATAGTTTTTGCGCAGGACTCGGTCCGCGTCATCCCGAAGGTCATTCAAGCCGAGGGCGTCGTAGCTCTTGACGAGAATGAAGAGGGCCTCTTCCACGGCCGGTGTTTCGGGATAATCCTTGACTGCCGTCTGGGCGCGGTTGGCGGCGGCCAGATAAGCGCTCCGCCGGAAGTAATAACGGGCGACATGGACCTCGTGGTAAGCCAGCGCATTGACGAGATATCGCATGCGCAGCCGGGCGTCGGCGGTGTAACGCCCCTCAGGAAAGCGGTTCACGAGTTCCTTGAAGGTATCAAAGGATTCCCTGGCGCCCTTGGGGTCGCGCTCGGTGAGGTCCTGGTTGGCAAGATTGCCGAGGAGGCCCAGGTCCTCATTGAAATTCACCAGCCCTTTCAGGTAATAGGCGTAGTCGACATTCGGATGGTTGGGGTGCAACTTGATGAAGCGGTCGCAGGCCGCGACGGCCGAGGCCGCTTCGCCAGTCTTGTAATACGAATAGGCAATGTCGAGTTGGGCCTGTTGCGCGTAGCGGCCATACGGGTAGCGAGCCTCCAGCTTCTCGAAAAGCTTGATGGCGCGGTCGTAGCCGCCGTCACCCATGGCGGCCTTGGCTTCCGAATAGATCTTCTGGGCATTCCACCCCGCGGTCTCGTCTTTTTCCTCCGGCAGCAGGCCGCACCCACCAATCAGGAGGGCGATGATTACCGCTAAACTACGCACGATGAGTTGGGCCATCGAAGATGCTTTCGTGAATGATGGGGCGGATTATAGCTCAGAGGATTCGGGCGCCTTTCCTGCGCTCATCACCATTCCTTCTGACCTCGGCGGCCTCCGTCTGGACCTCGCGTTGGCGCGCCTCTACCCGGAACATTCGCGCAGCCGATTGCAGACCTGGATTCGCGAAGGGTGGGTTACCCTCGACGGCAAGAGCGTCGACCCCAAGCAAAAAGTCTGGGGTGGTGAGCGTCTGCGCGTCGAGCCGGAAGGGCCGACGGAATGCAGCCTGGATCCTCCGGAGGATATCCCCCTGTCGGTCCTCCATGAGGATGCCGGACTTATCGTGATCGATAAGCCGGTCGGTCTTGTGGTCCACCCGGGGAGCGGGGTCTCCCGGGGAACGCTTCTCAATGGGCTGCTGCATCGCTTTCCGGAACTGCGCGGCATTCCTCGCGCCGGCATTGTCCATCGCCTCGACAAAGACACCAGCGGCCTTCTTGTCGTGGCGCGCACCCTGCAGGCTCAGACGGATCTGGTGCGTCAATTGCAGAGCCGAACGGTCAAGCGGGTTTACCTCGCGGTGGTGAGCGGCCAGCCGCCAGAGCAGGGCACCGTGGATGCGCCGATCGGCCGCCATCCTTACCACCGTACCCGGATGGCGGTGGTGGATGGGGGGCGCGACGCGCGGACGCACTACAAGGTTCTTGAGCGTTTCGACAACGCGGCGCTGGTGGAATGCCGCCTCGAGACCGGACGCACCCATCAGATCCGGGTTCATCTTGCGCATTTGGGGCATCCGCTGGTGGGGGACTGTACGTATCAGCGGAGGAAAAAGCTTGGGCCTGGGCTGGATGATTTCCCCCGCCAGGCGCTCCACGCGCGCCAGCTCGCTCTGGTGCATCCGCTAAGCGGCGAGCCGCTGGAATGGAACTCGCCCTTGCCGAAGGACTTTGCCGATCTCTTGGCTCGGCTGAGGGGCGGAGGCTAGGGAAGTGGGGGAGATCATCGTTCCGGACTGGCCGGCGCCGGAGGCGATTGGCTGTCTGTCCACCGGCCGCAAGGGGGGCGTCAGCCACGCGCCCTTCAATAGCTGGAACCTGGGCGATCACGTGGGGGACGTGGCGGCGGACGTCGCGGCAAATCGGGGACAACTCCGGGCCGGCTTGCCCGGCGAACCTCTCTGGCTGCAACAAGTTCATGGCACCGTGGTGGTCGATGCTGACCTCTGCAGAAGCGGGGTTCCCGAGGCCGATGCGGCGGTGGCGCGGCAACCTGGCCGGATTTGTGCGGTGCTGACTGCGGATTGCTTACCGGTCCTGTTGTGTGACCGCGGGGGCCAGGTGGTGGCGGCGGCCCACGCCGGCTGGCGCGGGCTCTTGGCCGGCATTCTGGAGCGGACGGTGGAGGCCATGGGCGCCCGGGGAGAGGACGTGCTTGCTTGGCTCGGGCCAGCAATCGGACCGAACGCTTTTGAGGTGGGCGACGAGGTTCGTGCGGCCTTCGTGGCCGAGGATCCCCGCGCGGCGGCGGGCTTCGTTCGTGGTCATGGGCCAGGAAAGTGGTGGGCGGATCTGCCCAAGCTGGCTCGCGCCCGTCTCGCTCGCCGAGGGGTCACCCAGGTCTATGGTGGCGATCGCTGCACGTTTGGCGAGCCCGATCATTTTTTCTCGTATCGACGTGATGGTACGACGGGCCGGATGGTCAGCCTGATTTGGCGCAAATGAGCCACTTTTCCAGACGCGGAATGGCGGGTGGCTATTGATCGTCGGGGGTTTCGAGACTATTGTCTCGGTCTGTCTGCGCTTCTCGCCGCTTTTGCGCTCGGCGGCGCGCGGGGGTTCCAAAAAGCCACAAGAATAGGGCCAAGGGGCCCATGCCGGCGAAAGCAAAGGTGAGAATGCCGCCGACAATCGTCTCATCCGCGGCGGCGACGAGAAGTGCGACATACAGCCAGGCGATGGCTACGAGGTAAATGACGGCCTCCGGGTGCGTCGAGGGATGGCAAGGCGGAGAGGCGTCGACCGACTTTCCGCGGCAAAAAACGACAAAACAAGCATACTGGGAGACTCCCCCATGTCGGAAAGCAACCAGTCCGTGGACGCCGGAACGGTCGATCCCTCCCGGCTCGTCGGGGGCTTCGCCCAGAATTTCGCCGAATTCATGGCGGCCCAGATGGCCGCCTTCAAGCCCCAGACCGGGCCTGCTGGTGTTCTCCCGATGCCGGAAGCCCAAGCCTGGATGAATCTTCAGCAGGATTATGCCGCGCGCCATGCGACCTTGTGGAAGAGCTTGCTGGATCGTAGGTCGGGCGAAACCAGTGATCCGGTGATTCGGGCTGAGCCGGGCGACCGGCGGTTTAGTTCTGCGGAATGGTCATCCAGTCCGGTCTTCGATTACATCCGGCAATCCTATCTCCTCAACGCCGATTTTCTGCGCCGCATGACGGACGCGATGCCGATCGCTGACGGGCGGATGAAGGCCCGGGCTCAGTTCCTGACCCGGCAATATATCGATGCCGTGGCGCCGTCGAATTTCGCTGCCACCAATCCGGATTTCATCCGCCAGGCCCTCGACACCCAGGGCGAAAGCATTTCCGCCGGTATCAAGAATCTATTGGACGATCTGCAGAAGGGCCGGATCTCCATGACCGACGACGGCGCCTTCGAGGTGGGCCGGAATCTGGCAGTCACGCCGGGGTCGGTCATCTACGAAAACGAGCTCATGCAGCTCATCCAGTACGCGCCAACGACTGAGAAGGTGTGCCAGCGGCCGCTGTTGATCGTGCCTCCCTGCATCAACAAGTTCTACATCATGGACCTCCAGCCGGAGAATTCCTTGGTGAAGTTCGTCGTGGATCAGGGCTTCACGGTGTTCCTGGTGAGTTGGCGCAATGCCGGTCCAGAGCAGGCCCATTGCACTTGGGATGACTATCTCGAGAAGGGGCCCCTCACGGCCCTGGATGTGGTTCGCCAAGTCACGAAGGTCAAAAAGCCCAATGTGCTGGGATTTTGCGTCGGGGGTACCTTGCTGACTTCGGCCCTGGCGGTGGCCAAGGGGCGGGGCGAGGACCCGGTGGAAAGTCTCACCTTGATGACGACCCTGCTCGATTTTTCCGACTGCGGCGAGCTGGGGTGTTTGATTGACGAGGCGAGCGTGGCCACCCGGGAGGCGACGATCGGCCGGGGTGGCCTGCTCAAGGGGCAGGAGATCGCGAATGTGTTTTCGTCCCTGCGGGCCAACGACCTCATCTGGCAGTACTTCGTCGGCAACTACCTCAAGGGCACCAAGCCCCCGGTCTTCGATCTCCTGTACTGGAATTCGGATAGCACCAACCTGCCGGGGCCGTTCCTGAGCTGGTATTTGCGCAACATGTACCTCGAGAACAATCTGCGGGTTCCCGGACGCCTGTCGATGCTGGGAGTCAAGGTCGATCTTGGCAAGGTGGATGCCCCCGCCTATCTGTTGGCGACGCGGGAGGATCATATCGTCCCCTGGGCCGGGGCCTACATGGTGCGGGGAATCCTGGGAGGCGAGACGACTTTCGTGCTGGGTGCGAGCGGGCACATTGCGGGGGCCATCAATCCGGCGGGCAAGAACAAACGCAGCTATTGGGTGAGCGACTCTTCATCCTCGCTCCCCGACGAGTGGCTGGCCAGTTCCGAGGAGCGCCGGGGAAGCTGGTGGTGGCATTGGATCGAATGGCTACGGGCCCGGGGCGGTAAGGAGGTCGCCGCCCGGGCCAAGCTGGGCACCGCGACGTTCGCCCCGACTGAACCGGCGCCCGGCCGCTATGTCAAGGAGCGGAATTAGCCCGGACGCCTAAAAGAATACCAATCATTGGCGGCGGCAGCAGGTTGGAGGGGGGACTGCCGCAGGACGCTCGAACCCCCGAAAAAATTGGGAGAGGAGTATTTTTATGGCAAGAGTTGCAGTGGTAACCGGTGGGATGGGTGGCCTTGGGGAATCCATTTGTATCAAGCTGGCCGCGCTGGGATACAAGGTCGTCACCACCCATTCCCCTGGAAATTCCAAAGCCGCCGAATGGCTGCAAACCATGAATAACATGGGCTATGGCTTCAAGGCGTATCCCTGTGACGTCGCGGATTTCGATTCCTGCAAGACCTGTATCGAAACCGTCGTCAAGGAAGTCGGGCCGGTGGATGTGCTGGTGAACAACGCCGGCATCACCCGGGACATGACCTTCAAGCGGATGACCAAGGCGGACTGGGACATCGTGATCAGCACCAACCTGGACAGCTGCTTCAACATGACCAAACAGGTTTTGGATGGCATGGTGGAGCGCAAGTGGGGTCGGGTGATCAACGTATCGTCCCTGAACGGTATCAAAGGTGCTTTCGGCCAGACCAACTATGCGGCTGCCAAGGCCGGCATGCATGGCTTTACCAAGTCCCTGGCGCTGGAAGTCGCTCGTAATGGCGTGACCGTCAACACCATTTCCCCGGGCTACATCGGAACCAAGATGGTGATGGCGATTGCCCCGGAAGTGCTCGAGACCAAGATCCTTCCGCAGATCCCGATGGCACGGCTGGGCAAGCCGGAAGAAATTGCAGGCTTGATCGCCTACCTGTCTTCCGACGAAGCCGCCTTCGTCACCGGCGCGAACATTTCCATCAACGGTGGTCAGCACATGTTCTGATCTGCCCCGCTTCCCTCGCGGGTCGGTTGCAAGCGGCGCTATGGCGCCGCTTTGTTTTTTGCGTCGCAACAAGTTTCGCTAAAATTAGGTATACTTATGCCTTGATCGGGGACGTTTGGCCTGATCATTCAACGGCTGGACGCCCACCAGCAAATGAGTCGCCGACCCATGGTTGGCGTGTGTACTGCAGCAAAAGGAATGAAAATGACGCAAAAAGTCGCTCTTGTCACCGGCGCGATGGGCGGTCTGGGAACCGCGATTTGCCAGGCTCTGGCCAAGGATGGAATGACCGTGTTGGCGAACTGCCTCCCCGGTTTTCCCCAAAAGGATGAATGGCTGGCCAAGCAGAAGGAACTGGGTTTTGAGTTCATCGCGGCCGAGGGCGATGTGTCGGATTATGCTTCTTGCCAGGAGATGGTCGCCAAGATCGAGGCCGAGGTCGGCCCGGTGGATGTGCTGGTGAACAACGCCGGCATCACCCGCGACAAGTTCTTCCCCAAAATGGAAAAGGCGCAATGGGATGCGGTCATTTCGACCAACCTGAACAGCCTCTTCAACGTCACCCACCAGATTTCGCCCAAGATGGCCGAGCGTGGGTGGGGCCGTATCATCAATATCTCCTCTGTGAATGGGGTGAAAGGTCAGGCCGGGCAGACCAACTACTCCGCAGCAAAGGCCGGGGTGCTAGGCTTTACCAAGGCGCTGGCTGGCGAGCTGGCCCCCAAGGGCGTGACGGTCAACGCGGTCGCGCCGGGTTACATCGGGACCGACATGGTCATGGCGATTCGTGAGGATATCCGCCAAGGGATCGTCGATACCGTCCCCATGAAGCGTCTGGGCAAGCCTGAAGAAATTGGTGCGTTGTGCAGCTATCTGGCGTCGGATATGGCGGGGTATGTCACGGGTGCGACCATCAATATCAATGGCGGTCTGCATATGTGCTGACGACCGGTTTTGCCGTGTTGGCGAGATCGACTGGTGCAACAAAACCCCGCTTCGCAGCGGGGTTTTGTTGCGCTGCTGCGGTATAATTTAGAAGAGAGCGGGCGAACCGCCGTCTGGAGGGGATTCAAATGGGTAGTCCGTCACGATTGATCAAGAAGTATCCTAATCGCCGTCTTTATGACACGCGCACCAGTTCTTACATCACCTTGGCGGACGTCAAGGAGTTGGTTTTGGGGCATGAAGATTTTCAGGTGGTTGATGCCAAGAGTGGCGACGAACTCACCCGCAGCATTCTCCTGCAGATCATTCTGGAGGAAGAAGCAGGCGGCGCACCCATGTTCACGAGCGATTTGCTCGCTCAGATGATCCGGTTCTACGGAAATGCCATGCAGGGCATGATGGGCAAGTACCTTGAAAACAACATCAAGGCATTTGCCGATATGCAGCAAAAGCTTCAGGACCAAGCCAAGGCGATCTATGGGGACAATAACCCCCTGAGTCAGGATCTCTGGGCGCAATTCCTCAATTTCCAGGGACCTGCGCTGCAGAGCATGATGGGTACCTACATCGAACAGAGCAAGAAGATGTTCCTGCAGATGCAGGAGCAGATTGAAAGTCAGACGCGAAATATGTTCTCCGGGTTTCAGTTCCCAAGTTACGGCCTCGGCAAGGATGTGTCCGGGCGGGGCGAAGGGAACTCCGGTGGTGGCAACGTGAAGTAACGCGGCCGGCCGCATTTTTTAGGGGACTTGGCTGTCCGCATGGCGAAGCAAGCACGTCAACGACCCCCTCGGGTGGGGTTCGTGTCCCTGGGCTGTCCCAAGGCCACCGTCGATTCCGAGCACATCCTTACCCGTCTCCGGGGTGAGGGCTACGAAATTTCCCCGACCTACGATGAGGCCGATTTAGTGGTCGTCAACACCTGCGGCTTCATTGATGCTGCAGTGGCGGAATCGCTGGCCGCAATCGGGGAAGCGCTGAATGAAAATGGCAAGGTGATCGTTACCGGCTGCCTCGGAGCGAAGGAAGACGTGATCCTGGCGGCCCATCCCCAGGTCCTCGAGGTCACCGGGCCCCATGCCACTGAAGCCGTCATGCAGGCTGTGCATCGTCACCTGCCGAAGCGCCATGACCCCTTCCAGGATCTGGTGCCCCCCCAGGGAATTCGCCTCACGCCGAGCCATTATGCCTACCTGAAAATCTCCGAAGGCTGTAATCACCGATGTTCCTTCTGCATCATTCCGTCGATGCGGGGCGACTTGGTGAGTCGTCCGATCGGTGATGTGATGAAGGAGGCCGAGTCCTTGGTGGACGCCGGGGTGCGCGAGATCCTGGTGATTTCTCAGGACACCAGCGCTTACGGTGTTGATCTGCGCTATCGGACGGGGTTTTGGGGTGGCCGCCCGTTGAAGACCCGGTTGGTGGAGCTTTGCAAGGCCTTGGGTGAGCTCGGCGTGTGGGTGCGTCTCCACTACGTGTATCCCTATCCGAGCGTCGATGAATTACTGCCCTTGATGGCCGAGGGATTGATCCTCCCTTACCTCGATGTCCCGTTCCAGCACGCTAGCCCGCGTATCCTTAAGCTGATGAAACGCCCTGGCGCGGTGGATGACACTCTGGCGCGCATTCGATCTTGGCGGAGCATTTGCCCGGAATTGACCATACGCAGCACCTTCATCACCGGATTCCCCGGCGAAACGGAGGATGATTTCGCCCAGCTCCTGGACTTTCTGGCTGAGGCGCAGCTCGACCGCGTGGGGGCCTTCGCCTATTCGCCGGTCGAGGGCGCTACAGCGAATGAACTCCCAGACCCCGTTCCAGAATTGCTGCGGGAGGAACGGAAGGCGAGGCTGATGGCATTCCAGGAAGACATCAGCACCCAGCGCCTGGAAGCGAAGATTGGTCAGGAAATGACGGTGCTGGTGGACGAGGTTGATGAGGAAGGTGCGCTTGCCCGCTCGGCGGCCGATGCGCCGGAGATCGATGGCCTGGTGGTGATTCCCGACGGCGAGGGATTGGAAGTGGGCGAATTCATTCGTGTTCGGGTGACCGACTGCGACGTCCATGATCTGTACGCAACGCCCATCGCCTGACTCTCGCCAAGACCTGGAGGTCTGGCACATGCCCTTCCAAGGATTCGACCTCCCCTGCCATCGCCTTCCGGTGGTGCCTTGCCATCCATGAAGCGCCGATCACCTCGGGTGGGACTGGCCTTGGGCAGTGGGTCTGCGCGAGGGTGGGCCCATCTGGGTGTTCTTCAGGCGCTGGCTAAAGAGGGCATTCAGCCGGATGTGATTTGCGGATGTTCAATTGGCGCCTTTGTGGGGGCCGCCGTGGCCGGCGGCGATCAGGAACGCCTTCTTGCCTGGGCGGATTCGCTACGCTGGAAGGATGTCCTCGCGCTGATGGACGTCAGCCTGAAAGGGGGGCTGATCAAGGGCGCGCGCCTAATGGAGTTTTTCGAGCGAAATTTTGAGGAACGGGATTTCTCCGCCCTCGAGACGCCGTTCGCTTGCGTGGCGACCGATCTCCTGACTGGGCGGGAAGTCTGGCTACGGGAGGGAAGTGTGTCGCAGGCGGTGCGTGCTTCGATTGCCCTGCCTGGACTGATGACGCCGGTCCAGTGGGGCGATTCCGTGCTGGTGGATGGCGGCCTCGTCAATCCTGTGCCGGTGTCCCTGTGCCGGGCAATGGGAGCGGATTTTGTGGTGGCCGTCGATTTGGGTTCCGACGTCGTTGGCCGCCCTTGGCGCCAGGAAGCGCAGACACTTCCCGGGGACAGTGGTGGCGCCTGGTCCCGCCGGCTTTTTAGTCGCCTTGGGTTTGGCAACGGTGAACCGCTGCCTGGCGAGCCCGCCCCTCCGTCCATCGTCGGAGTCCTGGTGTCTTCGATCAACATCATGCAGGTGCGCATCGCCCGTAGCCGTCTTGCCGGTGAGCCCGCCGACGTGCTCTTGTCCCCCAGGGTGGGGCACGTCGGACCCCTCGACTACCATCGTGCGACTGAGACCCTCGCGGAGGGTGTCGCTGAAGTGCGAAGGATGCTTCCGGTCCTTCATCACGCCCTGGCTCGTTTCCATTCGGCCTAACGACATGGTCCGCGACTTTCGGGATGGCCTCGCGAAAATCGTCGGTGCGACCCACGTGCTGATGGGCGCCGAAGCCGCGCAGTTTGAGGGCGACTGGCGTGGGCGATACCGCGCGCGCGCACTTGCTGTGGTCCGGCCTGCCAACACCGCCGAGATCGCGGCCGTGGTTTCCTTGTGTCGGGAATGGCGGGTGCCAGTGGTCCCTCAAGGGGGAAACACCGGTCTATGCGGCGGCTCTGTGCCTGTGGTCGATGATTCGGCGATCGTCTTGAGCTTGGGGCGCCTGAATCGGATTCGGGGCGTCGATCCCCTGGACGCAAGTCTCTGTGCCGAGGCGGGATGTACCCTGGCCCAGGTCCAGGCCGCCGCGGAGGGTATTGGTCAGCTGTTTCCCCTTTCCCTTGCATCAGAGGGCTCCTGCGAGATCGGCGGCAACATTTCCACCAATGCTGGGGGGGTCCATGTCCTCCGCTATGGCACGATGCGGGACTTGGTGCTGGGCTTGGAGGTCGTGTTGCCCGACGGGCGAATCTGGGATGGCTTGCGTCGCCTGCGCAAGGACAATACGGGCTACGACTTGAAGCAACTTTATATTGGTGCTGAAGGCACCCTGGGGGTGGTGACGGCTGCGACCCTCAAGCTGTTTCCACAGCCGAAAAGCCGGGCGGTGGCCTGGATCGGTTTGCCCGACATCGCTGCGGCGCAATCTCTATTCACTGTGCTCAAGCAGCGCTTTGGCGAACGTTTGATGGCGTTCGAACTCATTGGGGAGGCGGCGCTCGAGCTCGTCGTGCGGCATATCCCCGGCGCGCATCGGCCGCTCCCCGCACACCAGGGTTGGGCAGTCCTCGTGGAACTCACAGATAGCCAAGCAGACGTGGATCTCGTTGCCCTCATGGAGGGAATTTTGGGCGAGGGGGTGGCGGCGGGCTGGGCAGCCGACGCAGTGATCGCCCAATCGCTTGCCCAGGCTAAAACCCTGTGGGGGCTGCGGGAAAACATCTCCGAGGCCCAGAAGATCGAAGGGGTTAGCATCAAGCACGATATTTCGGTCCCAATCAGCCGGATCGTGCAGTTTCTTGGCGAGGCGGATGTGGCCCTGCGCAACCGCTCCAGCGGGGTCCGTATTGTGGTTTTCGGCCATTTCGGCGATGGCAATCTTCACTACAACCTCAGCATGACGGACGATGCGGAGAATGCCCGTTTTCTTCTTACGGCGGACGACATGACGCGCATCGTGCATGATCTTGTCGCCGCCCACGGTGGGTCGATTTCGGCGGAGCACGGTATCGGTCAGTTGAAGCGGGCAGATTTGCGTCGCTACAAATCCGCCGTCGAACTGGAGATGATGACCAAGGTCAAGGCCGCGTTGGACCCTGAAGGGCTAATGAATCCGGGCAAGCTGCTTTAGAGGTCGAAACTGGGCCGGATTCAATGGGCGCGGGCCTTTACAGGGCGCGGTCGATTGGCTATAGTTCGGCCTCTTTCGCGGTCGGGGCTATAGCTCAGCTGGGAGAGCGCTTGCATGGCATGCAAGAGGTCGGCGGTTCGATCCCGCCTAGCTCCACCAACCGTCGAAGTCCCCATCGTCTAGAGGCCTAGGACACCGCCCTTTCAC
>JAEUNY010000068.1 GCA_016791005.1 Zoogloeaceae bacterium
CGGTGAGGGTCTTGTCGACGATGCCGCGAATGTCATAAGCCTTGAAAATCTCGGGTGCGGGACAGGCGTGCAGGGGAGAGGTCATCGCAATCTCAGCCTTAGGGGAAAGGGTCACTGGGCGCGGATTATCGCAGAGGCAAGGCCTGCGGTTGCAGGCGAAATGATTTCCGGGCGTGACGATAAACGCGCCAGTGTGGGCGCTGAAATCGGTTGCGGCGCCCGGGACAAATCAATGAACCGTGCGGGGTAAGCCCTCGGCCAAGGGGTCCTGGGCTTCGGGGGTGGGCGAGGCGTGGTGGACGACGATGCGCCAGCCGTAGGCGCCCCGGGTGTAGACATTGGTGGCCGCCACCGGGGGCGGCGCCGGAGTCTCGACATCGGCGAGGACGACATGCTCCACCAGGGTGTGGACCGTCATCATCATGTTCGAAACTTCCGCATGCTGACTGATGCGGATCTTAAGCTTTGGCTTGCCGTGGAAAAGCTGGCGCCAGGACTCGCGAATGGCCGGCAGGCCCATCAGGCGTAGGCCACCCGGATGAACGCACATGACCTCGTCGTCCTCGGACCAGACCGCCATCATGGCTTCCAGATCCGCCCGGGCGAGGGCGTCATAGAAAGCGGCTTCCGCCTCGGTGGCGGTGGTGTAGATGGGTTTGCTACTCATCGTAGGCCGGTGAGAAAAGTGGC
Organism: Zoogloeaceae bacterium; assembly: GCA_016791005.1. Classification (GTDB taxonomy): domain Bacteria; phylum Pseudomonadota; class Gammaproteobacteria; order Burkholderiales; family Rhodocyclaceae; genus JAEUNX01. The sequence goes on from JAEUNY010000068.1 coordinate 691, forward strand.
GGTAGCCGCCCAGGAGCTGCGCCCGCGGCCCTCCTTGAGGGCCTGCAGTCCTGGCAGTGGGCGGGGGTCAGTGATGACCCTTGGGGCGTTCGCCGGTGAAGACGTACTTCGCGCTGCAATAGGGGCAGACCGCCTCGCCTTCCTTCAGAACGTCCAGAAAGACCCGCGGGTGGCGGGCCCACAGGGGCGCGCCGGGCTGCGGGCAATGGAGCGGCAGATCCTTGGCGGTCACGGCGATGGGTTGGGCCTTTTCTTGAGTGTCGGGCATGTCGTCCTCGCGAGATGGTCTTGGGTGAAAGCTCAAATGAAGGAAAGCCACTGTTCGTATTCCGGCGCCCGGCCATTGACGATGTCAAAGAAGCGGGTCTGGATCTTTTCGGTAACGGGGCCGCGGGTGCCTTCGCCGATGGGCCGGTTGTCGAGCTCCCGAATCGGCGTGACTTCAGCGGCGGTGCCGGTGAAGAAGGCTTCGTCGGCGGTATAGATGTCGTCCCGGGTGAGGCGCTTGGCGGTCACCTCATAGCCGAATTCCTTGGCCACCTGGATCACCGAGGCGCGGGTGATGCCGATGAGGGCGGAGGCGATTTCCGGTTCATAGATCCGCCCATCCTTCACCACGAACAGGTTCTCTCCCGCGCCCTCGGCGACGAAGCCGTCGGTGTCCAGCAGAAGGGCCTCATCATAGCCGTCCTGGGTGGCTTCCAGGTTGGCCAGAATCGAGTTGGCGTAGGTGCCGGAATACTTGGCCCGGCACATCGAAACGTTCACGTGGTGGCGGGAAAACGAGGAGGTCTTGACGCGAATGCCCCGAGCCAGACCATCCTCGCCGAGGTAGGCCCCCCAGGGCCAGGCGGCAATGGCGACATGGACGGTTGAGCCGCGGGTCGAGATGCCCATCTTTTCGGACCCGTAGAACGCGATCGGGCGCAGATAACAGGATTCGAGCTTGTTGGCCCGCACCACCTCGAGCTGGGCGTCCATCAGCGCCTGCTTGGAGTAGGGGATGGTCATCATGTAGATCTTCCCCGAGTTGATCAGGCGCTCGGTGTGCTCGGCGAGACGAAAGATCGCAGTGCCCTTGACGGTGTTGTACGCCCGGACCCCTTCAAACACGGCAAGGCCGTAGTGCAGCGAGTGGGTCAGGACATGGGTGGTCGCTTCGCGCCACGGTACGAGCTTGCCGTCGTACCAGATGAAACCGTCGCGGTCAGCCATGGACATGGATCAATCTCCAGCAGGAAGTGGGGGACAGGCGCCCGGGAACGGGCTTGTCGGTAATCGGCAAGTTTATCTCAAACCGCGATCCGCTGTGGTTGCTCCAGGCCAGACGGTACAATCGGCGGGTGTTTTGAGCGGGTGCGGGGCATGGAGAGGATCTGGAAACCGAATGTGACGGTGGCGGCG
>JAEUNY010000007.1 GCA_016791005.1 Zoogloeaceae bacterium
CTCGTGGACCCGTTACAAGGAGACCGGCGCCACCAAGGTCAGCCTCACCCACTTCAAGAATCGGGAAGGCCAGGAACTCTCCAACATTTCGCCACGGCGCTATTTCTGCACCCAGTGCCATGTGCCCCAGACCGATGCCAAGCCCCTGGTGGGGAATAGCTTCAAGAAGGCCGAAGGGCTGCGTTGAGCGGGCGCATAGCCTCGCTTGCCCCGATCTTGCGACTGGGATGCTCGCCATACCTGTAGTACGGCTGCGCTTCTCGTCCCAAGCTCGGGCTGCTCGCTACGGCTCTTTACCCACTCAAGGACTCATAAGGGAAAAGGAAAAGAAAAATGACTGACAACAACAAAACTGCTCTGTGGCGGCGCAAGTGGGTCGTCGGCCTCGGCGCGGTGGTGCTGATCTTCGCGGCCGGCATCGTCTTCTGGGGTGGCTTCAACACCGCCATGGAGTGGACCAACCGGGAGGCCTTCTGCATTTCCTGCCACGAGATGGAGGAGAACGTTTTCAAGGAATACCGCAACACGGTGCACTATTCCAACCGCTCCGGCGTGCGCGCCACCTGCCCGGACTGCCATGTGCCCAAGGAGTGGGTCCCCAAGATCAAGCGCAAGATCCAGGCCTCCAACGAGGTCCTGCACAAGATCCTCGGCAGCATCAATACCCCCGAGAAATTCAACGCCAAACGCCTGGAACTGGCCAAGCATGAGTGGGAGCGGATGAAGAAGAACGACTCCCAGGAATGCCGCAACTGCCATAACTTCCAGTATTTCGACTACGGTGAGCAGCGCCAGCGCTCCGCCAACATGCACCAGACCGGCTTGAACGAAGGCAAGACCTGCATCGACTGCCACAAGGGCATTGCCCACACCCTGCCGGCCGTGGAGCAGGAAATTGGCGCGGAAAAAGGGGGGGCAGCGCCGGCGGAGTTCCATCCTCCCTCAGCGGATAAGCCGGCTGCGAAATAACCATTTGACCTCTGCTGGCGCGGCAGGCTTGTCGCGCCGGGGATTCCGGTCAGGCGTTCAAACTGGCGGTTGAATCCGCCGAGGCCTCCAGGGCTCGATGCACCTGGGCCATCACCTTTTCCAGATCCGCCATCGCCACCGGTTTGGCGAGAAACTCGTCCATGCCGGCCTCCCGGCAACGCTGGCGATCCTTGGATAGCGCGTCCGCGGTCAATGCGACGACCATGAGGTGGCTGGCCCCGTCGTGGGCCTCGCGGGCCCGGATCATACGGGTGCATTCCAGGCCGTCCACCCGCGGCATCTGGACATCCATCAAGACCAGATCGAAGCGTCCCTGGTCCATCGCCTCGAGGGCGGCGTAGCCGTCCTCGACGGCCACCACCTGATGCCCCATCCGCTCGACCATCCGGGAGATCACGACCCGGTTGGTCCGGTCGTCCTCCGCCACCAGCACCCGCAGCGACGGACCGAACCCGCGGGGACGGGCTTGGGCGGTGGCGGGGATATCCGGGCGGGTGACCCGGACATGGAAAGAGAACGTACTACCCTGGCCCGGTAGGCTGCTCAAACTCATTTCCCCGCCCATCGCCTTGACGAGGCGGCAGGCGATGGCGAGCCCGAGCCCGATGCCGCCATGGCGTCGCGTGGTACTCGCGTCCCCCTGGGCAAAGGCATCAAAGATGCCGTCCTGAAGTTCGGGGGCGATGCCGATGCCGGTGTCGCTGACCGTCACGGCAAGGAAGGCCTCGCCACCCGCTCCACTGTCGAGTTCGACCGATACCGCGACGCCTCCAGCCGGAGTGAACTTGATTGCATTGTCCATCAGGTGGTTGAGCACCTTGCGGATACGCTGCGGGTCGCCGTTCAACTGAGGCGGGACGGTCTCCGCGACGCTCCAATCAAGACGCAGCCCTTTTTGTGTCGCGGTACTGGCATGGTTGGCGACGATGGCCTGGATCCACTCCTTCGGCTCAAAGGGCACGCTATCGACTTCCACCGCCTCGGTATCGATCTTGGCGAAATCCAGGACCTCGTTGAGGATGCCCAGAAGGTCTCGCCCGCAGGTCAGCACGGAGTTGAGGTAGTCCCGCTGCTCGCCGGTCAGCTCAGTCGCGAGGGCCAATTCAGTCATTCCCAGCACCGCGTTGAGGGGGGTCCGGACCTCATGGCTCATGTTGGCCAGGAAGGCGCTCTTGGCCCGGGAGGCCACTTCGGCCCGCGTGCGGGCAGCGAGGAGGTCGGCTTCCAGGCGCTTGCGTTCGGTGATGTCCGTCGCGAGGAGGATGCAGCCCGGTGGGCTGCCGTGTCGTCCTGGACCATCCGGCACCAGTTTGACCTCCAGGGTGTGGAGGTCACCTTCGGGGCCCGGAACCCTCAGTTCGAAGCCTGCGGTCAGGCCTTGCTGGGCTTCCTGAAACATCGACTGGAAGACCGTCGTCTGGGCGGGCGGCAGCACGGACGACAACGGGGCGCGGGGGGACGCTTCCGGGGTCATCGCGAAGAAGCGTGAAAATTGTCGATTGGCAAAGAGGACATGATGGGTCGCGTCCAGATGGGCGATCAGGGCGGGGGCATTGTCGGTGATGCTGCGCAGTTCCGCTTCCCGCTGGCGTAGACGCCCCTCGGCTTCCCGCTGAGGGGTGATGTCGGCCAGCGTGCCGGCCATCCGGGCGGCACGGCCTCGGGCATCCCGTTCCACCACCCGGCCCAGGCAGCGCAGCCAGAGGGGCTGCCCCCGCTCGTTCTCGACGCGCAGATCCATGGCCAGTTCAAGGGCTTCTCCCCGCAGGATGCGGAGGAGTTGCCGGCGCCCCTCCTGGCGCTGCATGGGATCGAGGTGACGGGAAACCAGCTCGCGCAGGCCCAGGTCGGCGGGAATGGCACTGCCACGAAAGATGCCCTGATCATAGTCGGAAATGTGAATCCGCCCGTCCGGGCGATACCAGTGCCAGAGGGCCTGATTGGAGCCCTTCAAGGCCATTTCCAGGCGGTCCTTCGCCTGATCGAGTTGTCCAACGGCGGACCGCAGGGATAAGGTGCGCTCATCGACCAGCGCTTCGACGGCGGCGCGCTCGCCGCTCATGGTCAGGATCAAGGTGCCGAGCATCCCTGAGAACCCGACTCCCGCCACCAGGAGGGCCCAGGCCTGCAAACTGCGGGGGGCCCCCGAAAAAGTGGCTGCGGGGCGTAACTCGAGAGCGAGGCGTCGTCCCCCCAGCTCGACCGGGCCGGAATAGGCGACCGGGCTGGCCGATCCTTCGCAGCCCTGGGCGCCGGACAGGCGTGTCGGCTGCGGGCCGGTGCGATCCACCAGACAGGCGTCCACCAAGCCGGGGTCGAGGGCCGCCAGAGTGGTTTGCAGAAGATGATCCCAGCGCAACACCGCCACGGCAAAACCCAGAGGGGCCTCGGCCTCGGTTGGGGATTGCCCTGGCGCCGCAGGTCGCGCGAAGTGCGGCGCCAGCAACAGGCTGCCAAATTGAGCATTTCCATCCGCCTGGATGAGGCGGATGCGACTTGTGGCGGCAATCGACCTGGTGGCGATGGCGCGCTCGATTGCTTCGGCACGCACGGGATCCGAGCCGATATCGAAGCCGATGGCGCGCTGGTTGCCCTCGAAGGGGGCGACGAGGGTCACCACGACATAATGGGGGCGATGGACAGCCGGCGAGACGCTTCCGCCTGGTGGGCGCTCAGTGATTCGGAACTGGGGGATGTCATGGCCCAGACGGCTTTCAAAAGCGGTTCGCTGCGCGTCATCCACCCATTCGTTCCAGCTCAGGGCCTGGAAGCCCGGTTGCGCCACAACCAGAGGTGCGGCGAAGGCCATGAATTTGCCGGGGTCGAGGTTGCGGGGTTCCACCACGGCAATGAAGCGCTCCAAGCTTCTTAGGGCCACCAGGTGGGCATTGACCTGGGCAACCAGTGCCCCCTCGGCCTTGCGGCCGTAGTTGGCAAACTCCGCGCGAATCTGCTCGGTTTCTCGCTGGGCCGCCCAGACAAAAGCGAGGATCACCAGTGCCAGGGTGGCCCCGAGGGTGGTGGCCAGGAGGCCGAGGCGCCGCCGCCAGATTTCACGTGGCTCGCCGATCAGGCACCAAACCACCGGTCCCACCACGAACACGCCCAGCGCGTCGCCTACCCACCAGGTCGCCCAGTTGATCGGCGCTGCCCCCAGGGGCATCTTTCCCGCCAGGCAGAGGGTCGCGACGCCCACCGTGGGGCTCGCGAGGCAGCCCAGGGCGCCGCCAAAGACTCCGAAGCGGAGGGCTTGGCCCGCCGAGGCCAGCGCCGCGGGATAGCCGACCCGGCCCCGGACCAGGTGCGCGCCCAGCCAGGCTTGGACCGTCGCTCCCGTGGCGATGCCGGCGGCGATCAGACCGCCTTCGGCGCTGGTCGGCCCCTGGATCAGCAGGGCATTCATCAGAAAGGAACCCAGCCAGACGCCGGGCCAAAGGCGGTTACCGAAGGCCAATAGAGCGACGAGAGCGATTCCGGCCGGAGGGAAAATGCCCGTTGCGTAGCCGGGCGGTATGGCAAGTTGCAGGCCGAGCCAGCCGCTGATGACATAGGCGAGCGCCAGGATCGCGACTAACTGCGATCGTTTCAGCTTTTCGAGGGACAATTCGGCCATACTGGTTCTCGTTATTTTCCTTGGGGCGGAGGGAGCGACGCGCCACTCCGCATTGGCGAATTCAAAACGGCAGGGGACGATAGTTTCTTGAGTGGAAGGTGCCATCGTCCTGCAACGTCGCGGGTATCTTCCCCGGGCGGGTTGTGGTTGAATCGCGGCCATGCTGGAAACCCGCTCCCTCGCCTGCCTGCGCGGCGACCGCCTGCTATTTCGTGGCCTCGATTTTTCCCTCGCGCCGGGTGAGATGGTGCGGGTGCTCGGGCCCAACGGCATGGGCAAGACCAGTTTGTTGCGGATGTTGTGCGGGCTCGTCGCGCCTGAGGCGGGCGAAGTCCTGTGGGGCGGCACGCCGGTGCAGCGGGAGCGGGAAGACTTTCACCGGGCGCTGCTCTACCTTGGCCACGCAGCGGCTCTCAACGACCTCCTGAGCCCTCTGGAGAATCTCCGCTTCGCGGTGCGGGCCGCGGGTGACGCGGTGGAAACCGCCGCCTGCAACGCCGCGCTGGAGCGAATCGGGCTGGCGGCGCAGCGGGATTTGCCCTCCCGCGTCCTCTCGCAAGGCCAGCGCCGCCGGGTCGGCCTGGCGCGCCTGTTCCTCTCCGCGGCGCGGCCCCTGTGGGTGTTGGACGAACCTTTCAACGCCCTGGACATCGACGCTGTCGCCGGCCTCGCCGCCACCCTCGATGCCCACTGTGCCCAGGGCGGGATGGTGCTGCTCACCACCCATCAGGACGTCGCCTTTTCGACCCCGCTGCGTCACCTGGACCTGAGGTCGGTGGCGTGCTGAAGCCCTTTCTCGCCGTACTGGCCCGGGATCTCCTGCTTGCTTGGCGGGGTCGTGCCGACGTGCTGGTCACCCTCGGCTTCTTCGTCATCGTGGTCTGCCTGTTCCCCTTTGGCGTGGGGGCGGAGCCGAATCAGTTGCGGGCGATCGCGCCCGGGGTGCTGTGGGTCGCGGCCCTGCTGGCCACCCTGCTCTCCCTGCACCGTCTATTCGGCCAGGACTTTACAGATGGCACCCTGGAGCAACTCCTGCTGTCCCCCGAACCAACGGTGCTGTGGGTGTTGGCCAAAATCCTCGCCTACTGGCTGACCACCAGCCTCCCCCTGGTGGTGGCCGCCCCGGGGCTGGGCTTGCTGTTTGATATGGAACAAGGGGGGCTAAGGGTGCTGTCCCTGTCCTTGGCGCTGGGAACGCCCATCCTCTCCCTGCTGGGGGCGGTGGGCGCCGCCCTCACCCTGGGGCTGCGGGGCGGTGGTATGCTCCTGGCCCTGCTGGTGCTCCCTCTTTTCGTGCCGATCCTCATTTTTGGCGCCGGTTCGGTGGAGGCCCACCTCTCCGGCTCCGGCGCGTCAGCTCACCTTCTCCTGCTTTCCGGTGGGGCATTGGCGGCGCTGGTGCTGGCCCCTTGGGCCTGCGCGGCCGCCCTGAGGGTGGCCGCCGAATGAGCGTGAATCTTCCGAGCGAGCCCTGAACCGGTCCCGATGCGATGACGATGCAGCCTTCCCGCGGCTTCCATTTTTTTCATTTTGCCGCGCCTCAAACCTTCTACCCCCTCGCCGGGCGGCTTGCGCCGGTTTTTGCGGTGCTGGCGGCCGTGCTGGCGGCCATCGGCCTGTGGCTGTCATTTTTTGTGGCACCCACCGACGCCACCCAAGGCGAGGTCTATCGCGTGATCTTCATCCATGTTCCCGCCGCCTGGATGAGCATGTTCGTGTATCTGGTGATGGCGTTCTGGTCCGCGATGGGAATCATCTTCAACACCCGGTTGTCCGCCCTGATGGCCCGCGCACTGGCGCCCACCGGGGCCATGTTCTGCTTCGTTGCATTGTGGACGGGCGCCCTCTGGGGGCGGCCCACCTGGGGCGCCTATTGGGTGTGGGATGCCCGCCTCACTTCTCAATTGCTGTTGCTCTTTCTCTATTTTGGTTATATCGCGCTGACCGAGGCGATTGAAGATCCGCGCCGGGGCGACCGCGCCGGAGCCATTCTGGCCCTGGTGGGCGCGGTGAACGTGCCGGTCATCTATTTTTCGGTGAAGTGGTGGAACACTCTCCACCAGGGCGCTTCGGTCAGCCTGACCAAAGCGCCGTCGATGGCTACGACCATGCTGGGGGGCATGCTCATCATGGCGCTGGCAGCCTGGGCCTACACCATCGCCGTCGCCCTGTGGCGCGTGCGCAGCCTCATCCTCGAGCGGGAGCGCCATACTGATTGGGTCGGCGCCGAGCTCGATCGCCAGGGGGCGCGGCCATGAACTGGGAGTCCTGGTCGGCATTCTGGAACATGGGCGGGGCCGCCTTTTATGTCTGGGGGTCCTACGGCGTCACCTTCCTTGCCATCGTGGCGGAACTCTTGCTTGTGTTTCGTCGTCGGAGGGACACCCTGACCCGACTCCAGCGGTTGCGCCGCGCCCAGGGCGGCCGTCTCGCCGCCTCGCCTGACTCCACGGACTGAACTGGCCATGAAATCCCGTCACAAGCGAATGACCCTGATCGTCGCCGGCCTCGCCCTCCTGGGCGGTGCGGTGGCCCTGATCCTCTCCGCCTTCCAGGAAAATCTGGTGTTCTTCCACACCCCTACCGAAGTGGCCGAAGGTAAAGCCCCCTCCGGCCGCGCCTTCCGCATCGGCGGGTTGGTGGAGGGGGGCTCCATTCAGCGAGCGGCCGACGGCATCACGGTGAATTTCATCGTCACCGACACCGCAAAGCGCATCCCTGTGAGCTACAAGGGTCCGCTCCCGGATCTCTTCAAGGAGGGCAAGGGCGCGGTGGTGCAGGGCAAGCTCGGGCCGGACGGAACCTTCCTCGCCTCGGAGGTCCTGGCCAAGCACGACGAGAACTACATGCCGCCGGAAGCCCAGCACGCGCTGGATCAGGCCCATAAAACAGAAAAGACCCTCAAGCCATGATCCCCGAACTCGGCCACTTTGCCCTCATCCTCGCTTTCTGCGTTGCCCTGGTGCAGGCGGTGCTGCCCCTGGTGGGGGCGAGCCGCAATCAGCCGGCCTTGATGGCGGTGGCACGCCCCGCGGCGCAGGGGCAATTCGTTTTTGTCCTGTTGTCCTTTCTCGCCCTCACGGTGGCTTTTGTCCAGAGCGATTTCTCGGTGGCCTACGTGGCCAATCACTCCAATACGGATACGCCCGTCGCTTACAAGATCACCGCCGTGTGGGGCAGCCATGAGGGCTCCCTGTTGCTTTGGGGTTTGATCTTGTCGTTATGGACCGTGGCCGTCACGGTGTTCTCCCGCCATGTGCCGGAGGCCTTTATCGCCCGGGTGCTGGGGGTGCTGGGATGCGTCAGCGTCGGATTCCTCGCATTTCTGCTCATTGCCTCGAATCCTTTCGAGCGGCTGATTCCCGGTGTCGGCGAGGGGCGCGACCTCAATCCGCTCCTCCAGGACCCGGGGATGATCATCCACCCGCCCATGCTGTACATGGGCTACGTCGGCTTCTCGGTGGCTTTTGCGTTTGCCATCGCTGCCCTGCTCACCGGGCGACTTGACGCCGCCTGGGCGCGCTGGTCCCGGCCCTGGACCCTGGTGGCCTGGATCTTCCTCACCATCGGCATCACCCTGGGTGCGGGGTGGGCGTATTACGAACTGGGCTGGGGGGGCTGGTGGTTTTGGGATCCGGTGGAGAACGCATCCTTCATGCCCTGGCTGGTGGGCACAGCCCTGGTCCATAGCCTGGCCGTGACCGAGAAGCGCGGCGCCTTCAAGAGCTGGACGGTGCTGCTCGCCATCGCCGCCTTTTCCTTGTCGCTGCTGGGTACTTTCTTGGTCCGTTCCGGGGTCCTTACGTCGGTCCATGCCTTTGCCACCGATCCGCGCCGCGGGCTCTTCATCCTCGCCCTGCTGGTCCTGGTGATTGGCGTTTCCCTGCTGCTCTTTGCCTGGCGGGCGCCGCGCCTGATGGGAGGCGGAAGTTTCCAGACCGTATCGCGAGAAACCGCATTGCTGGTGAACAATGTGCTCCTCGCCGTGGCCGCGGCCTCGGTGCTGCTGGGCACCCTCTACCCCCTCTTCGTCGATGCTCTGGGCCTGGGCAAGATCTCTGTCGGCCCCCCGTATTTCGAGGCGGTGTTTGTGCCCCTCATGGTGCCGGTGGTGCTGCTCATGGTGGTGGGGCCCTTCATCCGCTGGAAGGGCCATGCTCTTGGAGCCTTGGCCCGCAAGTTGGCGCCGGATCTGGGCGTGAGCCTCGGCATTGGTGTCGCCCTGGCCTGGGCGACGGGCGTCATGTCCTGGCGGATGGTCCTGGGCATGGCGCTGGCTGCCTGGGTGGTGATCGCCAGCCTTCACCTCCTCAAGGAGCGTCTGGCCGAGCGCCCCGGTGCCCCGCCCATGAACCGCCTGCGGGGCATTCCCACCGCCTGGTGGGGAATGTGGCTCGCCCACCTGGGCATTTCCGTGTTCATTCTGGGGGTCACCCTGGTGAAGGGCATGGAGTCCAACGTGGACGTGAAGATGCAACCCGGCGACGTCGCGCATCTGGCGGGCTACAGTTTTACCTTGAAGGCGGTGACCGACTATCGCGGCCCCAATTTCGACGCCTCCCGGGCGGATCTCGAAATCAGCCGCGAGGGCAAACCCGTCGCCCTCCTCCACCCGGAAAAACGCACCTACCGGGCCGCCGGCATGCCGATGACCGAAGCCTCCATCGACGTCAATCTGCTGCGCGACCTTTACGCCTCCATGGGCGAACCCCTGGACGACAAGACCTGGATCGTCCGCCTCTACTACAAGCCCTTCATCAGCTGGATCTGGATCGGCTGCCTGATGATGGCCATTGGCGGATGCCTCGCCGCCTCGGACCGGCGCTACCGGCGTCTGGCCGAGCGGGAAGCGCCTGCTGGGGCCGCGGCCCGTGCCTGAGATCTCGTTCGACCCTTTCATCTTGCGCCCATGAAAGCCAAATTCCTTGTTCCCCTAATCCTCTTCCTGGTGTTGGCGGGCTTCCTCGCCTTTGGCCTGAATCTCAATCCTAGAGAGGTGCCGTCACCGCTGATTGGCAAACCGGCGCCGGTGTTCAAGCTGGGCCAGGTGGTGGCGCCGGATCAGGCCTACGGTACGGAGGATCTGAAGGGGCAGGTCTGGCTCCTGAATGTCTGGGCGTCCTGGTGCGTGGCCTGTCGGCAAGAGCACCCGGTGCTGGTGGCGATTTCCCGCGAGAAGGTGCTGCCCATCGTGGGCCTGAACTACAAGGAAGTCCGGGGTGACGGCGAGATCGACGCCCGCAGGCTCGATGCCGCCAGCGAGCGGGAGATGGCCATTTCCCGGGCCCGCCAGTGGCTCGCCAGCCACGGCGACCCCTACGACACCTCGGTGATGGACCTGGACGGCCGGGTCGGCATCGATTTCGGCGTGTATGGCGTTCCCGAGACCTTCCTCATCGATAAGAAGGGCGTCATCCGCTTCAAGCAGATCGGCCCGGTGACCCCAGATGCCTGGCGCGACGCCCTCCTGCCCAAGATCCGGGCGCTGCAAGCGGAAAGTTGACATGATCCCCCTTCGAACCTGGCGCGTGGCCGTTCTGGCTGCGGGCCTCGGCCTGGCGCTGCCGGCACTTAGCGGCGAGGCCGCCCCCACGGTGGCCGATCCGGTGCTGGAAGCCCGGGTCCTCAAGCTCTCGGAGCACCTGCGCTGTCTGGTTTGCCAGAACCAGTCCATCGCCGAATCGCAGGCGGAACTGGCCCTCGATCTGCGCAGCCAGGTGCGTGAGCAACTGGCTGCCGGCAAGAGCGAGGACGAGGTGGTGGAATTCATGGTTGCCCGCTACGGGGACTTCGTGCTGTACAAGCCGCCCGTCAAATCGTCCACCTTTCTCCTCTGGGCCGGGCCGGCGTTGCTCCTGGCAGCCGGCTTGGGCTGGCTGGGCTGGCGGTTGGCGAGCCGGCGGCGGGAGTCTCCCGCCGAACTCTCGGCGGCGGAGCACGCCCGGGCGCAGGCCCTCCTGGCAGGGCGGGACAAGGAGGGCGACGCATGACCCCCTTCCTGGCCCTGGCCGCGCTGCTTGTCGCCTTCGCCCTCCTCCTTCTCATCCCCCCCTTGGTGCGAGCCCGCCGCCGGGTGGCAACCGTGGCAGCCGACCAGCCCGGCACCGCCTTGGCCGTGCTGCGGGAGCAGCTCGCGGAGCTGGAGGTGGAGCGTGCCGCCGGTCGGGTGGATGAAGCGACCTATCTGCGCAATCGTAGCGAACTGGAGCGCCGGGCCCTGGAGGAAGGCGAAGGCGAGGCGGCCGCTGGGCCCCGTTGGCAGCCGGCGCGGGCCTGGGGCATTGCCTTGCTACTCGGCCTGCCGGTTCTGGCTGCGGGGATGTACCTGCTATTGGGCAATCCCGAGGGCTTGGATCCGGCCAAGGTGGCGGGGCCGGCGCAGCACCAGTTCACGCCAGCCCAGGTCGAGGGCATGGTGGCCAAGCTGGCCGCGCGCCTGGAAAACGAGCCGGACAATCTCGAAGGCTGGATGATGCTCGCCCGCTCCTACACCATGCTCGGCCGGGCCGAAGCGGCGGAGAAAGCCTACCGCCACTTGGCGGAGAAGATGCCCGACAACGCCCAGGTCATCGCCGACTGGGCGGATGCCCTGGGCGCGGCGCGGGGCGGCACCCTGATCGGGGAGCCGGAGACTCTGATCGCGCGCGCGCTCAAGCTGGAGCCCAGGAATATGAAGGCCCTGGCCCTGGCCGGTTCCGCCGCCTTCGAAAAGGCCGATTACGCCGGAGCCGCCCGCCATTGGGAGCGCATCCTGGAGCAGCTGCCTCCCGGCGAGGAGTTGGCCGAATCTGTCCGCGCCAGCGTTGCGGAGGCCCGCGCCAAGGCCGGTCTGCCGCCCCTGGCGGGAAGCCCGCCGCCCCCGGTTGCCGCGACGCCCGCCGCCGGGTCCGGCCCAGGGCTGAGCCTGCGGGGCGAGATTCGCCTCGCGCCGGCCCTCGCGGCTCAGGCCAAGCCGGAGGACACGGTGTTCGTCTTTGCGCGCGGTGGCGAAGTGGGGCCACCGATCGCCGCCTTGCGTCTCAGTGTCGCTCAGTTGCCGGCGGCGTTTGATTTCAGCGGTGCGCCGCTGATGAACCCGAGCGGCGCGGTGCCTGAGAAGGTGGTGGTGGGCGTACGGGTCTCCCGGAGCGGCCAGCCGGTGGGAGCACCCGGGGATCTGGAGGGTTTCAGTGCGCCGGTGGCGCCCAACGCCCAGGGTGTGATCGTGACCGTGGACCGCGTGCGGCCCTAACGCCACTCAGGCGAGCAGCGCCAAGGTCAGCAGCAGGCCCAGCAGGAGTTGCGCCTGGGCCGTGTGGGCGAGGTGGCCGTTCATGGCGGGCCCGACGGGGAGGCGCTGGAACCGCGTTGCCAACGCGAGGCAAGGCGGCGCCGCCAGGCCGGCCGGCCACAGCTGTTGGACGTCCCCCAGCACTCCGCCCAACATCACCAGCAACGGAAAGGGCGCCAGGATGAGCCCGGCGTAAAGCCGGCGCGCGCATCGGTCCCCCAGGGCGGCGGCCAGTGTGCGGCGGCCGGCCAATTGATCGGCTGCCTGGTCGCGGACGTTGTTCACCAGCAATACCGCCGCGCCCATGCTGCCCAGGGCGAGGCCGACCAGCAGGGCGGGGTAGCCCGGGGCCAAACCCTGTAGAGCCTGACTCCCGGCCACCGCGGCCAGTCCAAAAAAAGCCAGCACCCAGACTTCGCCCCAGGCGGTGTGGGACAGCGGACGGGGGCCGTCCGAATAGGCCCAGCCGGCGGCCAGGGAAGCCAGGCCGATGACGAAGATGGGCCAGCCTCCCACAATCACCAGATAGATCCCTCCCACGAATGCGACGGCGAAGCACCCGAGCGCGGCGCGACGGACCGCGTGGGCGGAAACCCATCCGGCCGCCGTCACCCGCAGGGGGCCGATGCGTTCCGGGCCGTCGCTGCCTCCGGCATCGGCGGCATCGTTGAAGAGATTGGTCCCGGCCTGGATCAGCACGGCGCAGGCCAAGGTCAGCAGCCAAACCAACCCCGCCACCGGCTGCCCGGCGTGCAAGGCCAGGGCTCCACCGCACAGGACGGGGGCCGCGGCGAGGCTGAGGGTGCGGGGGCGCATTGCCTGCCACCACAGGGCCAAACCCCGGGGGCGCGGGCATGCGGCGGTCATGGCGCGGGGTCCGCGTCCGCCGGCGCAAACACCGCCAGCCACAGGGTGTCGGGCGCTGTGGCCACCACCCGATGCCGGCAGTGGGCCGGGAGGGCGACCCACGTGCCCGGGTGGAGGGCAAGTTCCCGCCCGTCGTCGAAGCCCAGCACGGCGGCTCCCTGGAGCAGCATCACCCATTCGTCCTCGGTCTGGTCGTACCAGAAGCCGGGGGGGCTGGCGTGACCGTGGGACGCGATGCGCTCGATGCGAACCTGGCCACTGGTGCACAGGGTTTCCACCGCCTCGGCGGACCCTGGAAGCGGCGGGGGGAAGAAAAAATCGCCACTCTTCGGCTGAGGATCGGTGGGGTTTCTATCGGTCATGGAATGGGGCGCGTCACCGGGCACGCTGGGGCAGTCCGATGGAATATTGCACATGTTTCCTTTCCTGGTCGCAGCCCCCCTCCAACCGGGGGGAGTGCTAGAATCTCATCAAAGACTGAATTACTCACACCAATAAAGAGGAAGATGATGAACAAAGGTGAATTTGTCGAAGCTTTGGCTGATCGCCTGGACGTGTCCCGCGCCCAGGCCGACCGCGCCCTGTCCGCGGTGCTGGAGGTGATCACCGAGCGGCTCCAGGCGGGGGAGAAGGTCTCCTTCACGGGTTTCGGCAGCTTCGAAGTGTCCAAGCGCGCAGCCCGGACCGGGCGCAATCCGCAGACCGGCGCCGCCATCGAGATCGCCGCGTCGTCGGTGCCCAAATTTACGGCCGGTGCCTCGCTGCGCAGCGCCGTCAACGAATAACAACCAGTCGCCGGAATACCGGCCGTCGGAGAGGGAGCCTGGCCGTGATGCCAGGCTTTTTTACGGTGGGAGCGTCCCAGGCCCCCACGTCCCAAGCCAAGCGGAGAACTGCATGAGCACTGAAAGTACGCGCAATTTCGACGAGTTTTACGGTTACCAGTTCGAGGATCTGACGGTGGGCATGAGTGCCGCTTTCGCGCGCACCGTCTCCGAGGCGGACATTCTGGCCTTCGCCGGGGTGAGCGGAGACACAAACCCCGTCCATCTGGATGGCGAGTTTGCGGCGGCCTCGATGTTTGGTCAGCGGATCGCCCATGGCATGTTGTCGGCCGGATTTATCAGCACGGTGTTCGGCACCAAGTTACCCGGCCCGGGCTGCATCTATCTTTCCCAGTCCTTGAAGTTCAAGGCCCCGGTGAAGATTGGCGACACGGTGGTGGCGAGGGTGACGGTGAAGGAATTGTTCCCCGAGAAGCGCAAGGCGACCTTCGACACGGTGTGCACGGTGGCCGGCAAGGTGGTGGTCGAAGGGCAGGCGGACATTCTGGTGCCGGCCCGGGGCTGACCCGCAGGCGGGAGGCCCTCTGCTGGGGGTGTCCGCAGAGGCATCGGCGAAGGCCGGTGCCTCTAATTTTTTGGGGTCCTACCGAGGGGGCCAATGACCCCGCTTTCGGTGACGATCCAGTCCATGGGCAGGTCGTGGGGCTGGGGGTGGACGGTCGGCCGGTGGGCAAGATCGAAGGCGATTCCCACGGTGACCGGCCGATCTTTCAGGGCGGCCAGGGTCCGATCGAAATATCCCCCCCCATAGCCCAGCCGGTAGCCATTATCATCAAAGGCATTCAAGGGAATCAGCAGGACATCGGGATGGACCTCCTCGGCCTCGGCGGGAATCGGGATGCCATAGCGGTCGATTCGCAATGGGGTTTCCGGATGCCAGCGATAGAAGATCATCGGCGTGGCCGGGGCGGTGACCACGGGCAGGGCGGCGGAGCGCGCCGGATTGGCAGCGAGCCAGCCTTCAACCCACCCCGCGAGATCCACCTCGCCACGGTGGGGCCAGCAAAAGGCCAGGCAGGAGCCTTGGAGTCGGGGCGCGAGTCGGTCCAGATGGCTTTCGATCTGCGCGGTCCAGGTCCTGCGGTCGGCGTCGGCCACCCTCTCCCGGGCCGCGATGGCCTCTTCTCGCAAAATTTTTCGCAGGTCGCTGGGACGGCTCACGGCGGCTACCCAATCAACAATCGGACTCTGGATGGTAAGGGATGAAAAAGAAGGTGTGGGGCTCGCTGCTCGGGCTCCTGGTGGGCGCAACGGCTTGGGCGCAATCGGGTGATGACCGGATCCTTGCAGCGAAGGAAGCGGCCCGTACTGGCAACCGCGTTCAACTCGAGGCGCTGGCCGCCGCCATTGAAACCCATCCCCTGGAACCCTACGTCCAGTATTGGCTCCTTTCCAATCGCCTCGCGCGGGCCGAGCCGGCCCCGGAAGTGGATCTCTGGGCCTTCCTGCAGCGGGAGAACGGCAGCCTGCTCGCCGAGCGCCTCCGTGGCGAATGGCTGAAGCGGCTGGCCAAGGATGGGGAGTGGACGGCCTATCTGCAGGTCTTTGCCGGGATGACGGACCCGGACCGGGAACTCACCTGCCACGCCTGGAATGCCCGCTGGCGAGGCGGCGAGGCGGCCGCCCTGGACCCCGTGGTGGCCGCGTGGGGGGATTTGGTGGAGGCGCCGCCGGCCTGCGAGCCGGTGCTTCAGGCCGTGGCCTTGAGCGGCCGGGTTTCTGTGGACGATATGTGGTGGCGCTTCCGCCATCAGATGGAAGGGCGTAACCCCGGCAAGGCCCGCACGACCCTCGCCTGGCTGCCGGCCGACGAAGCGCCACCAACGGCGGATTTCGACCGCCTGCTGAAGAGCCCGGCCCTCTACGTCGATCGCCTGCCGCCAAACTTCGCCGTGACGCGCGCGGGGCGCGAACTGGCGATCGGGGCCCTGGTTCGAGTGGCGCGGGACGATCCGCGCGCCGCGGCGGCCCGCTTCGCTCGCCTCGACGATCGTCTGCGGCCCGAGGAGCGCTCCTACGTCTATGGCATCCTCGGATGGGTGGGCAGCCGTGATCACCTGCCGGAAGCCATCCAGTGGTACCGGGCGGCCGGCGATGTGCGGGTGGGGTCGGAGGCTCGGGCATGGCGGGTGCGGGCCGGGCTGCGGGCCGGCGATTGGAAGCAGGTTCGACTGGCGGTGGAGGCCCTGCAGCAGCCAGAGCGGGCCCAGCCGGAGTGGATCTACTGGCGGGGGCGGGCGGAGTCTGCCCTGGGGGACCGGGAGGTCGCCCGGCAGGATTTCGAACGCATCGCCGGTCAACCCAATTTCTACGGCATCCTGGCGAGCGAAGAACTCGGCCGGAATTTCGCCCTTCCCCCGACCGCGGCCCCGGTCTCCGCGGTCGAGCTGGCTCGAGTGCAGAGCGATCCGGGGATTCAGCGCGCCCTCGCGCTCATCGGCATCGACCTGAGGACCGAGGCGGTGCGGGAGTGGAACTGGACACTCAAGGGCCGCGACGACCGTTTTCTGCTCGCTGCGGCTCGCCTGGCCGAGCGCAACGGAATCTACGACCGCGCCATCAGCGCAGCGGACCGTACCGTGAATGAGCACGACTATCAGCTCCGGTACCTCACGCCTTACCGTGAGCGGATCGAGCCCAATGCCCGGGAGCGAGGCCTTGATCTGGCCTGGGTGTATGGCCTGATGCGCCAGGAAAGCCGCTTCATCCCGGCGGCCAAGTCCAGCGTGGGGGCTCAGGGACTGATGCAGATCATGCCCTCGACCGGGAAATGGATCGCCGGCAAGCTCGGCATGAAGGGCTACCAGGTGGGCTGGCTTTCGGACCCGGACACCAATGTGATGTTCGGCACTACCTACATGCGCATGGTTCTGGAGGGGCTGGACGACCATCCGGTGCTGGCCTCGGCGGCCTACAACGCCGGACCGGGCCGCGCCAAGAAGTGGAAGGATGAACGTCCGCTTGAAGGCGCGATCTACGCTGAGACCATCCCCTTCAGCGAGACGCGGGACTACGTGAAAAAGGTCATGGCCAACGCGGTGATCTATGCCACCTTGCTCACCGGCCACGCCCCATCCCTCAAGGGGCGGCTGGGCACTGTGGCGCCGCGCCATGGGGTGGAAGCCGGCAGTGCCGAGCCGGGGGCCGGCCTCGGGGATTGACGGAGCGCGGCCCCGGCGGGGCCCATTGAGCGGGAGGTAGGGCAGATGAGCATTCCGAACGTCCTCATCATCGGCGGAAGCGGCTTTGTCGGCAGTGCGGTGGCCAATCGGCTCACAGCGGCCGGCTGCGCCCTGCGTATTCCCACCCGCCGCGCGGCCCGGATGGGGCACCTCAAGGTATTGCCGCGGGCGGAGGTCATCGACGCCGATGTGCATGATCCGGGGACCCTGACGGCCCTGATGGCCGGGCAGGATGTGGTGGTGAATCTGGTGGGGGTGCTGCATTCGCCGCCCGGCTCGCCCTACGGCCCGGCCTTCGCCCGGGCTCACGTGGAGCTGCCGGCCAAGATCGTCGCCGCCTGCCAGGAGGCGGGCGTTGGGCGGCTGGTGCACATCAGCGCCCTGGGCGCCGACCCGGCCGGGCCGTCGGAGTACCAGCGCTCCAAGGCGGCAGGCGAAGCCGCGGTGAAGGCGGCGGACCCAGCCGTGGCATGGACGCTCCTGCGCCCCTCGGTGATCTTTGGCCGCCAGGACCATTTCCTCAACCTCTTCGCGGGCCTGTTGCGTGCCTTCCCGGTTCTGCCCCTGGCGGGAGCGGGTACGCGCATTCAGCCGATCTGGGTCGAGGACGTCGCCGAGGTGGTGGCCCAGGCGATCCTGGAGGGCAAGGGCGTCGGTGGCACTTTCGAACTGGCGGGTCCCACCTCCCGCAGCCTGGCAGATCTGGTGCGTTTTGTCGGCGAGGTCATCGGCTGCCGGCGCTGGATTGTGCCGCTGCCGGAGTTTGCCGGGCTCCTCCAGGCTCGCCTTATGGAGTTCGCCCCCAATCCCCTCATGAGCCGCGACAACATCCGCTCGATGCGGGTGGATAACGTGGCGAGCGGGGTGCCGCTGCCCTTCGGCCTGGTGCCCCATTCGCTGGAGGCCGTGGCGCCCGGATATCTTGGGGAAGCCGGGTTGCGGGGTGCCTACGGACGCTTCCGTGTCGCCGCTCGCCGGCGCTAAGCCCAAAGGGTCGCGGATGGAAATCTATGTGGTGGGTGGCGCGGTGCGGGACGAATTGCTCGGGCTGCCGGTGCAGGATCGGGATTACGTGGTGGTGGGCGCGTCCCCCGAGGACATGCTGGCCCGGGGCTATCGTCCGGTGGGGAAGGATTTTCCCGTCTTCCTTCATCCTGTCACTCAGGCCGAGTATGCCCTGGCGCGGACGGAGCGCAAGACGGGGCCGGGCTATTCCGGCTTCGCTTTCCATGCCGACCCCTCGGTGACCCTGGAGCAGGATCTGATGCGGCGGGACCTCACCATCAACGCCATGGCCCGCAGTCGGGAAGGGGGGCTGGTGGACCCCTATGGCGGGCAGCGGGATCTCGAGCGCCGCACCTTGCGCCATGTGAGTTCTGCTTTTGCCGAAGATCCCGTGCGTATCCTCCGGGTGGCCCGATTTGCCGCGCGCTTTCAGGACTTCTCCCTGGCGCCGGAAACCCTCCAGCTCATGAGCCTGATGGTGGACAACGGTGAGGCGGATCACCTTGTGGCGGAGCGCGTCTGGCAGGAGCTCGCCCGGGGGCTTGGCGAGGCGGCCCCCTCCCGCATGCTGCGGGTGCTGCGGGCCTGCGGAGCCTTGGCGCGCCTGTTGCCCGAAGCCGAGGAGATCTTCGCCGACGAGGCGGCGGGCGAGCATGTGTTGCGGGTGATCGATCTCGCTGCGGCAGCCGGCCTCTCCATCGAGGTCCGCTGGGCCTGTCTGTTGGCGGACTGGCGCCTGCCGCCCGGACGGGCGGAAGGCGTCGCCGCGAGCGTATCCCGCGCAACCCTGGCGAGCGAGCGGGTGCGGGCGCCCGTCGCGTGCCGGGAGTTGGCGATCCTGACAGCCCGCGAGCATCCCTGGGTGCAGGCGGCCAACCACCTGGAGGCCGAGTCCCTGGTGGCGCTGTTGGAGCGCGGTGACGCTTTGCGCCGTCCGGAGCGCTTCGCGGGCCTGGTCGCCGCTTGTGGGTGTCATTGGCGTGCCCAGGAGGACGCCGAGGCCCAGGAGGTCAAGTTCTCGGGAAGGTTGGAGAAGGCTTGTTCTGCCATGCGGGGAGTGGATGCCGGGGCCATTGCGCAGGCTTGCCCCGACCGGGCGGCCATTGCGGACGCGGTGCGGGCCGCCCGGGTGGCGGCGGTGCGGGCCGCCCTGGGGTGAAGCCGTGGCGAGGGGGGCAAGCCGCTCGATGTCGATGATCCCGCTCATCGGATCGGGACGTTTTGTGCGGGGGTGGCTGCGCGGGGGCCTGTTTCTCGCCCTGATGATTGCCACGTCCGCCCACGCCTATCAGGCGCTCCCAAGCTTCGAACAGGTGCGTGCGGCCCACGTTTCGTCCGAGGGCTTGCTTCTCGATCGCCACGCCGTGCCGCTCTCCGAGATTCGCCTGGATCCGCGCAATCGGCGTCTCGAATGGGTGCCCCTGCGCGGCTTGTCGCCGGCCATGCTGGAGGCGCTGCTTGCGGCGGAGGACCGGCGATTCTACGAGCACGGTGGGGTCGATTGGCGGGCGGTGGCCGCCGCCGTCTGGCAAAACCTCTGGTATGACCGCACCCGGGGGGCATCCACCCTCTCGATGCAACTGGCCGGCCTGCTCGATCCGGAACTGCGGCTGGGTGCCCAGGGGGGGCGGCGGACTCTGGGGCAGAAGTGGGATCAGGCTCTGGCGGCCAACGACCTGGAGTCGGGTTGGTCAAAGGAGCAGATTCTCGAGGCCTACCTCAATCTCGCGCCGTTCCGTGGCGACCTCGTTGGTGTGCCGGCCGCGGCCTGGGGTCTCTTCCGCAAGACGCCGGCCGGCCTCGATCGGGCTGAGGCGGCGGTGCTGGCCGTGCTGCTCCGGGGGCCCAACGCAGCACCGGGCTTGGTGGCGCGACGGGCTTGCGGTCTGCTGCGCAGGCTGCGGTCCGAGCCGGCCTGCAACGAGGCTTCCGCCTTGAGCGGGCGTCTCGGCCGGGTCGCCTACGAGCCCCGCTGGGATCTCGCACCCCAGGCGGCGCACCGCCTCCTCCAACATCCTGGCGAGGTCGTCCAAAGCAGCCTCGATCGGGCGTTGCAGCTGCGAGCCCTGGAGGCGATGGCGGGGGTGGAGGGGGCGCTCCTGGTGCTCGACAATGCCACCGGGGGCGTCCTGGCCTACGTGGAACAGCGGGTGGCGCCGGCAGCGCTGGACGAGGCGTTCCGAGTACCCTTGGCCCAGGTTTTTCGGCTGGGTTGGGAAGTGGATCGGCGGCGGCTGACAGCCGCGAGCTTGCTGGCTTCGGCCGCGATTCCGGGAGGCTGGATGAGCGTTCGGACGGCCATCGCGACCGGGGCGAACGTGGCAGACAGTGAGAGGTTCGGGCCCCCGGATTCGTCCTGGCCCTGGGGTGCGGAGCCCCTGAGCCTGGCCGGGCTTGCCGGGCGGTTTCGTGCCTTGGCCCGGGAGGGCGAGGGATTGTCCCCCGTGTGGATTGCGGGACGCGGCTCGGCGCCATTGCCGCTCCTGGGTCCGGAGGCGGCGTTTGTCGTGGGCGATAGCCTGCTGGGTCCCGCCGCTACGGCGGCCATCCTGGCCGTCGAGTCCGGCAATCGCGCGCTCAGCATCGCAGTGCAGGGGGGTGTCACGCTGGTTCTTGTCCTGGACGGGACGGCCGAAGACGGCCGCAGCCGCGTCAGGGGCTTTCTTGGCAAGGCGGCTGTGGGGACTTCGGGAACGTGGCCTTCCCACCCGCCGGCCAGTCTCCTTCGGCGCTCCGTCGCATTTCAGCCGCCCGTGGAGTGGCCTCGGTGGGAATGGTTTCTTGCCGGGACGGAGATCCGCGTGGCCTCCTCGCCGATTCTCCCCGGACGGATTTTGCGGCCTGCGGATCGGAGCATCGTGGATCTGCGGGACAACGACACCTATCCCGATCGTCGAGTGCTCCTGGAGGCGCGGTCGGCTGCCGGAGGCTTGGTCTGGCGGGTCAATGGCGTCGAGATCGGGCGCGGGAGCGAGGTGTCCTGGGGAGCGGAACCCGGCTTTGCGACGGTGGAATTGCTGGATAGCGAAGGCCGTTTGCTCGACGCCGCCCACGTGCTTGTCCGGACGGATTAGTGCTGGCGGTGGGGATGGCCCTTTTCCTGGGGCGGTCAATCGGTTACCGTTCATAAACGTACTTGATCCGGGCAGCGCCCGGGCAGGCACTTCGCAGTTCCGCCGCCGTCGGGCCGAACCGAACGGTTGTGGCGGCCCGGCAGCCCCCCACATGAATGGAGATTTGCCAATGATTGGCAACCGATTTGGGTCCCTCGAAGTTTTGACCCGTAGTCCGGAAGGGCGTCCGCCGCATCCGATTCCGCTACTTTTCGTCCATGGCGCCTACACGGCGGCATGGTGCTGGGAGGCCCATTTCCTGCCTTGGTTTGCCGAGCGTGGCTTCTCCGTCTACGCGGTATCCCTGTCGGGGCATGGTGGCAGTCACGGCAAGGCCATTCTGGATGGCTTGTCGATCAGCGACTATGTGAGTGATGTGGAAAAGGTTGTCGCCGCCATGCCCGCGCCCCCGGTGCTGATTGGGCATTCGATGGGAGGGATGGTGGTGCAGAAGTTTCTTGAGCGGCATACGGTGCCCGCCGCGGTGCTGATGGCCTCGGTACCGCCCCAGGGTTTATGGAGTTCGGCCGTAGGCCTGGTCTTCAAAAATCCGGGCATGCTGCAGGACTTGAATGCCCTGATGGGTGGAGGCCATCCCCGCGTGGAGAGCTTGCGCGATGCGCTCTTCCATCAGCCGATCGATGAGGCGACCTTGATGGACTACTATCGCCGCTGCCAACCGGAATCCCACCGGGCCGTGTGGGATATGACGCTCTTCAATCTGCCCCACACGCACCTGATGAACAAGGTTCCGATGCTGATTCTCGGCGCCGAGCACGATCAACTCATCCCGGCGTCGCTGGTCACCATGACGGCGCATACCTATGGCCAGCAGGCCGAGATCTTTCCGGACATGGGCCACGGCATGATGCTCGAGCGGGATTGGGAGAAGGTCGCGCAACGCCTTGCCGAGTGGTTGGAGCAAACTCTGGGCGCGCCGCCGGATATTCCCTCTTCGTCGTGATTTTTTTCCTGGGAACCCAGAGGGTATCTTCCGATCATAGAATCTCAGGATAGGCAAATTAAGCGCGTTTATTGTTGGTCGTGCGCCTGCCTCGACGGGGACGATGGGGGATATCATGGAAATCGATGTGGATTACGGGGAAGCGGGCCTGGGGGTTCGTTACGATGACGAGGTCTTGAACGCAAACTGGTTGCCTTGCCTCGACCAGACAGCCGGGCAACTGGACGTCGAGCCCCATTTCTCGGTGATCCACCCCGACGATGTCGACAGCTTTCTCGCCGCGGTCTATCGCTTTCAGGAGTAATAGGCGCTGAGGTTTGACCGGCTCAAAGGGTATGGAGCCGGTCACCGCGAAGGAAGCCGCGGAGGGGTGGCGTGAGCCCTTTCCCCACCGCGAGTACCTTGAAAAGCTCCCCCATTTCCTGCGGAGTGGTTAAGCGTTGTACCGCACGGGCAGCGCGGATGTAGTCAGAGCTCTCTTGCGGGCCGCGATTCGCCAACAGATCCAGCACGCCGCAGTTGAAAAGAAACTGGGCCTGGCTGGTATAGCCGTAAACCTCCAATCCGTTGTCAAAAGCAGCATCGGCCATGGCGGTGAAGTCCACAAATGCGGTGATGTCATTGAGCCCAGGCCATTGTAGGGGGGCGTCGTGGGCGCGGTGCCGGTAGTAGCACTGGAGAGTGCCCCGCGAGCGGTGTGGCAAATAATATTCTGCCCGAGGGTAACCGTAATCGATGAGCAGGAGGGCACCGCGGGTCAGGCGCCGGGCCCATTCCGCGATCCAGGCGGCGCCCGCGAGATTGATTTCAGTCACGTATTCACCCACCTCGGGGCGGGGAAGCTCCAGGGCCTTGGCGGCGGTGAGGGCGGCACCCAACAGCGGGCGATCTTGCCAGATCAGGTTGCCGTCCGAATCCGCGGCGACACCCCGCTCCCATAGGCCATCCACCCGGCTGACGATCAGGTGGATGGGCATGACATCCAGCACCTCGTTTGCCACCACGGCGCCTGAAAAATGCTCGGGGAGGTCGTCGAGCCAGACCACCCGACTGACGAGTTCGGGGGCCTGCCTCCTCAGAGTGTCTAGCTGTCTGCGGCGCAACTCTCCGGACACCTCGAGGATGAAGTAGCGCTCAGGCGTGGTTCCGGCGCCATCCAGCGCCAGCAGCAGGTCGGCGGCTAGGAGGCCTGTGCCGGCCCCGACCTCAAGCACGATCGGCGCGGACTGAGTCATGATGTCCGCCACCTGGCGCGCCAGGCTTTGGCCAAAAAGCGGTGTGATCTCTGGTGCGGTGACGAAATCGCCGCCGGGGCCGAACTTTTCCGCGCCGCCGCTGTAATACCCGAGCCCCGGGGTGTAGAGCGCGGCCGCAATGTATCGGGTAAAGGGCAGCCAGCCTCCATGCTCCTGGATGATCTGGCCGATCCGCGTTTGCAGGGCGGCGCTTTGTTCCAGAGCGTGGGGGGAGGGGGTGGGAAGTTCCATCGATGGCCCCATAAAGGGCGCTATTCTAGACGCTCGCCGGCGCGATCGGGCCGGACGCGAAGGAGATGTCGTGGCGCTGGGGCAGGAACGGGTGATCTTGGTGACGGGCGCTGGCCGGCGAGTGGGGGCGGAGATTGCGCGCGTGCTTCACGCGGCGGGCGCGGATGTCGTGCTGCATTGCCGCCATTCCCGGCAGGAGGCGGAGACCCTGGCCGCGGAGTTGCACGAACGGCGATCCGGGTCGGCGTTGGTGGTCCAGGCGGATCTGCTTGAGTCCGGGATGCCGGAGGAAGTGGTCAGTGCCGCCCTCGCATGGAAGGGGCGGCTCTATGGATTGGTGAATAACGCTTCGACCTTTTATCCGTCCCCCTTGGGGACGATTGGCGAGGAGGTTTGGGCGGATCTGATGGGGTCTAATCTCAAGGCGCCCCTGCTGCTCACCCAGGCCGCGGCACCGGCCCTCGAGGCCGGCCAGGGCGCTGTCGTCAATCTGGTAGATATCCATGCGGAGCGGCCGCTGGCGGGTTATCCGGTGTATTGCGCGGCCAAAGCCGGGCTGGTCGGGCTGACCCGCGCACTGGCAATCGAACTGGCCCCCCGGGTGCGGGTCAATGCGGTGGCGCCCGGCCCGATCGTCTGGCCCGAGGACAATCAGTTTCCGCCCGAGGAGCAGGAGCGCATTATCGGTCACACCCTGTTGCGTCGGATCGGAGCGCCGGCGGACATTGCGGCCGCGGTCAAATTCCTGATCTTCGACGCACAGTTCGTCACCGGTCAGATCCTGGCGGTGGATGGTGGACGGGGTGCCCATCTGTAAAGGATTGCCAAGGGTATAATGCGGTCCTGTCGTCCGGTCTGGAACTCATCGTGAATGCCCCCCTCGCTGCTCAGATTGATGAAGCGGATCTCCGCTCCGTGGAGGGTCGGCATTCCAATACCTTTCTGCGTCTGAAGAAGAAGCTCGAGCGCCAGGTCGGGTCAGCCATCGCTGACTTCAATCTGATCGAGGATGGCGACACCGTGATGGTTTGCCTCTCGGGAGGCAAGGATTCCTATGGCTTGCTATCCATTCTTTTGGCATTGCAAGAGCGCGCTCCGGTCAGTTTCCGTTTGATCGCCATGAATCTGGATCAACGGCAACCGGGCTTTCCCGCCGACGTTTTGCCCGCCTATTGCGAGGCTCTCGGCGTCGATTTCCGCCTCGTCACGGAAGACACCTATTCCATCGTCAAGGACAAGATTCCCGAGGGCAAGACGACCTGTTCGTTGTGTTCCCGGTTGCGGCGGGGAATCATCTACCGCACGGCCAGGGAACTGGGTGCGACGAAGATCGCGCTCGGCCACCATCGCGACGATCTCATCGAGACCTTGTTCCTCAACCTGTTCTTCGGCGGCCGCCTGAAGGCCATGCCGCCCAAGTTGGTCAGCGATGACGGGCAGCATGTGGTCATCCGGCCCCTGGCCTATTGCGCCGAACGGGATTTGGCCCGCTTCGCGCGCGCCATGGCCTACCCCATCATCCCCTGCAATTTGTGTGGGTCCCAGGACAATGCCCAGCGCAAGCAGGTCAAGGCCATGCTCGAATCCTGGGAGCGCTTGCATCCCGGGCGGATTGAGTCCATCTTCACAGCCATGAAGAACGTCGTCCCTTCGCACCTCGCGGATGCGTCGCTCTTCCCGTTCCGCAGCCTCAGCAAGGCAGAATTTGTCGACGAAGGCGATCTTGTCTTTGACCCGCAGGTGCTGCCCAGCCCCCTTGGTTTGGGGGAAATTGGCTTGGTTTCGCAATGATGCGGGTTGCCGATTTTCGTCCCAGTGATCGCTTGCCCAGTAGGGGAATGCCATGAATTCGCGACGGAATTTGTGCGTACTCGCCACGGAGGTCATCGGCGGGGCAACCTTGGCGCAGCGGCTTGGCGAGGTCGAGGGCAAGAGAGCGGTCGATCGCTGCGTGAACCGGGTAGGCCGTGTGGTGGAGTCCAATCACGGGCTCTTTCTGCACGCCGAGGGGGATCGGCTGATCGCTGGGTTCGAGCGGTGCGATACCGGCGTGCAGGCCGCCTGCGAAATGCTCGAGCGGGTGGCGAGTTTGCCGCCCAATAGCGGCGTGCGATTGGCAATCCATGTCGGGGTCCATTACGGGCCGGTGGATGTCGGAGCGCGGCCAGAGGGGGAGGCGATGGAGTTTGCCAGCCGGCTCCAGGGCTTGGCTCGTCCTGGTGAAGCGTTGGCGAGCGGTCCGACGGTCGTGTTGCTTTCCCCAGCGACCCGCCAGTTCGCGGGTCTGGCGGAAGAGCGCGCTCCGAGCGGAGCCAAGTTTGACTGGCCCATTTACCTCCTCGGCGCGCGGGGGGGCATCACCACCTCCTTGCCTCCAGCGTCACGCTTGTCCCAGCGTCTGCAGGTTCGCCACCAGCAGGATTTCCATGTGGTGGAGGACCATCGTCCTATCCTGCTGCTTGGGCGCGAATTGGGGAACGACGTCGTTGTGATCGATCCGCGGGCCTCGCGTCAGCATGCGCGCATAGAGCGGCGCCGCGAAGGATTTGTGTTGGTCGACCAAAGCACGAATGGCACCTTCGTGATTCTTGACGGGCAACCCGAACAGTGTGTGAAGCGTGCCGAAATGGCGCTGGTCGGGCAGGGGCGCATAGGATGTGGCTTCTCTGCCAATGAAGTCGAGCGGGACCTCATCTTCTTCGAAATCGTCTGACCCGAGTTCGTTGCGCTGATGGTGCCGGAGGCCGCGCGACGGTCCTCCGGCCATTGGCCGTTGCCTCAGCCGCGCAGGCATTCCGCCATGAAAGTCTTGCGGGCGTCGCCTTTAAGCCCCTTGTCGCCCGCGTTCTTGTTGCACGCCTTCATCTTATCCTGCTGTGTGGCGGGCGCCGCCGGGGTGGCGGGCGTTGCAGGCGTGGCGGCGGTTGCCTCTCCCTTGTGTTTCCCCGACAGGCACGACTTCATGAACGCGGCTCGGGATTCGCCAGAGAGATTCTGGGTCTTCGCGTCAGCATTACACTGCTTCATCCGTTCTTGTTGGGGGCCCGCCATCGCGGGGGTTACGGCCAGCAGGCCGACGAGGATGAAGGACGTTTGGGCGATGCGTTTCATGGGGCCTCCCGGGGTGTGTTCGAGATTGAACGAGAAAATGATATTGACATAGTCGCGTTGGTGCAAGGGGCTCCGGGAGCTCATCCTTTGTCCTGATCCTCGGCAAGCAACACAGCTTGCTGCTTTTCAATGAACTCGGCAGTCGAGTCGATGCCGCGGAGCTGGAGAATGGTGGATCGCACGGCCGCTTCGAGCAGGACCGCAATGTTGCGTCCCGCCGCCACCGGAACCACCACCCGCCGGATCGGCACCCCGAGGATGTCTTCCGACTCCTGCTCCAACTGAAGACGAAGGGGGTCGTCGACTCCTGGTGTCCGGCGTTGTAGATGGACGATGAGCTTCAGCCGCATTTTTCGCCGACAGGCTGTCTCGCCGAAGATCGTCCGGATGTTAAGGATGCCGAGACCCCGAACCTCGATGAAATTCCGCAGCAGTTCGGGGCAGCGCCCCTCCAGCACGGTGGGGGCGATCCGCGAGAATTCCACGATGTCGTCGGCCACCAAGCCATGTCCCCGAGAAATCAGCTCTACAGCCAGTTCGGATTTGCCGGCACCCGAGTCCCCAGTGATGAAGACGCCAAGGCCGAGAACGTCCATGAAGACCCCATGGAGCGAAACCTTCTCCGCCAATTGGCGCGAAAGAAAGAGGCGAAGCTGATCGACGATGCTCGCTGCGGGCAGCGGCGTGGTGAAGATGGCGACTTCCGCCACTTCGCACTGACGGCGCAGCAGGGTGGGTACTTCGCAACCGTCAGCGATGATGACAGCGGGAGGTTTGGCCGCCAGGATCTCGGCGAATTGGTGGGCCACCTTTTCCCGGGTGTGGCGGCGCGCCCAGGCCAATTCAGCGCCGCCGATGATCTGGACCCGGTCCGGGTGGATCAGATTGAGATGGCCGACGAGGTCCGCAGGCCAGATTCGCTCCTCGGACACCGAGATGAGCGCATCAAGGCGTCCCCCGAGGTGAGTGAGTTGCAGCCGCTGCTGATTGGACTCAAACAGCTGCGCGACGCTGGTTTGGCGCATCGGGCCCCCAGTTCGCAAACAAATTGTGAATGGCTTCGCTATCTCCAGCGGCAATCAGCGATTCCCGGAAGCTGCGCTCGCTAAACATCTGGGCGAGTTCGGAAAGCAGTTGCAGATGCTGCTCGGTAGCCTGCTCGGGAACGAGCAGGACAAACAGAAGATTCACTGGCCGACCATCCGGGGCATCGAATTGAACCGGTTCGGCGAGGCGAAAAAAGGCGCCGGTGGCTTCCTTCAGCCCCTTGATCCGGCCGTGAGGGATGGCGATGCCTTGACCCAATCCGGTGGAGCCGAGCTTCTCCCGCGCGAAGAGGCTGTCGAAGACGACGCTGCGGTTGATGCCCTGGTTGTTTTCGAAAAGCAGGCCTGCCTGCTCGAAGACGCGCTTTTTGCTGCTGGCGTCGAGATGCGCCACGACGTTGGAAATCGGCAGGAGTCTGGCAATCAGGTTCATGCTCGAGAGGCCACTGCCTAGTTTCAATTCCAATGCGTGGGTCGAGGATCGGAAAGGATGGGCGCGAACGCGGGCTGCGCGCCCATTATAAACGGAATACTTTCCGGGGCGCGCAGTGGTGTGGGGCGGGGGTCAGGGCTCGGCGCTCTGATGTTTCAGAGAGTCGTGGCCATGGTCGTGGTTCTTCTGCTTGTACTTGAGAACCTGGCGATCCAGTTTGTCCACCATCGCATCGATGGCGGCGTACATGTCGGCCTCGTCACTCTCGACATGAATGTCCTTGCCGCGGACGTGGACCGTCACTTCTGATTTCTGGCGCAGTTTTTCGACGGAGAGGATGACATTCACGCTGGTCACGTTGTCGAAATGGCGGATGACGCGATCGAGCTTGCCGGTAACGTACTCGCGGATCGCAGGGGTGACCTCGACGTGGTGGCCCGTGATAGTGAGGTTCATGGTGACTCCTTCTTAGATGGTCTTGCGCAGGCTGACCGGCGGGATATTCAGGGACTCGCGGTACTTTGCTACGGTACGGCGGGCCACGACGATACCCTGCTGGCCAAGTAATTCGGCAATCTTGGCATCGGACAGCGGCTTCTTGCGATCCTCGGCGTCGACGAGCTGGCGCAGCAAGGCCCGGATCGCGGTGGACGAGGCGGCTCCGCCGGTGTCGGTCGAAACATGACTGCCAAAAAAGTATTTGAATTCAAGCACGCCCCGGGGCGTGGCCATGTACTTCTGGGTGGTGACCCGTGACACCGTGGACTCGTGAAGGCCGAGCTGGTCGGCAATCTCCCGCAAGGTCAGCGGCCGCATGGCCACCTCGCCATAATCGAAGAACTGCCGCTGCTGGTCAACGATCGCCTGAGACACCCGGAGGATCGTGTCAAAGCGCTGCTGGACGTTCTTGATCAGCCACTTTGCTTCCTGCAACTGGCTCGACAGCCCTCCGGATCCGCCCCGGTTTTGCTGGAGAATCTGGGCATAGAGCTGATTGATGCGCAGTTTCGGCATCGCGTCGGGGTTGAGGGCCGCTACCCAGCGGTTGCGCAGCTTGCGCACCACCACGTCCGGCACCACGTAGCGCACATCCGACTGGGCGAACGGTGCTCCTGGCCTGGGGTTAAGGCTGCAGATGAGGGCGTGGGCCTCCCGCAGGAGATCGTCCTGACACTGGAGGAGCCGCTTCAGCTTGGCGAAATCACGATTGGCGAGGAGCTCCAGATGCTCCTCCACGATGGTCAGGGCGATCCGGCGGGCAGTCGAATCGGGCAGCGCCTTTAACTGCAGGGCCAGACACTCGCCGGGATTGCGGGCGCCGATGCCGGTGGGTTCGAGGTGCTGGACATGGTGGAGCGCGATCTGCAGATCCTCGATTTCCAGTTCCAGCTCCTGGGGCAACAAGGGCAGGAGCTCCTCCAGGGGCTGAGACAAATACCCGTCGTCGTCCAGGGCCTCGATGATGAAGCGGACCAGCGCACGGTCCTGGTCGCCCATCGGGGTCAGGGCTAGCTGCTGGTTTAGGTGCTCCCGCAGGGACGTGTCGGCGGGCTGGAATTCCTGAAAGTCGGTGTCGTCATCGTCGTCGCGCTGGGAGCCGCTGCCGCCAGCGCTCATCCAGTCGCCGGCCTCCTCGAAATCCGCTTGCGGCTCTGACGGAGCTTCCGGCGCTGACGCCTCCTCGCCGCCACTGGTTTCCGGTGCAGGCGTGTCAGCCGGGGCTGTGCCGCCGCCCAGGTCGGGCGGGATGTCTTCCCGCTCGAGCATGGGGTTCTCGAGGAGAAAGCGCTCGATTTCCTGGTTGAGCTCAATCGTCGACAACTGGAGCAGCTTGATCGACTGCTGCAGCTGGGGGGTCAGCGTGAGATGCTGCGAAAGCTTGAGCTGTAGGGTCGGCTTCATGGGGGTGACTAGAGCCGGAAATGTTCGCCGAGGTAGACCTGGCGGACCTGCTCATTGTGCACGATTTCTTCCGGCCGTCCGCTGGCGAGTACTTCGCCGGCGTTGATGATGTAGGCCCGATCGCAAATGCCGAGGGTCTCCCGAACGTTGTGGTCCGTGATCAGCACCCCGATGCCCCGCTCCTTAAGAAAGCGGATGATCTTCTGGATATCCAGCACAGCGATAGGATCGACCCCCGCAAAGGGCTCGTCAAGGAGGATGAGGCGCGGATCGGTGGCCAGAGCACGGGCAATCTCGCAGCGCCGGCGCTCCCCGCCCGACAGCGAAATCGCCGTGTTGTCTCGCAGGTGGGAGATCCCGAGCTCCTCCAGCAATTCATCCAGGCGGCTCTGCAACTTTTCTTTCGGTGTGCCCTGCAGCTCCAGGACGGCCAGCACGTTCTCGGCCACCGTCAGCTTGCGAAAGACACTCATCTCCTGGGGCAAATACGACAAGCCCAGCCGGGCCCGGGCGTGGATCGGCAGATGGGTCAGGCGCTGGGCGTCGAGGGTAATCTCGCCGCCATCGGAGGTGACCAGGCCGACGATCATGTAGAAGCAGGTGGTCTTGCCCGCACCGTTGGGGCCCAGCAGGCCGACCACCTCCCCACTGCCCACCGAGAAGGACACATCGTGGACCACGGTGCGGGCTTTGTACTTCTTCCGCAACCCGGTGACGCTAAGCAGGCTCATCGTGACAATCCTTCAGGACCTGACGAATGATCTCGGTAGGAAACCCGCGAGATTGGAGAAAACGGGCCTGCCGCGCCCACTCCTGGCGATCCTGGGGCTCGTGGCCGAACTTTCGAGCCCAGATCTGCCGCGCGCGGATGAGTTCATCGGGGCGCTCCGCTTCCTTGAGGGTCGCATCGATGGTGTCGGAGGCGACCCCTGCCCGGGTCAGGGCATGGCGCAGGGCCCGATCCCCCTGACGCGGCGCGTGGGCACGCACCCAGCACTCGGCATAGCGTTGATCGGAAACCAGGCCTCGGGTGGCCAGATCGTCGACCACCGCCTCGACGTCCTCCTCGCTGCTGGCGTGGCGGGCGAGCTTCCTCGCCAACTCCTGGCGGCCGTGCTCGCGCTGTGCAAGATAGCGAAGAGCCCGGTCGCGCAGGGAAGGGGTCATGCTGTGGATCAGGCGGCTTCGGTGGAGGGGGAGGCAATGGCGGGCATGGCCGGCAAGCCGACCGCAGCGCGCACCTTGTTTTCAATTTCCCGCGCGAGATCGGGGTTCGCCCGCAGAAACTCCCGCGTGTTGTCCTTGCCCTGGCCGATCTTGTTGCCGCCGTAGGCGTACCAGGCGCCGGACTTGTCGACGATGCGATGCTCGACACCCAGGTCGATGATCTCGCCCTCCCGGGAAATGCCTTCGCCGTAAAGGATGTCAAAATGGGCTTCCCTGAAGGGGGGGGAAACCTTGTTCTTGACCACCTTGCACTTGGTTTCGGAGCCAATCACTTCGTCGGCCTTTTTGATGGTACCGGTGCGGCGGATATCCAGGCGCACCGAGGCGTAGAACTTCAGCGCGTTGCCGCCGGTGGTGGTTTCCGGGTTGCCGAACATGACGCCGATCTTCATGCGGATCTGGTTGATGAAGATCACCAGCGTATTGGTGCGCTTGATGTTGGCGGTGAGCTTGCGTAGGGCCTGGCTCATCAGGCGGGCCTGGAGGCCAGGAAGCTGGTCGCCCATTTCGCCCTCGATCTCGGCCTTGGGGGTGAGGGCGGCGACGGAGTCGATCACCACCACGTCCACGCCCCCCGAGCGCACCAGCATGTCGGCAATCTCCAGCGCCTGCTCACCGGTGTCCGGCTGGGAAATCAGCAGATCTTCGATGTTCACGCCCAGCTTGGCGGCGTAGGACACGTCCAGCGCGTGCTCGGCGTCGATGAACGCCGCAGTGCCGCCGAGCTTCTGCATCTCGGCGATCACCTGCAGGGTCAGCGTCGTCTTGCCCGACGATTCGGGCCCGTAGATCTCGACCACTCGGCCCCTGGGCAGGCCGCCCAGTCCCAGGGCGATGTCCAGGCCCAGGGAGCCGGTGGAGACGGTTTGAATGTCCTTTTCGACATTGCCATCGCCCATCCGCATGATGGAGCCCTTGCCGAACTGCTTTTCGATCTGGGCCAGCGCGGCGGCTAGGGCCTTGGCCTTGTTGTCATCCATGAAGGGGTCCTTCCTTGATTTAGGGGGATTATGGCACAGACTTTGCGTGGGAAGCGCCCGCTGGCGGTGCTTCGCCATAGCGTTCCAGCACGACGGTCAGGGCATGGGCCACGGCTTGTCGACGGACGGCCTCCCGGTCTCCCACGAAGTGGCAGGTGGCGGTGTCAGTGGCGCCGCCCCGCAAGCCCCAGGCGAAGCACACGGTACCCACCGGCTTGTTTTCCGACCCGCCGCCTGGCCCGGCAATGCCAGAAGTGGCGAGGGCCAGATTGGCTTGGCAGCGGGCCAACGCCCCGGCCACCATCGCCGCGACCGTAGCTTCGCTGACCGCCCCATGGCGATGGAGGGTGGCGTCCGTCACGCCCAGCAAGGCCTGCTTGGCCTCGTTGGAATAGGTGATCCAGCCGCAGTCGAACCACGCCGAACTCCCCGCCGTCGCGGTGACGGCCTCGGCGACCCAGCCGCCGGTGCATGATTCGGCAGTGGCGAGCAGCCAGCCTCGTCGCCGCAGCAACTCGCCCACTTGGCTGGAAAGCGATGCAAGGGTCGTATCCATGGTCAATCTCCCAGCCAGCGAACCATCAGGGCGAGTACGAGGAGGGCGTAGCCCGCCGCCAACAGATCATCCACCATCACGCCGAAGCCGTCGCGGGTGCGGGCATCCACCCAATCGATGGGCGGCGGTTTGACGATGTCGAAAAATCGAAACAGTCCGAAGGCCAGGGCCTGCCAGGCCAGGGTGGGAGGCGTCAGCCAAAGCACCAGCCAGAACGCCACGAACTCGTCCCACACGACCGCGCCATGGTCGGCGACGCCGAGGGCCCGCCCGGTCTGCGTGCATGCAATTATGCCAAATGCGAACGCCGCGGCAAGAAAGACGGCCATGCCCCAGTCGTTAAACAGGGCTTGCAGCAGCGGGTAGAGCGCCCAGGCAGCCAGGGTGCCGGCGGTCCCGGGAGCCTTGGGCGAGAGCCCGCTGCCGAAGCCGAGGGCGATGAAATGGCTCGGATGGGAAAGGAGCAGACGGAGCGTGGGCTTCATGTCAGGCGAAATGATCGAAGCCGCGAGGGGTCAGCGGCATGCGGGAGCCGTCCACCTCGACCAGTTCGATGCCGGTTCTGGCCGTGAAGGTGCCGATCCGATGCATCGGCAGGCTCAGGCGCGCGCCCAGGGCGGCGATGGCGGGCCGGGCTTCGACGGGCGCCGCAAACAGGAGTTCGTAATCGTCACCGCCGTGGAGCAAGGTCTGGCGGGCGAGCTCCGGGGCGCCGCAGGCCGCCTGGAGTTCCGCCTCGGGCAGCGCGGTCGCGTCGAGGACCGCGCCGGTTCCACTGGCCCGCAGCAGATGGCCCAGATCACCCAGCAGGCCGTCCGAAACATCGAGCATGGCCCGAGCCAGACCCCGTAGGCCCAGCCCGGCGGCGACCCGGGGCACGGGCCGCTGGAGGGCCCCGATACAGGATTCCTGATGCGCTGCCCTCAACTCGCACCGCCCTTGCTGGGCGGCCAGTCCCAGGGCGGCCCGGCCGGGGGCGCCAGTGATCCACAGGTCGTCACCGGGGCGGGCGCCGCCCCGGGTGATGGCCTGGCCCGTCGGCACTTCGCCGAAGACCGTCGGGCACAGATTGCGGGGGCCTCGGGTGGTATCGCCGCCGATCACGTCGACGTCATGGGCCTCGGCGCAGGCGAAGAAGCCGGCGGCGAAGGCGCTGATCCAGGCAGTGTCCGCGTCGGGCAGGGCCACCGCGAGAACTGCCCAGCGGGGCTCGGCCCCCATGGCGGCGAGATCGGAGAGATTCACGGCCAACGTCTTCCAGCCGAGATCCTCCGCCGGCGTGCCGGGCAGGAAGTGGGTGCCTTCCACCAGCATGTCGGTGGACACCACCAACTGCATGCCCGGCCGCAGTCGAAACAGAGCCCCGTCGTCCCCCACCCCGAGGTCGGTATGGTGGGTCGGGCGGGTGAAGTGGCGGCGGATGAGGTCGAATTCGGAAACCAGGAACAATCCCCAAGCGCCGTCCGTCAGGAGGCGGCGTTCCCGCCTGGATTGGCGGCGGCGACTTCAACGGCCCGCAGACGCGGCGCCAATTTATCCAGCACGCCGTTCACGAAGCGATGGCCCTCCGAGCCGCCGAAACTCTTGGTGAGCTCGATGGCTTCGTTGATCACCACCCGGTAGGGGACCTGGGGGCACTGGCTGAGTTCGTAGGTCGCCAGCAGAAGGACGGCGCGCTCGACCGGCGACAACTCGGCCAGGGGGCGGTCCAGGAAGGGGCCGAATTCGGCCTCCAGGGTCGGGGCCTGGGCCAGCGTGCCGCGCAGCAACTGGAAACAGAGGGTCTGGTCCGCTTTGTCAAACCCGGCCACCTCCTTGAGGTGGGCCTCGATGGAGGCGACTGGATGGTCCGCCAGCAGCCACTGGTAAACCCCCTGCAGGGCGAATTCCCGCGCTCGCCGACGGGGCGAGCGGGCCGAAGAGCTGCCGGCGCTCATGCCAGGGCCTTCAGCAGGTTGGCCATCTCCACGGCGGCCTGGGCGCAATCCTGGCCCTTCTGCTGCATGCGGGCCAGGGCCTGATCGTCGTTTTCGGTGGTCAGGACGCCGTTGGCAACCGGAATGCCGGTGTCGAGAGTTACCTGGGTGATGCCGCTGCCCTGCTCATTGGAGACCAGCTCGAAGTGGTAGGTCTCGCCTCGAATGACCGCGCCCAGGGCAATGAGGGCTTGGTAGCGGCGGCTTTGGGCCATCGCCTGCAGGGTGAGGGGGATCTCCAGGGCGCCCGGCACGGTGGCGATCACCATGTCGGCCGGGGCGACCCCGAGGCGGAGCAGTTCGGCGGTGCAGGCGCCCAGGAGGCCCTCCCCCACGTCCTGATTGAATCGGCTCATGACGATGCCGATGGCGAGGCCCCGCCCGTCGAGGGAGGGGGCGATTTCGGGGATGTTGTCGTAGTGCGGCATTGTGTGACTCGTCAAAACGGGGGGCGATCAGGCCCCGGGATGTTCCAGGTAGCCCGTGATCTCCAGACCGAAGCCGGCCATGCTGGGGATCTTGCGAGGGCTGGCCATGAGTTTCATGCGGCCGACTCCCAGGGCCCGCAGGATCTGGGCCCCCACGCCGAAGAGGCGTGGGTCCCACTTGGCGGCGGGGCGGGGGACGGCCGGGTCGTTGGTTAGGGTGGCGAGGAGATCCTCGCCGCTCTGGGGGCGATAGAGCAGGATCAGCACGCCCTGCTCTGCCGCGGCGATGGTCCGCAGGGCGGCGTCCACGGGGAAGCTGTGGCGGCCGCTGCCCGGGTCGAGGAAGTCGAGGACCGAGATGGGCTCGTGGACCCGGACGAGGGTTTCCCGCGTGGCGTCGATCTCGCCATGGCTCAGGGCGAAATGTACGTCGCCACTGGTGTTGTCACGAAACGCCGAGAGGGTGAGGACGCCGTAGGGCGAGTCGACCGGCTTGGCGGCGATGCGCTCCACCAGATGCTCGGTGGCGGCGCGGTACTCGATGAGATCCCGGATCGCGCCGATCTTGAGGCCATGCTCGGCGGCGAAGCCGACGAGGTCCGGCAGCCGGGCCATGGTGCCGTCGTCGTTCATGATCTCGCAGATCACCGACGCCGGTTCCAGGCCGGCGATGGCGGCGAGATCGCAGCCGGCTTCCGTATGCCCTGCCCGCACCAGTACGCCGCCTGGACGGGCCATGATGGGGAAGATGTGGCCGGGCTGGACGATGTCGCGGGGCTTGGCGTGGCGGGCCACCGCGGCCTGGATGGTACGCGCCCGGTCGGCCGCTGAAATTCCGGTGGTGACGCCCTCCGCCGCCTCGATGGAGACGGTGAACGCGGTCCCGTGGGAGCTGCCGTTGGTGCGGGCCATCTGGGAGAGGCCGAGTTGCTGGCAGCGGCTTTCGGTCAGGGTCAGACAGATCAGGCCGCGGCCGAACTTGGCCATGAAGTTGATGGCTTCCGGGGTGATGGCCTCCGCCGCCATCACTAGGTCGCCTTCATTCTCGCGGTCTTCCTCGTCCACCAGAATGACCATGCGGCCGGCGCGGATGTCGTCGATGATGTCTTGAATGGGCGCTAATGCGCTCACGGCCACTCTCCTAACAACGGGCTCCGGGGTCTGGGGGCGGCGTCGCCGCGCGGGGTCCCGGGAAAAGGCATGTAGTGTACCTGCCCCCGGTGGGGCAGGCATAGGCGGGCAGGGTTGAGGGTCAGGCTTCCGGGTTCCTCTGGTAGGCGAGGAGGCGCTCCATGTAGCGGGCGAGGATGTCGATTTCCAGATTGACCCGGCTGCCGGGGGTCAGCCGCTTCAGGGTCGTCACTGCCACGGTGTGGGGGATGAGATTGATCCAGAAGCGGCGCCCGGTCACCTGATTTACCGTGAGGCTCACGCCGTCCACTGTGATGGAGCCCTTGCGCGCGATGAAGCCTGCGAGGTCGGCGGGGGCCTCGATGACGAGTTCGTGGCTTTCCCCGATGGGCTCGAAGCTCACCACCTCGCCAATCCCATCCACGTGACCCGTCACGATGTGGCCGCCCAGGCGGTCATGGACCCGCAAGGCTTTTTCGAGATTGACCTCGCCCGGCTGGTCCAGGCCGACGGTGCAATTGAGGGTCTCGCGGGAGACGTCGAAGGCGAGTTGGGGGCCATCCTGGGCGACGACGGTGAGGCAGACCCCGCTGTGGGCGATGCTGTCGCCCAGTTTGATGTCGTCCCGGGCCAAGGTGCCCGGATTCACGCTGATGCGCACGCCGTCGGCGAGCGGGGTGACGGTTTCGATGCGGCCGATGGCTTCGACGATGCCAGAAAACATGATGCCTGATCCGGTTGAACTGAGCCGGCATCTTAGCCGGGAGCGGGTCATCGGGGCCGGAATATTGCCGATGCGGTGCCGAGGGTGAGACATCAGCGGGCAAGCAATGCAATACTGCTCTTGAAGGGCCGCATGCAAGGGGAGTAGCCTTCTCAACTCTCTGCCTTTGTCTTGCCGCCGGGGTTTGCCCATGAAACGTCTCGCGCTTGCCTTCAGTGCTCTGCTGCTCACCGCCTGCGTCCAGGCCCCACCGCCGAGGGAGTCGGTTCGCATTTGCGACGATCAGGGCTGCAGCGAGCGGCCGCGGGGCTATTCGAGTTTCGATCCGGCCTCTGCGGTGCCCGATGACGATCCCACCGGCCGTATCGCCCGCCTCAAGGCGGTGGCGGAGTCCGACCCCCGCGCTGCTTACGATCTGGGGCTGCGCTATTTCCGGGGAGATGGCGTCACCCAGGATAGCTACCAAGCCCTGGTCTGGATGCGCAAGGCCGCCGAGCACGGCAATCTCAAGGCGCAGAAGGCCCTGGGGCGCTTCTACCTGACCGGGCTGGAGGAAATGGGGTCCGACCCTCAGGAAGCGGAAAAGTGGCTGTCCATTGCGGCGAGCAAGGGGGATAAGGAATCCAAGAAGCTCCTGGCCGAGGCCTCGGCGGCGAAAAAGGCGGACGCCGACTATTACAAATCCCAGGCCCGCTGGCGGGAAGAGTCTTATCGCTACTGGTATTCCGGCTATCCCTATCAGGGCTACTGGCGCCAGGGGCTGTGGTATTTCTACTGATTCCGGGGCGGGTGAGGGTGAAGATCCGCGGTGGATCCATTCCAATGGAGCCAATATAATTTTATGACGTGTTCTTCCCGGCCGCCCTGCCGCACCCTTTTTCCGACCTCTTGAACCCACCCAGAAAGTCGAGTGAAAACAATGTTGAGTTCTGGAATGAAACGCCTGTTTGCCCTGGCCATGGTGACCCCCCTGGCTGCCTGCGTCACCCCCGGCGGGGGTGGCATCGTGTCCACCGGAAACCAGACGACGGCCGTGTCCGGCGCGGCAGGGGGCGCCACCAGCGCAGGGGCGGACCCGTCCCTGGAGCGTTGCGACCAGACCCTCGGGACCATCGCCGTGGATGACGGCCGAGAGCAAGAATGGTACGGGCGCTTTGGCAGCGCCACCCAGGTGACCACCATCGAGCCCCTGATCCGCTTGGCAGTCCAGCAATCCAACTGTTTCGTCATCACCTCCATCGGCAATCAGCGCTCGGATTCCCGCCTGTCTCGCATCACCGAGATCCAGCGCAACTCTGGTGAATACCGCGCGGGCTCCAAGCAGCAGAAGGGTCAGCGGGTGGCGGCGGATTACTACCTGGAGCCGCAGATCATCATCAACGACTCGGCCATTGGTGGCGTGGGGGCTGCCCTGGGTGGCATGGTGGGGAACCGTGCAGTGGGCGCCTTGGCGGGCGGATTGCAGTCCAAGGCTTCGGTGGTGACCCTGACCCTGTTCGACGTTCGTTCGGCGGTCCAGATCGCGGCGGCCGAGGGCAGTTCCACGGCGACAAACTACGGTGCC
>JAEUNY010000013.1 GCA_016791005.1 Zoogloeaceae bacterium
CGCCCGTCGCTTCGAGGTGTGGACCGCCACCGCCGAAGGCGACGCCCTCACCTTCCAGTCCGGTGACTGCGACAGCGTGCCCGACTTCGCCACCGCTTTGGCCGGCGCCCGCATTGCCTCCGGTGCCGGCCCCATCGGCCAAGCCATGGCCACGAAGACCCCGGTCCTCTCCGACAGTCTCGCCAACGCGGAAGGCCCACTGGCTGCCGCCGCGCAGGCCGGCCTGGGCGCCCTGGTGGCGATCCCGGTGATTGACGGAGGGCAGACTCGAGCCGTCGCCTGCCTGTATTTCTGAACCGCTGGGTCTGTCATGACGCCTTAGCCGACTGCCGCGAATGGTGAATTGAGGCGCTGACGCGTGGCGTCGAGATCTGCCGCCGTGGGCGAGCACTCATCGGGCGTCGCCGAGGCGCGAATGACGAGAAGGTCGGCAGTGCGGGAGTTCATTGCGCCATGATGGCGCCAGCCTCCCGCTCAGGCGGATGAAAGGGCTTTGGTTGGGTGCGGCGGTCAGGGTTCGCGGCGCCACTTGGCGCGAAAGTCGTCCCTGAATTTGGCACAGACGCCGCGAAGCGTCGCTCTGACGCCGGGGTCCGTGAGCGGGTCTTGAAAGTCTTTCATGCACTGTTCGAAGATGGCCCGGTCCTGATCTATGGTGCGCTGGCGGCTGGAAGCTTCTGCGTTGCGTACCGCGTCGTCAATAGCCTGTTGCCGGCGCGCAGCCTCGTCGCGCGCCCTGGCCGCCGCCTCGCTTTGCTTGCGGGCTACTTCCTCTGCAGTTCTCCGGGCGGCAGCGGCCTCAGCCTCGATGCGCTCCCTCTGCTCTCGGTTGCATGGGCTGTTGGCATAGGTCGTTTTGCCGCCCTCAACGCATTTGAATATTTCGGCCTGGGCGGTCATCGCCTGAGCGGCCAGCAGGATAGCGATCGCTAGGGGCTTCATGACGCCTCCGGCTTGGCCGAGGGGCTGGTGGGTTTTAACTCGATGGTGGTGACGCGGAGGCTTCCGTCGACCGGAAAGGTCAGGTGGAAAAGTCTGAACCGGAGTTCGGCGGGTTGGAGCGCGGTCGGTGGAGCGGCGAACACCTTTTTGAGCCAGTCGGGGTCCATGGCGGCCTCCTGATTGCGGACGTTCAAGGATAAATGCCGCGCCGCGCCGCGGAATCCGCCCTTGGTAATAGGCAGTGGGGCAAGGCGTGGAGGCCGTCACGGCATGCAGCAAATCAAGGTAGCCGCCACGCCGGACCTGAGGTGAACGCCCCGGGTCTCCAGGTCGTGAACAAAGGCGGCCACTTTGAGGGTCTTGGCCTCGGGTCGGGCCATGCGTTCGCGATTATTGACGTCGAGCACCGTCACCAGGACGTGCTGCCATCCGGTCTATTGGTGCTGAAGTTTGGGACACCGCCAAGGGCGAGTGGGTCAGCCTGGCCTCACCGTGCAGCAGGCTTTCCGAATCACGCAATTCCCAAGTCTGCACCGATAAGCGAACGCATTGACGCTCCCGCTACTGACCAGCCGCAGCCTAATGGAACTGGGGCCGCTCCCCCAAAGCTATGTAACCAAGGTTACAGACCCCTCAGGCCTGGCGTGGTCCAATGGCGCCACTGTCAATCTCAGCCTGAAGGAGTACTCCATGAAAGCCAATGTTGGTGGCATCGACAAAATCGTTCGGATCCTGGCCGGCATCGCCCTGATCGCCTGGGCCCTGATGGGTGGCC
>JAEUNY010000041.1 GCA_016791005.1 Zoogloeaceae bacterium
TCCAGGCAGACGGTGCGGGTGACCGGCGGCATCTTGTGCAGCACCCAGCGAGCGGCGACGATCAGGCCGTCGGTGCCTTCCTTTTGCACCCCCGGCACGCCGCCGAGAAATTTGTCGGTCACGTCCTTGCCCAGGCCCACCTTGCGGCAGGCGGCACCGGGCATGGAAAGGATCTCCTCGCCCAGGGATTTGTAGCCCCGCGCGTCGAAGCGCTTCAGGCGGAAGCGCACCGTATCCTGCTCGTGGATCTTGCCGAAGTTGTGGTCCAGGCGCTCCACTTCCAGCCAGTTGCCGTCCGGCGTGACCATCTTCCACCACGCCAGGTTGTCCAGCGCCGTGCCCCACAGCACCGCCTTCTTGCCGCCGGCGTTCATGGCGATGTTGCCGCCGATGCAGGAGGCGCTGGCCGAGGTCGGATCCACCGCAAACACCCGCCCGGCGGCGGAAGCCGCTTCCGCCACCCGCTCGGTGACGACCCCGGCGCCCGTGCGGATCGTGGCGTAAGGTTGATCGTGCCCGGGCAGCACCACATCCTCGACCGACCCGAGGTCGATGAGCTTTTCGGTGTTGATGACCACCGACCGGGCATCCAGGGGCACCGCCCCGCCGGTGTAGCCTGTGCCGCCCCCGCGGGGAATGATGGTGAGGCCCAGTTCGATGCAGTCCTTCACCAGCGGCGCCATCTCGTCTTCGGTGTCCGGGTAGAGCACCACGAAGGGGTACTCCACCCGCCAGTCGGTGGCGTCGGTGACGTGGCTGACGCGGGCGTGGCCGTCGAAGCAGATGTTGTCCTTGCGGGTGTGGCGGGCGAGGCTGCGCAGCACCTGCCGGCGCAGCATGATCGTGTCGCCGAAAAAGGCTTCGAAGCGATCCACCGCGCTATGGGCGGCCTCAACCAGCTTGGCGACCTTGGTACTGCGCTCCGGGTCGTCGCCGGCCGATTCTTCGCGCCGTTTTTCCACTTCCCGCAGGCGATGACGCAGCGCCTCCACCAAAGCATCGCGACGGTCGCGATTGGCCAGCAGGTCGTCCTGGAGGTAGGGATTGCGGGTGACCACCCAGATGTCGCCCAGCACCTCGTAGAGCATACGGGCCGACCGCCCGGTGACCCGCTCCGCCCGCAATCCATCCAACACCTGCCAGGACTCCGCCCCCAGAAGGCGGATCACGATCTCCCGGTCGGAGAACGAGGTGTAGTTGTAAGGGATTTCGCGCAGGCGTTGAGTCATGGCGATCCAGGGGCGGGGGAAAACTCGCAATTGTAGCCCAGGCCGACCTGTGTTGCGGTGCAATTGACAGACAAATGAAGACCTTAGGCGGCCTGGGGGCAATCTCGGCGACCGGCGCGGCCTTCTCGCGCTGGGACCTCGGAAGGGTATCGACGGTTCAATTCCCCCGCCTGCCGGCCTCGATTTCGCTCTTGCCCAAGGGGGCGTGAGGCGCCGTGGACGCCCCTATTACGGCGGTGGTCAGGCCGCTCGACCCGCAGCCACGACCGCCATTTCCACCCTCCAGCCTGAGCGGGCCAGGCGTGCCACCTGGACGCAGGCCCGGCTTGGGGCGGCGCCGGGCGGGAGCCAGGATTCCCACACCGCGTTCATGCCCGCGTAGTCGGCCATATCCACCAGATAAACCGTGACCATGAGCAGACGGTCCTTGCCCGAGCCGGCACTTTCAAGCTGGGCGCCCAGGCTGGCAAGGAGACTGCGGGTCTGATCCTCGATGTCTCCCGTGTCCTGGGCGGGCACTTCCACCAGATGCAGGAGACCGTTCCAGGCCACCGCATCCGAGTACCGGCCGGTGGTGCCGAACCGTTGAATTTCCATCAAATCGTCCCCCCTCGCCCCGGCGTCGGGCGCTTAGCAATTTTTTAAGGATTGGTGAATGAAGAGTTAAGAACGCGGAACCAGGGCGGATCGTACGCTGCGAACACCTCCAGCGACACCCTGGGGTGAGCGCAAAGCGGTCTCGGTCTGGTTGGCCGGTCGTCGGCAGCGCCACCAAGAGGCACGGGTGCGTTGGCACTGGCTTCGTCGCGAAGCCGCCCCTTTGTCCATACGATCAGGAGACTCGAATGAATTTGCGTAACACCACTCTTTTTACTGCAGCCGTCTTGGCAGCGGCTCATTTTCCCGCCCAGGCCGGCGAGGCCGATCCGGCGGTGGCCCGCGGGCGCTACCTGGTCCAGGTGAGCGGCTGCAATGACTGCCACACCGATGGCTACATGCCCCGCAGCGGTAACGTACCGGAGGCCGAGTGGCTCCAGGGCTCCTCGCTGGGCTTCGCGGGCCCCTGGGGCGTCACCTACGCCAGCAACCTCCGGCTGATCGTTCAGGACATGAGTGCCAAGGCCTGGCGGGCCCACGCCCGGGCCGAGCGCCGCCCGCCCATGCCCTGGTTCAACCTGGCGCGGATGAGCGATGGCGATCTCGACGCGATTTACCGCTACCTGAAGCACGCCGGGCCCGCCGGGGCGCCGGCCCCCACCGCGATCGCGCCGGGCCAGCCCATCCCCACCGCCCACATCGTTTTTGTCCCCCAACCCCCGAGCGGTCCCGTGCAGGTGTCCGCCGCTGCCAAGGAGTAAGCATCATGTTGGAAGCCATTCAGGATCGGGCCCCTGCGGCCCGCTACGACATCTATCTCCCCATCCACAAAGGGCTGCGGGCCTTCATGTGCCAGCTCCTGCCCCAGGTGGGCGCCCTGGATACCGAGGACGAGGCGGCGGTCACCGAGGCCCTCGAGGCGGTGCGTGCCCTCATCTTCCTGTGCGAGGGGCACCTCACCAAGGAAGACGCCATCGTCCATCCCTACCTGGAAGAATGCGCACCAGGTTCGGCGGAGGACGCCACCGCCGAGCACCGCGATCACGCCGTCAGCCTCGAAATCCTTACGGCCCAGGCGGAACTGGTGGCCCGCAGCCGCGGCCCCGCGCGGGTCAGCGCCGCGCTGCGCCTTTACCGCCTGCTCGCCCTGATGGTGGGGGAGAACTTCATCCACATGCACGCCGAGGAGACAGACCTCAACGCAGTGTTGTGGGGCACCCGTAGCGATGCCGAGTTGCGGGACCTGGAGGCGCGGATCGTGGCCTCCCTCTCGCCAGCGGAATCGGCGGCGACCTTGCGCTGGATCGTCCCGGCCTTGACCCCGGCCGAGCGCCTCGCCTTCCTGCTGCCGATTCGCGATCACGCGCCGCCGGTGGTGCTGGAGGAGATCCTGGGCGTTGTGAGGCCTTATCTGGATGGGTCGGCGTGGCGCAAGCTCGAAGTCGGGCTGCG
This sequence comes from Zoogloeaceae bacterium, assembly GCA_016791005.1. Taxonomy (GTDB): domain Bacteria; phylum Pseudomonadota; class Gammaproteobacteria; order Burkholderiales; family Rhodocyclaceae; genus JAEUNX01. The sequence goes on from JAEUNY010000041.1 coordinate 3,279, forward strand.
GCGGGCCGCCTAGGATCCGGGCCGAGATTCAGGCGCTGCCGTCAGCCTCTTCGCGCAATTCCACCGACCGATCGAGGCGCAGCCGGAAACGGCCACGGCCGGTTTTTTCGATGGCGAGGGGCGCAGCGCGATCCACCAGCCGGCGCTGCAGCAGGATCAGGCGGGCCTCCAGGTTGTCCCCCAGGTCCGGCAGATGGAGGCGGGGGTCCAGGCGCAGGGCGCGGTTGGAAAACTCGCCCCGCCCCGCCCGGGTGGTGTCCTGGAGCAGGAGCCACAGGATCGCCCCGGCCACCCCCTTGATGAGGTAGTCATCGCCCAGGAAGATGCTGTGGTCCCGGGGGTAATGGCGCACCCGCAGGGGCGGGCCTGCCGGCGCCGTGGCTGCGGGTGTGCCATTGGGGGGCTGGCTGGCCCGGGCCTCCTCCTCTTCCTCTGCGGCCGCATGGGCGCGGTGGGCCTGCAGCGCCAGGCCGAACTGGGCGGCCAGGGCCACCAGAGCGTCCTCCAGGTCGTAGCCGAAGCGGCAATCCTGCCCGCTTTCCACGTAGAGGACGGCCAGCAGGCCGGTGCAGCCGAAGACCGGGATCGCCATTTGGCTGGCGGGCTCGGCCAGGCCGGGCAAGGGAATCGCCGTTTCCAGATGGTCCATCAGGCCGTCGGCGCTGGCCTTGTCCCGGATCGCCCGGCTGTAGGCGTATTCGGCGGCAGCGAACATGATCCGGATGGGCACGCCCTCCCGGGCGGCGATGCCAATCACCCCGGCGCCGAAGGGAATCTCCGCCCCGGCCCCCACCACCGGATAGCCCTGGCTGCCCACCAGTACCAGCTTCCCAGCCTCGGCATCGGCGAGGAACAGCATCTGGTGCTCGATGCCGAAATGGCGATCCAGGCAGGCGGCCAGGGTGTCGAACAAGGTTTCCAGGCTGCGGCAGGCGGAGAGGGCGTCGGTGCTGCGGCGCAGGGCCGGGAGCAGGGCGGGGCCAAGGGCCACCGGTGGCAACTGGCGACCGGGCACGGGCTCGATGTCCAGCACCCGATACACGTCGGCACCCAGCAGACGGAACACCCCGGTCATGCCGTCGTGGGCGGCGATGCCGGCGAGCTTGGCCTTCATGCGCTCGAAGAGCGGCCCCGAGGTCTCGGTGCGCAGGTAGCGCAGGCGCATGCGGAAGCGCTCCACGGTCAGGTGATCCACCATCAGCACCGTGGCGTGGGGATTGACCAGTATGTTTTCCCGCGTCTTGTTGAAGAACTGGAAGGACAGGGCCACGTGGTCCGGGTCTACGTAAATGAGCTGGGAAACGTAAGTGATGTTGGGCATGCCATCGGCACCGCAGGTCGCCAGCCCGGCCGGAATGATCCCCTCCAGGCAGTTGCGCACGTCGTCGACGGTGAAGAGGCGGCTCATGACGGGTTCGCCGGGGGAGTCAGGCGTTGGCCGGCCCCCGGGCCGGGGGTCTGGCCATAGGCCTCGCTTGGGGTGAAGCTCACCGCGATGAGGTCCCCGGGGGCGCAGCTCACCAGGGCCCGGGCCACCGCCTCCGGCACGTCATAGGCCGCCAGGTGGCCTGCCATCGCCACCGCGTAGGGTCCCAGGGTGGCTTCATCTGCCGGCGTGGCCGCCTCGAGGGCCGCGTCCCGGCCCTTCAATTGGACGGTACGGTGGCTCACCGGATGGCTGAACACCACGGCGATCTTGCCGTTGGCCCGCAACATGGCCAGCACCGGTTCGGCCTGGGAGCGGCCCATGAGGATCGTGACCCGGCACTGGTCGCCCGACACCCGGGCCCCCAGGGCCCGCACGACGCTGGTGAAGCCGTCGTCATCGCAGGCGCCGACCTGCACCGAAATGCGGCTGGTGAGATAGGCCGCGAGATCCGGCGCCAGGGGGACGACATCGCTCATTTTGCCTCTGCCCGGGTCAGGGGAATGCAGGGTGCCTTATTCCTTGACTTCGGTCCCCGGCACCACGCAGTGCTGGAGGAAGGCGGCGGCGTCATTTGCGCTCCAGTCGCCCTTCGGCTTTTCCTGGAGTTTGCCGCACCATTTTGTGGTGCCGACCTTGGGGGCGCAGGCCGACAGGGCGAGGGCGGTGGCAATCAGTGCGGCGGTCAGGGCTGGGTGGCGCATGAAAACTCCAGGGTTCGAAAACAGTTGTCATTGTGCAGCAGTTGCCGGGGTGGCCCCAATCCCCCTCCTTGCGCGGCAGCGTCTCCGGGCGCCAGAATGCGGGCGTCGTGCCGCCTTGAATGCCTGCGCATGCCTTCTCCTTCCGCACCTGCCATGCACCACCTGCGCCTGCCGGCCACGGTGATCGCTTGTCATGACTGCGACCTCCTGCAGCACGAGCCCTGCCTGGAGCCGGGGCGGACGGCGCGCTGCGTGCGTTGCGGCGCCATCCTCGCCCGCAGCCCCGCCGACAGCGTGGATCGGAGTCTGGCCCTCGTTGTCACGGCGGCGGTTCTTTATGTACTGGCCAACGTCTATCCCCTGGTCGGCCTGGAATTGCAGGGGCGCCGCGTGGAAGTCACCCAGTTCGGCGCCGTCTTGAGCCTGTGGCAGGAAGGTATGGAGCCGGTGGCCGCCCTGGTGTTCGTGACGGCCATGGCCTTCCCGGTGCTGGAGGTGGTGATGATCGCCATCGTGCTGGTGCCGCTGCGCCTGGGTCGCCGGGCCCCGGGCTACGCGCGGTTCTACCGCCTCGTCCGCTCGGTCAAACCCTGGGGGATGATCGAAGTCTTCCTGCTCGGCATGCTCGTCTCCTTGGTGAAGCTGGCCCATCTCGCCAGCGTGATTCTCGGGGTGGCCTTCTGGGCGACCGCGGCGCTCATCGTGGTGCTGACTTTCGCAAGCCGGGCCTTCGACCCGCGCCTGTTGTGGGAGCAGGCGGAGGCGACGCCATGACGCCGGCCGTGACCGCCCGCTCCCTGGGGCTGCTGAGCTGCCACGCCTGCGGTCAGCTCGCCCGCCCCGCGCCGGTGGCGCTGCCCCGCTGCCCGCGTTGCCACGCCCCCTTGCATGATCGCAAGCCGGCCAGCCTCGCCACCACCTGGGCCCTTACCCTGGCCGCGATGATCCTTTTTGTGCCGGCCAACACGCTGCCGATGATGACCACCACCTCCCTCGGGGGCAGCCAGCAGGACACCATTCTCTCCGGCGTGGTGTTCCTGTGGACCTCCGGTTCCTGGCCCCTGGCGGCGGTGGTGTTCTTCGCCAGCATCCTGGTGCCGCTCCTGAAGATCCTGGCCTTGCTGTATTTGGCCGCCTCGGTCCAGCGGGGCTCCCGGGTGGCACCCCGGGCCCGCACCCGGCTCTACCGCATGGTGGAATTCATCGGGCGCTGGTCGATGCTGGACATCTACGTGGTGACACTCCTGGTTGCCCTGGTGCGCTTCCAGGGTCTGGCGACGGTGGAGGCCGGGCCCGCCGCCCTGGCCTTTGGTGGCGTGGTGGTACTCACCATGTTCGCCGCCATGAGCTTCGACCCCCGTTTGATCTGGGACCCATTCACCGGGGATGCGGAGACCCCCGATGACTGAGCCCGGGCTCGACCTTCCCACAGCCGTCACCGAGCCGCCGCGCCGCTTCCGCATCCCCCTGGTGTGGATCATCCCGGTGGTGGCGGCACTCATCGGCGTGTTTCTGGCGGTGCGTTCCTACCTCGACCAGGGCCCGACCATCACCATCGCCTTCCGCTCCGGCCAGGGGCTGGAGGCCGGCAAGACCCGCATCAAATATAAGGACGTGGATGTGGGCCAGATCGTGGGCGTTGCCCTCAAACGGGATGGCTCGGGGGTGGTGGTGACGGCCCGCATGGTGCGGGAGGTGGTGGATCTGCTGGTCAGTGACACCCGCTTCTGGGCCGTCCGCGCGCAGGTGTCCGGGCGGACCATCACCGGCCTGGATACCCTGCTGTCGGGGGTCTATGTGGGCATGGATGTGGGGAAGGCCACGGAGGCACGGCGGGATTTCGAGGCTCTGCCGGAAGCCCCGGCGGTGACCTTCGACGTGCCGGGCACGGCCTACGTGCTCAACGCCGACACCCTGGGCTCCCTGGATGTGGGGGCGCCGATTTTCTACCGCCGCATCGAGGTGGGCCAGGTGACCGGGTACCGGCTCGACCCGGAGGGCAAGCGGATCGAGATCCCCGTTTTTATCAAGGCGCCCTACGACCGTTTCGTCACCAGCGATACCCGCTTCTGGCATGCCAGCGGAGTGGATTTCAAATTCAATGCCGATGGCGTGCAGGTGCATGCCGAGTCCGTCGCCGCCCTCCTGGGCGGGGGGCTGGCCTTCCAGTCCCGGGACGAGAGCGCGGCCCCCGCGCACAAGGGGCAGGCCTTCCGCCTCTTCCGCACCCGGGACGACGCCATGAAGCAGGGCCTCGACGGTAGTGTGAGCTATGTGATGCGCTTCGAAGAGTCGGTGCGCGGGCTCTCGGTGGGGGCGCCGGTGGATTTTCGTGGCGTCACCCTCGGCGAGGTCACCGCCATCGATGTGGATTTCGACGGACGCAGCGCCGAGCTGGGGATGCGGGTGGTGGTGGATCTCTACCCGGATCGCCTCGGGTCGGGCCAGGGCGGCAAGGCGGGGGACGGATCGCCCCGCCAGGTCATCGACCGCATGGTGGCCCGGGGCCTGCGGGCGCAATTGCGTAGCGGCAACCTGGTGAGCGGCCAGCTCTACGTGGCGCTGGATTTCTTCCCCAACGCCAAGCCAGCCCAGGTGGACTGGAGCCAGTCCCCGGTGCTGCTGCCCACCACCAAGGCCAGCCTGGAGGAACTCCAGGCCACCCTGAACCGCCTCCTCGCCAAGCTGGACAAGGTGCCGATGGAGGAGATCGGGCGCGATACGCGGGAGGCGGTGGCGACCCTCACCCGGACGCTTGCCGAGGCGGACGGCGTGATTCGCCGCCTCGACGGGGTCCTGAGCGGGGAGGTCCAGAGCACACTGGCGGAGGCGCGGGGGGCCTTGGCGGAGGGACGCCGCCTGCTCTCCACGGACGCCCCCCTGCAGCAGGATGCCCGCGCCGCCCTGCAGGAACTCACCCGCACCGCCCAGGCCCTGCGCCAGCTGGCCGACACCCTGGAACGCCACCCCGAGGCCCTCCTGCGGGGCAAGCCGGAGGAGAAGCCCTGATGGCTGCCCTGCCAATAATCTCTGCCGCGTTGCTCCTCTTCGGCCTCGTGACCCTGCTCGATGGCTGCGGGGGCTCCCCGGCGGTGCGCTACTACGCGCTGGCCGACAGCGAGCGGGCGGTGGCGACGACCGCCGCGGTGCCGGGCCCCGGGGTGGTGATCGGCCCGGTGAGCGTGCCCGAGCGGGTCGACCGACCGGCCATGGTGCGTCTCGAAGACGGGGCCCAGGTGGCTGTGGCCGACGGCCACCGCTGGGCCGCTCCGATCAAGGCGGAACTGGCCGGCCGGGTGGCGCGGGCCGTGATGCGGGAGACCGGCTGGAGTCAGGTGGTCTCCGCCCCCCAGGCGAGCCTCGCGGCGCCGCGCTTCAGCGTGCCCATCGACGTCACCGGCCTGGAAACCCTCGGGTTCGAGACCGTGGCCCTGGAAGCCGTGTGGTCCATCCGGGACGGCCCGACGATGGTCGCCCAGGGCCGTTTCGCGGCCAGCGAGCCGATCCCTGGGAATGATTTTTCCGGTGTGGCGACCGCCCACGCCCGCCTCGCCGACGCTTTGGCCCGGGCCATTGCGGCCCGCCTGCCGGGGCGCTGAGCCGCGGGCGGGCGCCTTGCCGCCATCAGCGGGAGCCTGATACCCTCGCTCGCTTTTCCTCCCCGGTTTCCAGGCATGAACACCCAGCATCCCGACGATTACCTTGAGCGCATCCTCAACGCCCAGGTGTATGACGCGGCCATTGAAACGCCCCTGGACCTGGCGACCAACCTTTCCACCCGCCTGCACAACCGGTTCCTCCTCAAACGGGAGGACATGCAGCCGGTGTTCAGCTTCAAGATCCGAGGGGCCTACAACAAGATGGCCCAGCTGCGGCCGGCGGCCCTGGAGCGGGGGGTCATCTGCGCCTCCGCCGGCAACCATGCCCAGGGGGTGGCCCTGTCGGCCCAGAAGATGGGCGTGCGGGCGGTGATCGTGATGCCCACCACCACGCCGCAGATCAAGATCGACGCGGTGAGGAGCCGGGGTGGCGAGGTGGTGCTGGCGGGCGAGTCGTATTCCGACGCCTACGCCCACGCCCTGGAACTGGAGAAATCCGAGAAGCTGACTTTCGTCCACCCCTACGACGACCCGGACGTGATTGCCGGCCAGGGCACCATCGCCATGGAGATCCTGCGCCAGCATCCCAAGCCGATCCACGCCATCTTCTGCTGCGTGGGCGGCGGCGGCTTGATCTCCGGGGTGGCAGCCTATGTGAAGCGCCTGCGGCCCGACATCAAGGTGATCGGCGTGGAGGCCGAGGGCGCCGACGCCATGACCCAATCCCTGGCGGCGGGGCGGGTTGTCACCCTGGACCAGGTGGGCCTCTTTGCCGACGGGGCTGCGGTGAAAACGGTGGGGACCGAGACCTTCCGTCTCTGCCAGCAATATGTGGATGAGATGATCCTGGTGGATAACGACGCCATCTGCGCCGCCATCAAGGACGTCTTCGAGGACACCCGCTCGATCCTGGAGCCGGCCGGCGCGCTCGCCGTGGCGGGGGCCAAAGCCTATGCCGCCCGCCACAAACTGCGGGACAAGACCCTGGTGGCGGTGGCCTCCGGGGCCAACATGAACTTCGACCGCCTGCGCTTCGTCGCCGAGCGGGCCGAGGTGGGGGAGCAGCGGGAGGCGGTGCTGGCCGTGACGATCCCGGAGAAACCCGGCAGCTTCAAGAAGTTTTGCCACCTCATCGGCCACCGTAACGTGACCGAGTTCAACTACCGCTATGCCGACGCCGACCAGGCCCACATCTTCGTCGGCGTCTCGATCCACAACCGGGCCGAGGCCACTCGCCTGGTGGAGATGCTTCAGCGCCACGAACTGCCCGCCCTGGATCTCACCGACGACGAAATGGCCAAGAGCCACGTGCGCTACATGGTGGGGGGGCATGCGCCCCAGGCCCACGACGAACTCCTCTACCGCTTCATCTTCCCCGAGCGCCCGGGTGCGCTGGTGAATTTCCTCGACACCCTGCGTTCGGACTGGAACATCAGCCTCTTTCACTACCGCAATCACGGGGCGGATTTCGGTCGGGTACTGGTGGGGATGCAGGTGCCGCCGTCCGATCGGAGCGCCTTCGAGGATTTTCTCGCCCGGCTGGGGTATGAGTATGCCGAGGAAACCGCCAACCCCGCTTATCGGATGTTCCTGGGCTGAATACCGTTCGGGCTGGGGGCATTCGCCCTGCCCGTCAACAAATCGGCGCCCTCATGCGATGATGAGCCCATCGGCCCGTGGCGCTGTGGCAGTACTGAATTGCGCTACGGTCGAGTTCCCGAAAGCGATTTTTCACGCGGCTTTTGCCCACAGCACCGGGCCGCAGACAGGAGGCTCGAGGCCGGCTTGATGGCACCCGGTTTCTACTGCACGCCGCGGAGAAGACCGCTGCGCGCTCGGCAGCAAGGTTTGTCCATTTCAAATTCTGTTCTGACCAGAAAGGGTCGTGGGGCATGCTGGAATACAACGACAACGATCAGGAGCATCGCCTGATCGCCGGGAGTTTGGGGGCCTTGATGGCCTTGGTGCAGAAGAATGGCCTCAAGACGAAGGACGTCAGCCATGCCTACTACGCCGGCCACGAGCTGTGCCAGATCGATCCCAGCGCGGTGGCCTGGAAGGATGTGAAGAAGGGTTTCTTCGTCAAGAAGGACGTTCCGGGGAAGGGCAAGACCACCTACGGCCGCACCCAGAACCGGGTGGTCGTGCCGGTGGATGCCACCGGCGTCCAGCTCGCCGGAATTGCCTGGTTGTGGCGCCACGACGAACGCATCATCCGCCTGGGCAAGGGTTTTTTCACCAAGGCCACCGTCGAGATGCAGATGTACCTGTAGGGCGGGGCGCAAAACGCTTGCCTTTGAACGGGATCGGGCGGCCTGGGCCGCCCGATTTTCATTGCCGAACCGGTTGGGCGAACGGCTGGGCTAGCCCCCGGTCGGGCCGTTGTGGCAATCGTAGCAGCCGGCTTTGTCGCCTACGGAGTAGGCCTTGGTTCGGCCGTCGCCGATGTTGAAGCTCTTGGCCTTCTTCACGGTGGACAGGAAGGTGCCCCGGTAATCCGCGCCGTGGCAGGCCGTGCAGGTGCTTTGGATGCCCTTCACCTGATCGTGATGGTCCGTCACCCACTTCTGACCCACCGCATGCATGCCATGGGGGCCGCCCGAGATGGTGCTCGGCTCGGTCTTGTGGCAGGTGCTGCATTCGTGGAGCGTGCCGGCGAAGCCCTGGAGGTCCTGGGCGAGCAGGTTGTCGTTGTCGTGGGAACTCGGGTACTCGGCATGGGTCGCGCCGTGGCAGGCTTCACATTGCAGCCCGCCGTGGCCCGAGCTCATGCGATAGAGGGAGAAGCCCGCCGAGGGCACATTCGGCGTGGTGGCGAACCGGGAGGTGCTCCCTTTGGTCGCATCCCAAACCGTTTTGCGCTGGCCGTCGTAGTGGCAGCCCTGGCAATTGGGCTGTTGCAGCCAGCCCACCCGGGTGGGGTCGCCCACCGCGCTCATGCCTCCGTGGCAACTCTGGCATTGCATGGCGAGGGAGCCGTCCGCGAGGGTGGCGGCGCCCATGGCGCCCCGCAGGCACTTGGTTTCAGATCCCGGATGGCACTGATAGCAGGCGGCCCGGTTGCTGGAGCTGTTCAAGCTCAGGTTGTTGGTGGGATCCAGCACCGGCGCGTGTTTGGCGTGCATGGCCTGGGTAAGGGGCGCGATGCCCGTTATGCCGGTGCCGGGCAACGCATTGGAGCCATGACAACCCGCGCACAGGATCGGCGTGCCGGCATCCGCGGTGGCGAGGAGGCCGGCGGCCTTGTAGCCCCGGGCCGCCAGGGCGGCGGCGAAGGTCGCGCTGCCAGCGGATTTTTCATCATGGCGGCGCAAGATGTTGCGCCGGTAGTCGCGCTCGGGATCGCTATCGAAGACCCAGCCGCCCGCGGGCTTGGCCGCCATTTCGGCGCCTGACCCGATGGCCTTGGAGCCATGGCAGCTTACGCAAGTCATCTCGTCGGACACCGGCAACACCGCCCGGGCCGAGGCCAGGAAGTTGCCCGCGCTGTCCCGCGCCACCAGCTTCATGAGGGGGTAGGTGTTCTTGTTGTGGGTGTCGTCGTAGGGGGTGATGGGAATCCCCTCGGCGCGGAACTGGTTGGTGGCCGGGTCGAAGCTCATGGCCTGGGGCGTGTCGCCGGGCATCTTGTTGTTGGCGAGCCCGGTGTCGGGAGCTAAGTCGGCGTTGAACAGGGCCTTCACGAAGGTCCAGAAGTTGGTCTTGGTGCTGGAAATGCTGTTGCGGGATCCGGCTGGGTCGGCCACCGCCTCGTAGGTGAGGCTGACCCCGGAGGTGACGAGCTTGCCGGTGGAGGCATTGACCACCTGGGCGTGGAGGTTGTTGAAGGGCGGGAGGATGGAAAACACCGAATAGTCGGCGTCCATGCAGTGCATGCCCAGGTCGTTCCAGGCCATCACTGCATAGCTGGCGGTGCTGATCGTCGAGGTCACCGTGATCGTGACCGTCACCGTCATGCGGCTATCCCGCACCGTCAGGCGCGCCTGGCCGACCTTGAGGCCCCGCACCGTGACGGTGGTGCCGGAGAGGCTGGCGCTGATCACGCTGGCATCGGAATTCGACAGGCTGATGGACCCGACCGCCCCCGTGACCGCGAACGGGGCCGTCTGGTTCACGGCGATGGACGCGCTGGTGGGAGCCACTGCCAGGGGCGCCTGCACCGTCACCGGAACGTTGATCGTCCGCTTGGTGTCGCTCACGGCGACGGTCGCGGAACCAGCCGCGAGGCCCTGGACGGTGATCGTGGAACCCGCCACGCTTGCCGTGGCCACCCCCGGAGCAGAGCTGGTCACGGTGGGGCCGGCGAACGCGTTGGCGACGCTGAGGCTGCCGCTCTGGCCCGCGATGACGGTCAGCGCCGTCGGGCTGACCGTCATCGGGTTCAGCACCGTCACGGCAACGGTGGCCGTCCCCGTTTTGTCCTTCACCGACAGCGTCGCGCTGCCGGCGGCCTTGGCAGTGACGGTCATCACTCCGGAGGCGTAGGTCGTGCTCGCCACGCTGGTATTCGTGTTGCCGAATGACAGTCGCCCGCTGATCCTGGTGACGCTGACCGTCGCCTTTTCGCCCACCACCATTTTCAAGGTGGTGGGAGCCAGCACCGCCGCCCAGGCGGGGTTGCCGACGAGACCCAGGGCCAATGTCAGCAGCAACCCGAAGGCCCAGGGCACCAAGCGGTGCAAGAGGCCGCGCCGGGGGCCGGCAGCCTGAGGGGCCCGGATCGGGCAAGGATGAATGGATGAGCACAGCATGGGTCGCCTCCCTGATCGTTATCGTCTCGTCCAGGGCAATGGCGGCACCTGCTTGGGACGGAATCCGCCCCGCGGTCGATGCAATCTGGCAGCCGTGGCCGTGCGGCGTTAGGCCCAGGATTTTGCGTCCCCGGCTTTCACCGGGTTTGCCCTGATACCCGCATGCCATTTCAGGCTCGCGAGGCTTTAACCATAGTCTACCAATGGGTATTTGTTGTCGAATATTCTTGTATTCGAATGTAAAAGTTGTTTCAGCGCCCGAGCCGGGGGCTGACGAGCACCTCAGGCGGGGCGCATCACGGGGAATCCAGAGGCGATGCCGGTCCCTCAGAAAGGGAACCTGCCGCGCGGGAACCAGTCCATACTCGCACCATGAAAATGCGCGCCCATCACTTCGTTTTCGTTGCCATGAGCCTCCTGCCCCTGTCCTCCTTTGCCGAGGGCGAGGCGGCGCCACTGCCCCAGTCGCCCGGCGTCGTTCATAAGGTTGGGACGGCGGTGGAGGAGGGCGCCCAAGCCGCGGCGGACGGGGTCAAGAAAGGCGTTCGCGCGGCGGCAGGTGGGATCGAGCGGGGCGCCGAGGCGGCCGCCCATGGGGTGAAGCGCGGCGTCGAGGCTGCGGCGGAAGGCGTCGAACGCGGAGCAAAGGCCACGGCGGCAGCGGCCGGGCGGGTGGCCGAGAAGGTCTCACCCTCCAGTTCCGGGGCGCCGGCACCCGTGTCTGAAGTGCCGCCCCCGGTCCAGAAATAGCACTTCTAACCTGGGCTCACCGCCGTCGCGCCAGCCACGGCGGCGCCAGGAGCACAGTGAACAGCACCAGCGGCCACAGATTCCCATCGGTAAAGGTGTAGGCCGCCAGCAAGTCGGAGCACGGCTTACCCAACATCCAGCGCCCCATCCCGAATTCGAAGGCCACGGTGCCCGCGAGCCACCCGATGCCCACCTGCCAGCCCTGGGCGGGGTTCCTCGGCGGGTGGCGGCGAAACAGCACCGTCGACACGATCATCACGGCCGCCATCAGCATCAACCCGCTCACGGCGGTGGCGGGGGCCCGGCCAAGGCTGGGGATGAGCAGGGACTCCCGTAAGCCGCCGTTGGCGATGGCCAGCACCAGAATCAACAACCAGCCGACCACCGCGTGGATCGCGGAAAACCGGCGTCGCGGCGGGGTCACGGTATTCCGAGCCGGCGCTGCGGTTGGCCCTTACGGGTTCTGGCAGGGCTTGCGGGCCCGGGCCACCTTGGAGCCCGGTGGCTTCCCCAGGACTTCGCTGATCCAGGCCGCGCAATCCACCAGGCTGGCGAGATCCACGCCGCTTTCGATCCCCAGGCCCTCCAGGAGATACACCACATCCTCGGTCGCCACGTTGCCCGAGGCGCCCTGGGCGTAGGGGCAGCCCCCCAGGCCCGCCACCGAGGCGTCGAAGGTGGCAACTCCCATTTCCAGGCTGGCGTAGATGTTGGCAATCGCCATCCCGTAGGTGTCGTGATAATGTCCGGCCAGCCGGTCCATCGGCACCTGCTTGGCCACCGCCGCCAGCATGGTCTGGGTCTGGCGTGGGGTGCCCACCCCGATGGTGTCCCCCAGGCTCACCTCATAGCAGCCCATGGCATAGAGGCGGGCCGCCACCTCCGCCACCGCGGTGGGCGCCACGGCCCCCTGGTAGGGGCAGCCCAGTACGCAGGAAACGTAGCCCCGCACCCGGATGCCCACGGTCTGGGCCCGCGCCAGCACCGGTTCAAAGCGGGCCAGGGATTCGGCGATGCTGCAGTTGATGTTCTTCTGGCTGAAGGCCTCGGACGCCGCCGCGAACACCGCCACCTCGGTGGCGCCCGCCGCCACCGCCCGCTCGAAACCCTGCAGGTTGGGCGTCAGCACCGGGTAGACCACCCCGGCCCGGCGCTGCAGCCCGGCTAGCACCGCATCGGCGTCCGCCATTTGCGGCACCCATTTGGGTGAGACGAAGGCCGTGGCCTCGATCCGGCTGAGCCCCGCCGCCCCGAGTCGGTCAATGAGGGCGAGCTTGGTGTCCGTGGCCACGGACACCTTCTCGTTCTGCAGCCCATCCCGGGGGCCGACTTCGACGATATGGACGCGGGTCGGGAGGCTCATGTCGGGCTTACCTCCTGGGCTTCGAACTCCACCAATTCCGCGCCATCTGCCACCTGCTCGCCCACGCCGAAGCGGAAGGCCTTGAGGGTGCCGGCGGTGGGGGCGGTGATGGTGTGCTCCATTTTCATGGCTTCCAGGATCAGGAGGGGGGTGGCCTTCTCCACCCGGGCGCCTTCCTCGGCCAGCAGGGCAATGACCTTGCCGGGCATGGGGGCGAGGAGGCCGCCTTCTGGCCCGCCGCCCTCGCCGCTGAAATGGAGGGGGTCCACCCGGGCGAAGGCCCAGGCCCGGCCCTGGGCGAAGACGTGGCGGCGCTCGCCCGCGGCCACCACAGTGGCGGTGAGGCGCAGGCCGTCGATCTCGGCCCGAAGCAGGCTGCGGGGGTTGAGGGTGCCCGTGGCGGGGACGGTCTTGCCGTCCAGGGTCAGGGTGAGGCTGCGGGGGCCGAAGGCCGCCGCCACCGAGCGCACCGCGTCACCCTGGCGGAACTGCAGGCTGCGGCAGGCCGGGGCGTTCATGCGCCAGCCGTCCCGCTGGTGCCAGGGGGAGGCAGGCTCGCCATGGCGGGCGGCCTCCTCGGCGGCCCAGGCTTGTTCCCGCAGGACTTCGGCGAGGGCGAGGATGAGCCAGGTCTGGCAGTCGGGCTGGGGATCCGCAGGGAAGAGGTAAGCCTGCTCGCGCTCGATGAGGCCGGTGTCCAGATGGGCGTTGGCGAAGGCCGGGCAGGCCACCAGGCGGGAGAGGAATTCGACGTTGTTGGCGACCCCCACTACCCGGTATTCCGCCAGGGCCTGGAGCATGCGGGCCAGCGCCCGGTCCCGGTTGATGTCCCAGACGATGAGTTTGGCGATCATCGGGTCGTAGTGGGGGCTGATCTCGTCGCCCTCCTCGACGCCGGTATCCACCCGCACATGGAGCCCTTCCTCAGGCGGGGCCAGGTGGGTGAGCCGCCCGGTGGAGGGCAGGAAGCCCTTGGCCGGGTCCTCGGCGTAAATGCGGGCCTCCAGGGCGTGGCCGTTGATGCTGAGCTGTTCCTGGGTGAGGGGGAGGGGCTCCCCGGCGGCCACTCGCAGCTGCCATTCCACCAGGTCCAGGCCGGTAATCATTTCCGTGACCGGGTGCTCCACCTGGAGGCGGGTGTTCATCTCCATGAAGTAGAAGCTGCCATCCGGGGCGGCGATGAATTCCACCGTGCCGGCCCCCACGTAACCCACCGCCCGGGCCGCCTCCACTGCGGCCTGGCCCATGGCCGCCCGGCGCTCCGCCGTCATGCCCGGGGCCGGCGCCTCCTCCAGCACCTTCTGGTGGCGGCGCTGCACCGAGCAGTCCCGCTCGAAGAGGTGCACCACGTTGCCGTGGTGGTCGCCGAAGACCTGGATCTCGATGTGGCGCGGGCGGGTGACGTACTTCTCCACCAGCACGTGGTCGGAGCCGAAGCTCGCCGCCGCCTCCCGCTGGCAGGAGGCCAGGGCGTCACGGAAATCGGCGCTGTGCTCCACCAGGCGCATGCCCTTGCCGCCCCCGCCGGCGGCGGCCTTGATCAGCACCGGGTAGCCGATGGCGTCGGCCTGGACGTTGAGGAAGCCCGGTTCCTGATGGTCGCCGTGATAGCCCGGGGTGAGGGGCACCCGGGCTTTTTCCATCAGCTTCTTGGCCTCGGACTTGGACCCCATGGCGCGGATGGCGGATACCGGCGGGCCGATGAACACGATCCCGGCGGCGTCACAGGCCGCGCAGAACTCCTCGTTCTCCGAGAGGAAGCCGTAGCCCGGGTGGATGGCCTGGGCGCCGGTCTGGCGGGCGGCCTCGATGATGCGCTCGATCACCAGATAGCTTTCCCGCGCCGGCGCCGGGCCGATCCGCACCGCCTCGTCCGCCAGGCGCACATGGCGGGCCCCGGCGTCGGCCTCGGAATACACCGCCACCGTGCGGATGCCCAGGCGGCGGGCGGTCTTGATCACCCGGCAGCCGATTTCGCCGCGGTTGGCGATCAGGATCTTGTCGAACATCGGGGTTCCTCCTCGTGGCCGGCGGCGCTCAGCCGCCCGGGGCGCCGGGGGTCGGCGGGGGGTCGAAATGGGGCCGCGCCAGGCGGCCGTTCAGGAAATCCCAGTAGCAGTCCTCGATCTGCTTGGCGGCCTTCAGGTCCAGCTCGGTGATGCGGCAGCCCACGTCCCAGGTCGAGAACCAGACCTGGACCGAGGTCCATTGGTTTTGCCAGCGCGGATGGTGCTGGGGCTTCTGGCGGACGATTGCTCGCGCCGCCACGGCCATGAAATCCGTCGCCTTGAGAAAGCCGTCGAAGGGATAGACCCGGTACAACTCCTGGGCCTGGCCCACCACCACCCAGGGGTGGGGGAGGTGGTCGATCTGCCAGTGGGCCAGCCCCTGGGCGATGAGCTTCTGACGGACCTCCTCGTCGCTCAGGGCGGGGAGGACGATTTCTACCCGAGGTCGGGTCAGGGCGCCGACCGGCGCGGCCTGCGGGGCTTCGAGGCGCCGCAGGCCATGGTGCTTGACCAGCTCGTCGATGAGCCCCGCCAGGTTGTCCACCCAGGTGTCGTCATGGAGGCTGCGGGCATTCTGGTCCGGCAGGGCGGCCAGGCTCGGCGGCAGGGCCTCCTTGGGCGGCATGTCGGCTTTGCCGAGGAGCAGGGGCAGCACGGCCTTGTTTCCCGTCAGGGCGGTGGCAAGTTCGGCCCGCACCCAGTCGGCCTTCTGGTCGATGCGGCGGCGTCCCCATTCGTCGTCCGCCCGCAGCCATCCCGGTCCAATCAGGGCCAGGACCACCCGGGCCGCGCCCACGGACTCCTCCAGGCGCTGGGGCCAGGGGGCGCCGGTCTCGATGCGGGTGCGGTCGAGGAACACCTCGTCCTCGCCGAACACCCGGCCCAGGCGCTCCGCCAGGGCGAAGGCGGCGTGCTGGGCGTCGCTGCGGCGGTAGCTGATGAAGATCGACGGGGCCATCTCACTCCTCCCTTGGGCGCCAGCGGCGGCGCAGGCCCCGCCAGGCCATCACCAGCAGCGTCCCCGCCGTGGCGAGAAAGACCACCAGGCCACCGAGAAACCACAACGGATGGTGGAAGAGCAGCCACAGGCCGCCGATGAAGACGGCATCCTCCCCGAGGGAGGCGGTGATATTGGTGACGGGCTCGGGAGAGGTGTTCACCACCGCCCGGGCGCCGGCTTTGGCGAAATGGGTGCTGGCCGCCAGGGTGCCCCCCAAGAGGGCCATGGCCACCGTGAAGGCAGTCCCCTGGTCCCCCGCCGCCGCGCCGGCCAGGGCGGCCCCAGCCGGAATGCGGATGAAGGTATGCACCGCGTCCCAGGCCGAATCCAGCCAGGGCAGCTTGTCGGCGAAGAACTCGGCCAGCAGCATCAGGTCCGAGAGGCCGAGCACCAGGGGGTGGGTGAGGACCTCCAGCCCGCCGGGCAGATGCACGCCACCAAAGCGGCCCAGGGCCCCCAGGGCGAAGACCAGGGCGTAGAGCCGCAGGCCGCTGGCCCAGCCCAGGCCCGCCGCCAGGGCCGCCAGGGACGGCAGGTCCAGGGGCAGATCCCGCCAATCCAGGAGCGGCTGGAGTCCCCAGTCCAGGGGGAAGGCGGAGGCGGCGGGTTCGGCCACGGGGCGTGCCTCAGGACCCGGCGTTCCAGGCGGGTGGCCGTTTGGCGAGGAAGGCGGCGAGCCCCTCCCGCGCCTCCGGCGTGGCCCGCAGGCGGGCGATGCGCCGGGCGGTGTCGGCCACCAGGGCGTCGGTCACCGGCTGGTGGGCCACGGCGCGGATCAGATCCTTGGCGGCGGCCTGGGCTTGGGGGCCGCCCTGCGCCAGCGCCTCCACCACCTGGGCCACTGTGGCGTCCAGGGCCTCCGGGGCCACCGCTTCGTGGGCGAGGCCAATCTCCACCGCCCGCTGGGCGCCGATCCGCTCGGCAGTGAGGAAGTAGCGTCCCGCCTGGCGCGGCCTGATGGCCCGCAACACATAGGGCCCGATGGCGGCGGGAATGATGCCGAAGCGCACCTCCGAGGTGGCGAACACCGCGTCGGTGGACGCGATGCAGATGTCGCAGGCGCAGGCGAGCCCCATGCCGCCCCCCAGGGCGGCGCCGTGGACCCGCGCGATGGTGGGCTTGGGGCATTCGGCGATGGCCCGCAGCATGGCGGCGAGCTTCAAGGCGTCGGCCTGGTTCTCTGCCTCGCTGGCCTCCCCGGCGGCCTTCATCCAATTCAGGTCGGCCCCGGCGGAAAAGCTCTTGCCCCGCCCGGCCAGGACCACGACCCGCACC
>JAEUNY010000045.1 GCA_016791005.1 Zoogloeaceae bacterium
CCGCGCCAGGCCCTGGAAGCCCTGTACGCCGACAAGGTGGATCGTGACCGCTGAGTTTGTCTGGCCGGTTCCGCTGGATCTGCCCGCCTTCGCCGGTCATTTTCCCGGCCGGCCCATCGTCCCCGGGGTGGTGATCCTGGATCAGGCTTTGCTTTATGCGGCGTCCTTGGCCCCCGCCCCGTCCGCCGGCTGGGAGATCGCGCAGGCCAAGTTTCTCGTACCGGTCGGCCCGGGGGAAACCCTTCACTTCCGACTCGAGCGCAAGGCGAGCGGTGCGATCGCATTCCAGGTCACCGGCAAACCAGGCCTCGTGGCGACCGGCAGCCTGATCCCGGAGGCGCCATGACCGCCGGAGCGAGCACCCCGGCCTGGATCCGCGAGGCTGAACGCAGCCAGCTGCCCGTCCTGCGCCTCATGGTGTGGCTCTCTCTCCACCTTGGACGCACCGCTAGCCGGTGGGTGCTCGCTGGAATCGCCGGGTATTTCACGCTTTTCGCACCCCGCTCCCGCCACGCCAGTCGGGCCTACCTGCGCCGGGCGGGCGCGCCATCCAGCTGGGGGGCGGTGTTTCGGCATTTCTTCGCCTTCTCCAGCACCGTCCATGACCGGATCTACCTTCTCAACGGGCGTTTCGACCTCTTCGACATTGAAATCCACGGCGCGGAGGGCCTCCATGCCGCCCTCGCCCAGCGCCCCGGCGCCCTGCTTATGGGCGGACATCTGGGAAGTTTTGAGGTGCTTCGCGCCGTGGGCCGCGGCAAAGCCCAGCTACCGGTGGCGATGCTCATGTATGCCGAGAACGCCCGCAAGATCAATGCGATCCTTGAAGCCATCAACCCCGAGGCCAGTGCCGACATCATTCCCCTCGGCCAGGTCAAATCCATGCTCGAGGCGCGGGACCGGCTGGATCAAGGCGCTCTGGTGGGCATGCTGGCCGACCGCAGCCTGGGGAGCGACCCGACCCGGCCGCTCCCCTTCCTGGGGGCGCCGGCGCAGTTTCCGATGGGCCCCTGGAGGATGGCGGCGATGCTGCGTCGTCCGGTGTTCTTCATGACCGGCCTCTACCTCGGCGGCAATCGCTACCAGATCCACCTCGAACCCCTTGCAGACTTCTCCGCCGTCGAACGCAGCGAGCGAGACGAAGCGATTGCCAGCGCCATGGACCGCTACGCCGAGCGGCTTAGCCATTTTTGCCGCATCGCCCCTAACAACTGGTTCAACTTCTTCGATTTCTGGCGGCAATGAAGCTTCGTGACGGCCTCCTGGCCCTGATCCTCTACGCACTGCTCGGGCCGGCCAGCGCGGCTCTCGATCTCAATCAGCTGATGGCCGATCTCGCCCGCCACCCGGGAGGTCGTGCCACCTTCACCGAACGTAAGTACCTCGCTGTGCTGGACAAGCCGGTGGTCTCAAGCGGGGAGATGCGCTTTTCACCGCCAGCCCACATGGAAAAGCGCACCCTCAGCCCGCACCCCGAAGTGCTGGTCCTGGACAAGGACGTGGTCACCTTGGAGCGGGACAAACGCCGCCTGACCCTCCGCCTGGACTCCCAGCCCGAGGCCCTAGCCTTCGTCGACAGCCTGCGCGCCCTCCTCGCCGGGGACCGGAGCGCCCTGGAACGCAGCTACGCGCTGCAACTCGTTGGCGACACTCAAAAGTGGGTGCTCCACCTGCTGCCCAGCGACCAACGGATTTCCGCCCTGGTCCTGCGCATCACGGTGAGCGGCCAAGGCAATCAGGTCCGCAGCATCGAGTACCTCCAGGCCGACGGCGACCGCATCGTCCTCGACCTCCTCCCCATCGCCGGTTCATGAGCGCTCCAGTTCTGCGCGCCTTGCTCCTGTGGGGGATCGCCATGCTGGCGGGGCTGGCCATCGCCTGGCAGAGCCGCTTCACCGCCGACATGTCCTTCGTCCTGCCCCTCCACCCCAGCCCCACCCAGGAGGTCATGATCCGCCAGATCAAGGAGGGCGTCGTCACCCGCCTCCTCATGGTGGGTATCCAGGGGGGGGATGCCGAACAGCGTGCCGCCCTGTCGCGGGAGTTGCGCCGGCGCCTTGTCACCTCCGGCGAATTCACCTCAGTCCAGAACGGCGAAGCCGGCAGCCAGGATGCCGATCGGGACTACCTTTTTCGCAACCGCTACTTGCTGAGCCCCGCCGTGACCCCAGAGCGCTTCAGCGTCGCAGGTCTGCGGGAGAGCATCGCCCACAGCATCGACCTCCTGGCCTCACCGGCCGGCATGATGCTGAAGACAACACTGACCCGTGACCCCACCGGCGAACTCTGGGCGCAATTGGGCGCCCTCGACCCCGCCGGCGAGCCTCCCACCCGGGCCGGGGTGTGGGCCTCCCGGGATGGTGGCCGCGCCCTCCTTCTGCTGCAGACCCGCGCCCTGGGTTCCGACACCGATGGCCAGGCACAGGCCATCGCCACAGTGGAGGCCGAGTTCGAGCACGCCCGCGACGCCCTCGGCCCCGCCATGGCGCTGGAGGTCGCGGGCCCGGGGCGATTCGCGGTGCGCGCCCGCGAGACCATCCGGAGCGAAGTCAGCCGCCTATCCGCCCTCAGCGCCGTGGCCATCGTGGCGGTCCTCGCCTTCGTCTATCGCTCTCCTCGCCTGGTTCTACTCGGCCTGCTGCCGGTGGGCTCGGGCGCCCTGGCGGGGGTGGTGGCGGTGAGCCTCGCTTTTGGTACGGTTTTCGGCATCACCATCGGCTTTGGTGCCGCCCTTATCGGCGAAGCCGTCGATTATTCGATCTACTACTTCGTCCAGTCCGGCCAGGTCGGCGCTGCCGCCTGGCGGGCCCGTTTCTGGCCCACCGTGCGCCTCGGGGTGCTGACGTCCCTGGCGGGGTTCGGCGCCCTGCTGTTTTCCGGGTTCCCCGGCCTTGCGCAGCTCGGCCTGTATGCCATGACCGGGGTGTTAACCGCCGCGCTGGTCACCCGTTTCATCCTGCCCGCCCTGGCCGGACCTGCCCCCGCGGTACGGGACCTCAGCGCCACCGGCGCCCGTCTCGCCGCTGCCGCTCGGGCCCTCCATCGCTGGCGCTGGGTGGCTCTGCTTCTCGCGGCCGTCGCGCTAGCCCACCTGACGGTCCACCGCGACGGCCTCTGGCAGGCCAGCATTTCGGCCCTCAGCACCTCCGACCCCGCCGACCTGGCGGCGGATCAAGCCCTGCGGGCGGACATGGCTGCCCCGGATGCCCGTTACATGGTGGTGGTCCATGGGGCCGACCAGGAATCGGCGCTGCAGGCCGCCGAAGCCGCTGGTGCCCGCCTCGATACCCTGGTGGCGGCGGGCCGCCTGGGGGGCTACGACAGCCCCGCCCGCTTCCTGCCCAGCCAGTCCCTGCAACGGCAGCGCCAGGCCGCCCTGCCCGATCCGGAGATCCTCGCCCAACGCCTCGCCACCGCCCAGGCCGACTCCCCGCTCCCGGCGAGTCGGCTGGCGCCTTTCATCGCCGACATTGGCGCCGCGCGAAGCCAGCCCCTCCTCGACCGTGCCCAACTCGATGGCACCCACCTCGCCCTCGCCACAGATGCCTTGCTGGAACGCCATGATGGAGGTTGGAGCGTCCTGCTGCCCCTGCGCCCGCCCGCAAGCGACGGCGAGATCGATGCCGCTGCCGTCCGCGCCGCCCTGGGTGGCACCCATATTCTCTTTATCGACCTCAAGGGCGAGCTAAACGGCCTCTACGCCAGCTATCTGGATGAAGCCCAGATCCTTGCCCTCGCCGGCCTTGCGGCCATCGTCGCCCTGCTGGCGGCCACCCTGCGCTCGCTGCCCCGCCTACTGGCCGTCACCGGACCTCTGGCGTTGGCGGTGGTGTTGGTCATGGCCGGTCTGCACGGGCTGGGCAAGCCCCTCCACCTTCTGCATCTGGTGGGCTTCCTCCTCATCGTCGCGGTGGGATCAAACTACGCCTTGTTCTTCGAGCGCACCGCTGGCCCGGGGGGCCTCGACCCCACCACCCTGACATCGATGGTGGTGGCCAACATCACGACCGTGATCGGCTTCGGCGTCCTAGGCCTGTCGTCGGTCCCCGTTCTTCATGCCCTGGGGGTCACGGTCGGGCCGGGCGCCGCACTCGTGCTGATTCTCTCGGCCGCATTCCTAACCCGTCGCCCCAGCGCCCCCTGAACCGGGTCACCCGATCGAAGCCCCTGCATCATGCCACGCCCCTGGACCCCTTCCCCAACCCTCAAGGCGAGTTTCGTCCTCCATGGAGTCACCGCCGTTGGGGTCGCCGCAGCGCCGGCCCTGTGGCCGTGGGGACTGGGGGCGCTGGCGGCCAATCATGCCCTCCTGACCGTGGCCGGGCTGTTGCCCCGCTCCCACCTCCTGGGCCCGAACCTGACCCGCCTGCCCCCGGACGCACGCCAGCGACGCCTCGTGGCCTTGACCATCGATGACGGCCCAGACCCCGAGGTCACGCCCCAGGTCCTCGACCTGCTCGACGCGGCCAGCGCCAAGGTGAGCTTCTTTTGCATCGGCCACCGGGCCCGCACCCACCCAGCCCTGTGCCGGGAGATCGTGGCCCGGGGGCATCGCGTCGAAAACCACGGCGACGCCCATTCCAACGCCTTCTCGCTCTTCGGGCCCGCCCGCCTGCGGGCCGACATCGCACAGGCCCAGGCGACGCTCGCCGACATCACGGGCCAGGCGCCACGCTTTTTCCGCGCCACCGCGGGCCTGCGCAACCCTTTCCTTGATCCCGTCCTGGCCAGCCTGGATTTGTCCCTGGCCGCCTGGACCCGGCGTGGCTTCGACACCCGCTGCGCGGACGCGGCCGTGGTGCTCGAACGCCTGACCCGCAACCTGGGTTCCGGAGATATCCTCCTCGCCCACGATGGTCACGCCGCCCGCGTGGCCGACGGCACCCCGGTGATCCTCGCCGTCCTCCCCCGCCTGCTGGATACCTTTCACACCGCGGGCTTCCTCCCGGTGACCCTGGCCGAGGCATGCCCAGAGGAGAACGGGTGCAGGAGGATGGCATGAGCATTCCCTTTGCCGATCTCCCGCTTTTCAGCCTTGGCACCGCCGCGCTCGCCTGGATTTCCCGCAATGCGCTGCGCCAGCCCGGCTCCCACGGTTTCTGGCGCTTCTTCGCCTGGGAAACGATTCTCGGCCTGAGCGTCCTCAACCGAGACGCGGTGGGGCCACAGCTGCTTTCCGAGAGTCTGCTGCAATTCAGCCTTGTTCCCGCTGGCCTGGGGCTCCTGGCCCTGATCCGCCGCGGCAAGACCGGCGTCGAGCGCGCCGACACCGCTCTGCTCGGCTTCGAGCGCACCACCCGCCTCGTCACCCAGGGCATTTACCGCCACATCCGCCACCCCATGTACCTGGCCTTGCTCGCTCTCAATTGGGGCATGTTTTTTCGCGCCCCCAGCGTCACCGGGGTCGCCCTGGCGGCGCTGGCCAGTGCATTCCTCCTGCGCACCGCCTATGCGGAGGAAGCGGAGTCGGTCGCCTATTTCGGCGAGCCGTATCGCGACTACATGAAGCGGTCATGGCGCTTCATCCCCTGGATATACTGACTGCCGAGGCCGCCGCGAGCCCATGAGGGGCGTCGCCCTTTGCTAGAATTCCGCCAACTTCCCCCGCGCCGCCATCGTGACGCCCATCCA
>JAEUNY010000037.1 GCA_016791005.1 Zoogloeaceae bacterium
AACCCACTGACGCCATGACGGCAAGGAACACCGCAAGCAGACTCACTCCACGACGCATCACGACGAGACCTCCGAACTTGGCCGGATCGACACGGTTCGCCGGGTCCGGTCCTGCACCTGCCCGGCAAGCTGGCCGCAGGCCGCGTCTACGTCGTCCCCCCGCGTCTTGCGGGTCGTAGCGACGATGCCGGCGTCCTGGAGGATACCGGCAAAACGGCGAATGCGTTCCGCCGGCGAGCGACGGAACTCCGAGCGAGGGAAGGGATTGAAGGGAATCAGGTTGAATTTGCAGGAGACCTGGCGGGCGATGGCGATCAATTCCCGGGCATGCTGGTCCTGATCATTGACGCCATCGAGCATGATGTATTCGAAGGTGACGAAATCCCGGGGCGCCGCCGTCAGGTAACGGTTGCAGGCGGCCAGGAGTTCACGCAACGGATACTTCTGGTTGATGGGCACGAGGCGATCCCGCAGGCTATCGTTGGGTGCATGGAGCGACACCGCCAGGGCCACCGGGCAGGCCTCCCGCAGGCGGTCCATGGCCGGCACGATGCCGGAGGTCGAGACCGTCACCCGACGCCGCGACAGGCCGTAGGCGTGATCGTCCAGCATCAGGCGCAGGGCGGTCACCACGGCATCGAAATTGGCCAGCGGCTCCCCCATCCCCATCATCACGACATTGCTGATGAGGCGGCCATTGTCCTTTTCGCCCGCCTCGATGGCCGGATCCGCAGCACGGGCCGCGCCAAGCAGGTGATTGGCCAGCCACAATTGGCCGATGATCTCCGCCGCGGTGAGATTGCGGTTGAACCCCTGCTTTCCGGTGGAGCAGAACGCGCAATCCAGGGCGCAGCCCGCCTGGGAGGACACACACAGGGTGCCGCGGCTGGTTTCGGGAATGAAGACCGTCTCCACCGCATTGCCCTGACCCACGTCGAGCAGCCACTTGCGGGTGCCGTCGGCGGACAGGCTGTCCCGCAACGGCACGGGGGGCCGCACGCAGGCCACGTCCGCCAGGCGCGCCCGCAGACTCTTGGCGACGTCGGTCATCGCGGCGAAGTCGTCGCACCCCTCGCGATGGACCCAACGCATGACCTGCCGCGCGCGAAAGGGCTTTTCACCCTGCGCGGCAAACCAGGCGACGAGACCATCACCATCGAAATCGAGAAGATTGACCGGACTGTCCATCATCCGAAGGCCCACTGAGAAAGCAATCGGCCCGAGAGACCGGGCCGAAGGGGCGAGGGTTCCCGAAAAGACCGCTTAACGGGAATAGACGTTCATGCCGGGGAAGAAGAACGCCACTTCCACGGCTGCGGTTTCCGGCGCATCGGAGCCATGGACGGCATTGGCGTCGATGGAATCGGCAAAATCGGCGCGGATGGTGCCGGCCTCAGCCTTCTTGGGGTCGGTGGCACCCATGAGGGCGCGGTTCTGGGCGATGGCCTCCTCGCCTTCCAGCACCTGGATCATCACCGGCCCGGAGGTCATGAAGGACACCAGATCCTTGAAGAAGGGGCGCTCCTTGTGCACGGCGTAGAACTGACCAGCTTCCTGCTCGGAAAGGTGGGCCATCCTGGCGGCCACGACCTTCAGGCCAGCGCCTTCGAAACGGGCGTAGATCTGCCCGATGACGTTCTTGGCGACGGCGTCCGGCTTAATGATGGAAAGGGTGCGTTGGATGGCCATGAAACAAACTCCAGTCGATGAGGCGATTGCGTCGAAACATTGAAGTTTAACAGGAAAATAGGTCGCAACTTCCTTGCGCTGAATGCAAAAAAGGCCCGGCATGAAGCCGGGC
>JAEUNY010000073.1 GCA_016791005.1 Zoogloeaceae bacterium
GCCATGAGCGCCGCGGCGGCGGATCGCAACTCCCACGGCTGCAGCCACGGCGCCGACTGGACCTTCTTCGGCCGCGCCTACTTCCAAGAAGCCCTGGGCCAGACCCGCTCCTTCGAAACCGCCTTCGACCTCGCCCGCGAAGCCGTCGGCCGGCGAGAGTCGGACGAAGGCGTGGACGCCTCGCTGCCCCAGATCGCAGTGGGGAACGGGATCCGGGTGGCGCTGAAAGCCGTCGAAAGGGGGGTGCCCTGAGTCCCGCAGGGGCCCCGTGGGCCTGCGGGAGTCACCTCAGCGGGCCGAAACCGGGACTGTGCGATTCCTGGCCCACCCCGCTCAAACCCGCAACCGTCTGATTTCTTGATAGAATCCTGCCATTCCTGAATCCGCCGCCCACCAGGGCGGCTTTGTTTTTGCCTCGGTCCCGATGAACACCCCCTTCCCGCCCGAACTTCTGCGCGATGTGGCCAAGCGCCGCACCTTCGCCATCATTTCCCACCCCGACGCGGGCAAGACCACGCTGACCGAAAAGCTGCTGCTCTTTGGCGGCGCGATCCAGCTCGCCGGCACGGTGAAGGCGCGCAAGTCCGCCCGCCACGCCACGTCGGACTGGATGGAAGTGGAAAAGCAGCGCGGCATTTCGGTGACCAGCTCGGTGATGCAGTTCGAGTACCAGGGCAACACCATCAACCTGCTCGATACGCCGGGCCACGAGGATTTCTCGGAAGACACCTACCGGGTGCTCACCGCCGTCGATGCCGCCGTGATGGTGATCGACGCCGCCAAGGGCGTGGAAGCCCAGACCATCAAGCTCCTGGAGGTGTGCCGCCTGCGGGACACGCCCATCATCACCTTCATCAACAAGCTCGATCGCGAGGTGAAGGAGCCCTTCGACCTGCTCTCCGAGATCGAGGACGTGCTCAAGATCGAATGCGCGCCGGTGACCTGGCCGCTGGGCATGGGCAAGGCCTTCCGCGGCGTCTATCACCTGCAGAACGACCGCCTCTTGCGCTTCACCCCCGGTGAGGAAAAGCGCAGCGACGCGGAAGAAATTCGCGGCATCGCCAACCCCCAGCTCGACCAGCTGTTCCCCATGGAAGTCGGGCAGTTGCGGGACGACGTGGAACTCATCCAGGGCGCTTCCCACCCCTTCAGCCTGGACGCCTTCCTGGCGGGCAAGCAGACCCCGGTGTTCTTCGGCTCGGGGATCAACAACTTCGGCGTGCAGGAAATCCTCCAGGCCCTGCTGGACTGGGCGCCCCCGCCTCAGCCCCGGGATGGCGGCAGCCGCATGGTGCAGCCCGCCGAGCCGGCCTTTTCCGGCTTCGTGTTCAAGATCCAGGCCAACATGGACCCCAAGCACCGGGACCGCATCGCCTTCTTCCGGGTCTGCTCCGGCCGCTACCAGTCCGGCATGAAGGTGCGCCACGTGCGCGCCGGGCGCGAGATGAAGCTCGCCAACGCGCTGACCTTCATGGCCAACGAACGGGTGATCATGGAAGAAGCGGTGGCGGGCGACATCATCGGCATCCACAACCACGGCCAGCTCGCCATCGGAGACACCCTCACGGAAGGCGAAGCTCTCGGCTTCAAGGGCATTCCCTACTTCTCGCCGGAACTCTTCCGCGCCGCCCGCCTGCGCGACCCCCTCAAGGCCAAGCAGTTGCAGAAGGGCTTGCAGGAGCTGGGCGAGGAAGGCGCGATCCAGGTCTTCGAACTCGAAGGCGGCAACATGCTCCTGGGCGCCGTCGGCTTCCTCCAGTTCGAAGTCGTCGCCAGCCGCCTCCAGGCCGAATATAAGGTGGACGCGATCTTCGAACCGGCGGAAATCTACACCGCCCGCTGGCTCACCTTCCCCGACGACCTCACCCGCCGCAACTTCGAACGCGAACAGGCCATGCGACTAGGGAAGGACGTGGACGGCAACCCTGTCTACCTGGCCTCCACCCGCTATAACCTGGACGTGACCCGGGAGAAATGGCCCAAGGTGGGCTTCCACGCCACCCGGGAGCATGGGCAGGTGTTGGGGTAGGGGCTTGTAGAGCGGATGCGCCGCGCAGCGGCGTTATCCGCCGCATGGGGTTGCTACGCTGCCCACCATTCGGCGGACGGCGCTGGCTTTTTCGCCCTATGGGCTACCTGCCAACCCGAGCGAGCCGTTCTCTTAAGTTCTCCGGAGCGTAGAACACAAATGCTTTCCCCTCCTGGGTCCGATCCAGGAGTCCTAGTTCCTCTAACCCTAGGAGATCAGTTCGAGCCGTCTGATATACCACTTGATGTGCTTTTTGGTGGCTACTCATTCGGTAGGCCTCATGGGGATGATTGAGTGCATGATTTATGAGAGCTAGTTGGCGGGAGTTAAGATGCAGATTCAATGCCGGCCAAATTGCGACCAGTTTTGCGTTAGCCCTCTTCTCTTTGGTTTTACCTGCAAGATAGTCATGCAGAGAATCGATTGCCCGATTCAGGGTATCCAATTGGTGCACTACGAAATAGGTTGTATCTCCCCCATCGGTTTCGGTATGGAGATAGGCTTGAACGTACTGCCTGGGGGCTCGGCGTAGGAATTGCGATATGGAGAGGAATTCCGTCAGCCAGTAGCCGCTACGGGCCATAGCCCAGTAAAACAATGCCCGGGCAGTGCGACCATTGCCATCGACGAAGGGGTGATCATAGCCGACCATGAAATGCAGCAGGATCGCCCTCACCGCGGGATGGACGAAGGGAGTGGTATCAACGCTCTGGTTTGCGAAAGCACAGAGACGTTCCAAACGGGCTGGCAATTCGAGATGGGAAGGAGGCTGGTGAAGTAGCGCACCATCGCGGTTATCGGTGACCCTCACCTCGTCATCCCGGCGAAGCTGCCCGGAGCCAGCAGGATCATCCAAGGTATTAATGGTGAGCATACTGTGCAGTTCGAGGATGCGATCGGGGGTGATCGGCTCCCCCTTCAGCCCCCGCAGATGGTTCATTGCTTGGTAGTTGTTGTAGATCATCGCCTCGCTTCGATCACGGGGCTTTCGGCCATCCCGCAACATAGCCTCTGCCACCCGCCGCGTAGTAGATGCTCCTTCCAATTGACTGGATGTAATCGCTTCCTCCCGCAGCGAGTGGAGCAGATAGCGCTGGTTGTTCTCGTCAATATTCAAGCCGTCGGGAACGCGCAGTTGTCCAGCTGCGTCCTGGTCGAGGTGATAGAGACGAATTTGAACAGGATCTGGTATTGCTACTGAAAACGGGCGGCCATCCTTATCGAACAGGGGCAGTTCCGAAAGAAGCGCATTTCGGGCTAAGCGAATCGCCAGCCACCATTGCTCAGAGCTAACGCCCTCGGGCGGCGTTCGGTGCCTAAGTTCGTCCCAATGTAGGTAACGGCCGTCTACCAAGGGGTCGCGATGCTTCAGCAGACGCTGCAGGAGATCTGGACGAAGCCCGCGAAAAAGGGATTCGAAACTGGGAGGGTTTAGTGGAAGTTTCATGTACTAAATTAGTAGAATTTAGTAGCTATTAGTATAGCCGGGCCTTAAATCTACTATCTACTAATTCCTGCCAATTTCCTACTAATTAGCATTTATCATCACCTCCCCCAGCAGCGCCCGCATCCGCCGCCAGTGCGTCCCCTCCCAGAACACCCGGCGGCATTGCTCGCAGGTGGAAAATTGGGCGTAGTGCTCGAACACCCGCTCCGGTAAGCGGCCTGCGACCAAGGCTTTGTCGATCGCCGCGAGGGGGGCGTTGCAGTGCAGGCAAAGGGTGAAGGGGCGGGCGCTGCGGGCGAGGTCGAGGCGGTGGAAGATCTCGCGGAACTGGGCGGCGGACTTGATGGCCCGCACGTAGCAGCCGTGGGTGATGGTGCGGCGCTTGAGGAGCTCACGGTCGCGGGTGAGCACGATGCGGCTTTCGGCCGCGGCGAGGCGTTCGATTTCCGGGTCGGCGTAGAAGTTGTCGTAGAGGGTGTCGAAACCCGCCATGCGCAGCAGATGGGCGAGCCCGCCGAGGTGGGCGTCGGCCACGAAGCGGAGGCTGCGCAGGGGGTGATCCCGCACCCGCAGCAGCGGGGTGATGTCGAAGGCCTCGAACTTGGGATACACCGCCACCCGGTCGCCCTCGGCCAGGACGCGTTCGAAGCCCACCGACTCGCCATTCACCAGCACCAGTTCCACCTCGGTGTGGGGCACGCCCAGCGCCTCGATCATGTGCTTGGTGGTGGCGGCGCGGGCGCATGGGACGGTGATGTCCTGCTTGCGCCGCTCGGGCGGAAGGAAATCGTTGAGTTCCTCGTAGAAGCGGAAGGTGGCGGTCACCATGGAACCCGTCTCCTGAATGGCGACCGGGGTCAGCGGCTCAGGGCATAGGCGAGACGGCCCAGCCACTCATGAACGGCGAACCAGCCCGCGTAAGCGGACTGAGCGGAGGGCAGGACGTCGAGGACCGATTCGGCCAGGTCCGGCCCCCCCAGCCAGGCGGTGGGCGCCGGGATGACCTGGAAGCCGGCCGCCTCGAATTCACCCACGGCCCGGGGCATGTGGGCGGCGTGGGTGACCAGGGCGATGCTGCGGACTCCGGCCGCCTGGAGCTGGACGGCGCTGAAGCGGGCATTCTCCCGGGTATCCCGTGAGGCGGTTTCCTGCCACCGCGCCCGCAGGCCGAAGTCCTGGTCGAGGGCGTCGGCCATCAACGCGGCCTCCGGCACCTCGCCAGTGGGAGCGCCGCCGGTGACGAGGATCGGCAGCCCGCTGCGCCGCGCCAGGCGGGCCCCGTAGCGGACCCGCTCCAGGCTCAGGCAATTGAGGGTCGGGCCGCCAAATTCCGGCGCATGGCGCCGCTGGCCACCGCCGAGGATGACGATGGCCTGGGCGCGACGCATCGCCTCCGGGGTGACGGGGGGCGTGGCTTCCAGGGGCCGCAGGAGGAGTCCGACCACCATCGGAAGCGTCAGCGCGATGGCCAGCCCCCATCCCAACCAGGCAAGACGCCGGCCCCAGCGGGGGGAGCGACCGGCCAGGGCAAGCCCGACGGCGACGAGGAGGAGAGGCCCCACCGGCGGCAGAATGGCGAGGGCGACGAGTTTTTTGGCCCAGAAGAGGGCGAGGCTGAAGTCCATGACGGGCGGGAACGCGAGATTGTGGCCGGAGGGTGAGGCCAGTATTATCCCGGACCAAGCCCACCGGCAGGATGCCTCCATGTCCGATCCTCGCTTTGGAAGACCATCCCCTCTCCGCCTCAGCGCCGCCAACCCGCGATGAATCTCGGCTGGCGGGAAGTCATCTGGATCGTTGCCGGGCTCGCCGCGCTCTACGCCGTGATGCAGCTGGGCCGCCTCCATGGTCTGCGCCGCGCCCGGCGCGCCGCCCAGCGGGTCGCGGCGACGCCGCCGGCCAATTTCGCTTCCGAACTGGAAATTCAGCAGCTCCGCCGGGAAGTCGCGGTCCTGCGGGAAGACATCGCCCGCGCGTCAGCCGCCGCCCAGGCTCGCCACGATCGCCTGGAGGCCAGCCTAACCGCCCTCCAGGAGCGCATTGACGAGCGCCCCGCCGACAGCGGACTAGCCCCGCAGTATGGCGAAGCCATGGTTTTCGCCCGGCGCGGCCTGCCCGCCGACGTGATCGCCGAACGCTGCGGGATTTCGGTGGCCGAGGCGGAACTGGTCCGCTCGCTGGCCCAACGCGGTGAATCCTCTTCGACTGGAAGCGAACCATGAACGCTCCCCCTGACGACGATCCCGGCGAGGATGCCGGCGGCCTGAAGCGGAAGCTCATCCTCCGCGCCACCCTCGCCGCCCTGCTGGTGGTGGCCCTGCTGGGTGGTCTGGCGCTCTTCGAGGGGCTGAATCAGCCTCCACCGCCCCCGATCGCCCGGCAAACCCCGGCGCCCCTGGCGATGCCCGCCCCGCCGGCTCCCGTGCCCGTGAGCACTCCCGCCGAATCGCCCCCCACCCCGGCCCCACCGCCGGTGCCGGAGGAAACCCGGGCGCCGGAACTGGTGCCGCCGGCCCAGCGCCACGCCGATGGACCGCCACCCCTGGCCACCGGCGCCCGCCTGGTGGTGAGCGGCGAGAGCGTGGCCCCGCCCAGCCCCGCGCCTGCCGCCCAATCCCCGCAGCCCGGCCCGCCCGCGCGCTCGGCCCCCGCCGTCGCGGGGCACGGGTACCAGATTCAATTGGGGGTCTTCGGCACCCTGGAAAACGCCCAGGCGCTGCAAGCCGCCTTGGCGGCCGAGGGCATCCCCGCTCGGGTGGAGAGCCGGGTGGTGGTGGGGCCCTTCGAGGATCGGACGGCGGCCAAGGCTGCTCAGGCCCGCCTGCGCAAGGCCGGCCACGGCGCGGGGGTTCTGGTACCTCCCCGACCGGCCTCCCGCCACGCTGGCTGAACGGGCCTGCTTCAGCCTGCGCCGCCCGCCGCCTTGTCCAGCCGGCGCAGGAAGACCTTCATCTCCTTGGCGGCCTGGACGTCCCCCTTGGCCTCAGCCACCGCAATGCCCTCCCGATAGGCCGCCTGGGCGCCCGCAACGTCGCCCAGGGTGGTCAGGGCTTTGGCGAGGAGCTTCCAGGCGGCGGAGTGGCGAGGATCGGTGGCCAGCGCGGCCCGCAGGTGTTCGGCAGCGCGACCGGGATCGTCCGCCTTGAGATATTCGTTGCCGAGGGAATAGCGCAGCAGGGGCCCGTCGCGGGGCCCGCCGAGGAGTTTTTCCAGATTGGTGATGATGCTCGGGTTGGGCATGGTGACAGTGATCCTTGGCGAGGGCGTTACAATCGGGCGCGCGCTTTCGCGAAGACCTTTGAGCCCGCGCTCCCGTCTGTGGCTGGGAGCGCGCATCCGACCAGGAGTTTCCATGACCCGCCGTATCGTTTCCACTCCCGCCGCTCCCGCCGCCATCGGCACCTATTCCCAGGCCGTCCAGGTCGGCAACACGATCTACACCGCCGGCCAGATCGGGCTAGATCCCGCCAGCATGGAGCTGGTGGAGGGCTTCGAGGCCCAGACCGTGCGGGTCTTCGAGAACCTGAAGGCCGTGGCCGAGGCGGCGGGGGCGAGCCTGGGCGACGCGGTGAAGGTGAACCTCTACCTCACCGATCTCGCCAATTTCGCCAAGGTCAATGAGGTGATGGCGCGATACTTCACCCAGCCCTACCCGGCGCGGGCTGCCGTAGGCGTGGCCTCCCTGCCCAAGGGCGCCCTGGTGGAGGCCGACGCCATCCTCGTCACCGGCTGATCGACTCTTGCCCTCCGCCGCGTCGTCTGCCGGGGCGGGCTGGGCCGGGGTCGGGCCCCAGTTGGCGGGGCGCCTCGCCAAGCTGGACATCCGCGGCGACCGGGATCTCGCCCTGCACCTGCCCCTGCGCTACGAGGACGAGACCCGCCTCGTGGCCATCGCCGATGCGCCCGAGGGCCTGCCGGTGCAGGTGGAGGGCGTGGTGGAGGCCTGCGAGGTCCGCCTGCGGCCGCGCCGGCAGTTGGTGGCGCGGGTGGCCGACGCGAGCGGCGGCCTCACGGTGCGCCTCCTCCATTTCCATCCCTCCCAGGCCAAGCAGCTTGAACCCGGCGGCCGGCTGCGCCTCTTCGGCGAGATCCGCGCCGGCTTTTTCGGGGCGGAGATGGTGCATCCCCGCATGCGCCCGGTCGCGGAGGGGGAGAGCCTCCCCGAGGCCCTGACGCCCATCTATCCCACCACGGCCGGGCTGGCCCAATCGGCCCTCAAGAAGTTGATCGGCCGGGCCCTCGCGCACCTGCCAGAGGAGGATCTCCTGCCGGAAGTCCAGGCCGAGCCCTGCGGCTTGCCCACCTTCAGCGCCGCCCTGCGCTTCCTCCACGCGCCACCGCCGGGCACCCCGCTCGCCGAGCTGGAAGCCCGCAGCCACCCGGCCTGGCAGCGCATCAAGTTCGAAGAACTGCTCGTGCAGCAGCTTTCGCTACGTCGGGCCCACGCCGCCCGCCGCGCCAAGAATGCGCCCCGTCTCGTGGGTGACGGCAGCCTGACGGGGCCGCTGCGGGCCAGCCTGCCCTTCTCCCTCACCGGTGCTCAGGAGCGGGCGGTCGGTGAAATCGCCGGGGAGCTGGCCGCCCCCCACCCGATGCAGCGGCTGCTCCAGGGCGACGTGGGGAGCGGCAAGACCATCGTGGCGGCCCTGGCCATGCTGCAGGCGGCGGAGGCCGGCTGGCAGGCCGCCCTGATGGCCCCCACCGAGATCCTCGCCGAACAGCACTACCTCAAGCTTGCCGCCTGGCTCACGCCCCTGGGCATCGACGTGGTCTGGCTCTCCGGCAGCCAGAAGAAGAAGGCGCGGGCCGAAATGGTCGCCCGCCTCGAATCGGGCACCGCCCACCTGGCGGTGGGCACCCATGCCCTGATCACCGAGCAGGTGGCCTTCCCGCGCCTGGGGCTGGCGGTGGTAGATGAGCAGCATCGATTCGGCGTGCGCCAGCGGGTGGCCTTGCGGGACAAGGGGGCGGAGGGCAGCGCCCCCCACCTGCTCATGATGTCCGCCACGCCAATCCCCCGCACCCTGGCCATGAGCTATTACGCCGACCTGGACGTGTCGGTGCTCGACGAATTGCCCCCCGGGCGCAGCCCGGTGGTGACCAAACTGGTGGCCGACAGCCGCCGCGACGAGGTGGTGGCCCGCCTGCGGGACGCCTGCATGGCGGGTCAACAGGCCTACTGGGTGTGCCCCCTGATCGAGGAATCCGAAACCCTGGAACTGCAGACCGCCCTCGACACCCATGCGGCGCTCGCCGCCGCGCTACCGGAACTGCGGGTGGGGCTGGTGCATGGCCGCCTCAAAGCGGCGGAGAAGACCGCCACCATGGCCGCCTTCGCCGCCGGGGAGATCCACCTGCTCGTCGCCACCACGGTGATCGAGGTGGGGGTGGACGTGCCCAACGCCAGCCTGATGGTGATCGAGCACGCCGAGCGGTTCGGCCTCGCCCAGCTCCACCAGCTGCGGGGCCGGGTGGGGCGCGGCGCGGCAGCCTCGGCCTGCATCCTGCTCTACGCGGGCCCTTTGTCGGAGAACGGGCGGGGCCGCCTCAAGGCGATCTTCGAACACACCGACGGCTTCGCCATCGCCCGGGAGGATCTGCGCCTGCGGGGTCCGGGGGAATTCGTCGGCGCCCGCCAGAGCGGGGTGCCCCTGCTGCGCTATGCCGATCTGGAAGCCGACGCGGACCTCATCGACGCCGCCCGCACCCTGGCCGAGCGCCTGTTGCGGGAGGACCCCGCAAGGGCGACGGCCGTCATCGAGCGCTGGCAGGGCGGGAGGGAGACCCTGCTGCGCGCCTGATCGGGGGCCCCTTCCCCATGAATTGCCCAGGGCAGCTCAGGCCGGCTCGGCCGCACCCGCTTCAAGGGTCGGGTAATCCACATAGCCCTCGGCGGCGCCGCCGTAGAAGGTCTGCGTGTCCCACTCGTTGAGGGGGGCGCCAAGCTTGAAGCGGCGGGGCAGATCCGGGTTGGCGATGAAACTCTTGCCGAAGGCCACGGCATCGGCCTCACCTGCCGCCAGCACGGCTTCGGCCGATTCCCGGATGAAGCCTTCGTTGGCGATGTAGGTGCCCCCAAACGCGGCCTTGAGGGCGGGGCCGAGGCGGCCTTCCCCCAGGTGTTCCCGGGCGCAGAGGAAGGCGAGGCCGCGCTCGCCCAGGGCCTTGGCGACGTAGCCGAAGGTAGCGGCGAGGTTGGAATCGCCCATGGCGTGGGCGTCTCCGCGCGGGGCGAGGTGCATGCCGACCCGGCCGGCGCCCCACACAGAAATCACCGCGTCAGCGACCTCCAGCATCAGGCGGGCGCGGTTCTCGATGGACCCGCCGTAGTCGTCGGTACGCTGGTTGGTGCTGTCCTGGAGGAACTGGTCCAGCAGGTAGCCGTTGGCGCCATGGATCTCGACCCCGTCGAAGCCGGCGGCCAGGGCGTTCTCAGCCCCCCGCCGATAGGCGGCCACGATGCCGGGAAGCTCCTCCCGGGCCAGGGCCCGGGGCACCGGGTAGGGCCGCAGGGGTCGCAGCAGGCTGACGTGGCCCGTCGCCGCGATGGCGCTCGGCGCGACGGGTTGCGCGCCGCCGAGGTGGCTCGGGTCCGAGATCCGGCCCACATGCCACAGCTGGAGGAAGATCCGCCCGCCGGCTTGGTGCACGGCCTCCGTGACCCGCCGCCAACCTTCGACCTGCTCCGCCGACCAGATGCCCGGCGTATCCGGGTAGCCGACGCCCATGGGGTCGACGGAAGTGGCTTCGCTCAGGATCAGGCCGGCACTGGCCCGCTGGGCGTAGTAACGGGCCATGAGTTCATTGGGCACCCGGCCAGCGCTGGCGCGGCAGCGGGTGAGCGGCGCCATGAGGATGCGATTGGGCAGATCCAGGTCCCCCAGACGCAGGGGGTCGAACAGGCTGGGCATGGCAGTTCCTCAAATGGGGAGCGGCGCATGATGCGCCGCGACATTCCGCAGACCGCGCGCCACCGAACGAGGTTCCCCGCCCGCCCGGGAAATGCTCCGGGCCCGGCGGGGCTGCCTCGCCATGGTCAGGCGCACAAACGGGCTTCGGCCACCGTGAAACCGATATCCGCGCCGCCCGCGACGATCTGCTTCACCGCGCATTCGCTGATGGCATCGAGGACCCGGGCGCGCTGCTCGGCGGAAAAATGGCCGGGAAAGCTCACCTCGGTCTTGAAGCGGGCGAGGGTGAGGGGTCCGCCGGGGCCGGCAAAGGGCTTGCAGTGGATCGCGATGCCCTCGGCGGACACGCCCAACTCCTTGCAGGCTTTCTTGGCATACACCCCGGCGCAGCCCGCCAGGGCGGCGTAGAAGGCTTCCAGGGGATTCATGAGGGATCCGTCGGTGGCGTAGGCAACGCTGTGCTTGCCGCCTTGCACGGGGATGCGGGGGGAGGCGTCGAGGGTCAGGGAATACATGCTAGGTTCCTTTTCGAATCAAAGTGGCTTCGTTTCATCTCCGGCACGGGCCGGGGGTCAGGGCATGAGGAAGGTGGTCTTTTCCACCACCCGGGTCGCCGGGGCGTCGGCGTCGTGGATTTCGAAGCTGATGGGGTGGGTGCCCCGATCCGCCTCGGGCACCCGCACCGCGACGGTAAGCTTCTGGGAAGCGGAGGCCGCCACATCAATTTGCTCTTCGCCGGCGATAACGGCCCCGGGCAAGCCGGTCACGGCCAGGCGATAGCGGTGGGGCTGCTCATCGGTGTTCATGATCTGCAGGGCATAGACATTCTCGATCGCGCCGTCCTCCACTTCCCGCGCCAGGGTGGCGCGGTCGCGCATCACATCCACCTTGAAGGGCAGCCGAACCGCCATGGACCAGGCGGCGGCGGCCACGATAAGCACGAGAATGCCGGTGTAGAGGAGGATGCGCGGCCGCAGCACGTGGGCGAACATGTCGCGGCGGGAAAGATGATCCCGCATCGCGTTCTCGGTGGAGTAGCGGATGAGTCCGCGGGGCTGGCCGACCTTGTCCATCACCTCGTCGCAGCCGTCGATGCAGGCGGCACAGCCGATGCACTCGTATTGCAGGCCCTGGCGGATGTCGATGCCGGTGGGGCAGACCTGCACGCAGATATTGCAATCGACGCAGGAGCCCAGGCCACGGGCCTTGGCGTCCGCCCCCTTGGGCCGCGAGCCCCGGGGTTCGCCCCGCTCGGCGTCGTAGGTGACGATCATGGTGTTGGAGTCGAACATCACGCTCTGGAAGCGAGCGTAGGGGCACATGTATTTGCACACCTGTTCGCGCATGAACCCGGCCATTAGCAGGGTGAAGCCGGCGTAGAAAAAGAGCCAGAAGGTCTCCCACGGGCCCAGGTTCCAGGGCACCAGACTGACGATCATCTCGCGGATGGGCGAGAAGTAGCCCACGAAGGTGAAGCCGGTCCACAGCGCCACCACGCTCCACAGGGCGTACTTGGTGGTGCGCAGGCGCGCCTTGCGGGCGGACCAGGGTGCCTGGTCGAGCTTGATGCGGGCGGGGCGCTCGCCCTCCACCTTGCGCTCGATCCACATGAAGATTTCGGTATAGACGGTCTGGGGGCAGGCATAGCCGCAGAACACCCGCCCCGCCACCGCCGTGACCAGGAAGAGGCCGTAGGCGCTGATGATGAGGAGCACGGCCAGGTAGATCACGTCCTGGGGCCACAGAACCATGCCGAAGAGGTAGAACTTCCGCTCCACCAGATGGAAGAGCACCGCCTGGCGCCCGTTCCAGTCCGCCCAGGGCAGCCCGTAGAACAGGAGCTGGGTGAACAGCACCATCCACCAGCGCAGGTTGTTGAACAGCCCCGTCACGGCGCGGATATGGATCTTGCGGCGCTTCTCATAGAGCGATCCGCCTTCCTGCTTGATCTTGGGCGGTGGGGCGATCGGCTTGGGGGCGTCCGCGGGCAAGGCGGTGGCTTTGTTCATCGTGGGACTCCAAGGGAAGGACGGTTCTGGGAAGGTTTCGAGAGCGCCCGCGTGGCCTGGCGGGCGATGAATTCGTCGCGGCTCACGCCAGCCAGGGCGGGATTGGATTCCCGCTCCTCGGCGATGCAGCTCACACGGCGATGGGCATAGTCGTGGCAGGGATAGATCAGGGTTTCATCGGGCAGGGCAAAGAGGCGGCCCACGATGCTGTCATAAAGGGCGCCGGCCTCCGCCTCGGCGGCGCAATCGCCAATCAGCAGCGCATCGCCGGTGAGGAGGCGATCCCGCCACTGGTAGGACATGCAGCCTGGGGTGTGCCCCGGCGTTTCCAAGCAGCGGAGGACCTCGCGACCAAAGCGGAGTTGGTCGCCCTGGGCCAAGGGAAGCGTCACTGCACTCGCGGGACAATGGCGGCCGGCAGCCACCCGGGCGCCGGTGGCGGCGGCCAGGGCAGCGGCGCCCGGGGCATCGTCATGGGCATGGGTCAGGGCGACATACATCGCCCGCAGCTCCAGTTCCCGCAACATGCCGAGGAGGACCGCCACCTGATTTGGCAGCGGATCCACCACCACCGCCGCACCCTCCACCAGATCGCCCAAAAGGTAGGCGTAACCGCAGCTGCGGGAGTCGGAAATCTGGCGGAACACGGTGGTGGGCATGGCAGCCTCCTGGGGCACGACGCTTCCACCTAACTCAAGTTGCGTGCCCGCTTCGACCGGCTTCCAAAAGGCTTACCAACCTATTGATAAAAATCATTTTTATTGGCAGCACCGAAAGTGACGGGCTTCACCCCTCACCGGAGAAATGCCAAAAATGGCATTGAAGGCCTAGAATGCTGCCAAATTAGACAGGGACCTCGCCGCCATGGACGCCACCCCCCTTCCCGAGCTGCTGGCCTTCCTCGACGCTCAGCCCGAGCCGCGCATACTCCTCGATCTGGACTACCGCATCGTGGCCGCCAACCGGGCCTACGCCCAGGAATTCGGCGACGGCCATTCCCTGGCGGGCCGCCACTGCTACGAGGTTTCCCACGGCTATACTGTGCCCTGCGACCGGGCCGGGGAGAACTGCCCCCTGCGCGCCAGCCTGCAAAGCGGCACGCCCCAGCGCACCCTCCATCTCCACCACACCCCCCGGGGCGAGGAGCACGTGGACGTGGAAACCACGCCCCTGCGGGACGCCAAGGGCGAGATCGCCTTTTTCGTCGAAACGCTGGCCACGGTGCGCCACGCCTCCAGCCAGCCCACTGCCGCCGGCTTGGTGGGCCGCTCGCCGGGCTTCAATGCCATGCTGGAACTCGCCACCCGGGTCGCGCCCACCGACGCCTCAGTCCTGCTGCTGGGCGAGACGGGCACGGGCAAGGAACTTGTGGCTCGCCTGGTGCATGAAGCCAGCCGGCGGGCAGCGGGCCCCTTTGTGGCCGTGGATTGTTCCGGCCTCACCGAGAGCCTCTTCGAGAGCGAACTCTTCGGTCACGAGAAGGGGGCCTTCACCGGCGCCCTGCATCGCAAGCGCGGCCTGGTGGAGGCGGCCAGCGGCGGCACCCTGTTCCTCGATGAGCTGGGGGACATTCCGCTGGCCATGCAGGTCAAGCTCCTGCGCCTGCTGGAAACCGGCACCTATCGACGAGTGGGGGGCGTGGAAATTCTTCGCTCGGACTTCCGCCTCGTCGCCGCCACCCACCGGGGCCTGCCGCGCATGATCGAAGCGGGCGCCTTCCGTGCCGACCTCTTCTACCGCATCAACGTCTTTCCGATCCGCGTGCCGGCGCTGGCCGAACGGCGGGAGGATATCCCCCTCCTCGCCCAATCGTTCCTCGAACGCGTCGCCCCAGGGCGGGGACTGCGCTTCTCCCCAGCCACCCTGGACGCCCTCGCCAGCCGCGCTTACCCCGGCAATATCCGCGAACTGCGCAACCTCGTGGAGCGCGCGACGATCCTGGCCGACGGACTGGAGATCGGCCCGGCCCAGTTCGCCGATGATGTCATCGACGGGAGCTTCCCCGCCCTTGCAGCAACCGCCCGCAGTAGCCCCCCCGGCGGTTTTGCGGTGGACGAGATCCTGCCGCTGGAGGACCTTACGACCCGCTACCTGCACTGGGCGGACGCGAGCTTTCACGGCAACCGGCGGGATCTCGCTGACCGCCTCGGCGTCGCGGTCCGCACCCTTTACCGCAAGTTGTCCAAGGATGAGGGTGATGGCACCCAGGACGGGGACACGGGCGACGCCGACCCCCACTCGCCCTGACCCGTCCAATCCGCCGATCCGCACCCTGGGGCGCTGCCAGATACGGCACCGTCACGCCAGTTGATCTGCCTTTTTTGGCACACATGCCCGCAAGGCCAGTCAGCTTCGACAAAAATTATTGCTTTGAATCAGTGGCTTAACGAGAACTCAGAAAAACCCTGACAGCCGGCATGGGGATTGCGAGGAACTTGCCAGAGAGACCGACCCAGGGCTTGAAGCATGGGCCGCGCCCTCTGATTCGCCATCCCGTCTCAACTGTTAGGAGGAGTCATCATGGCCTGGGATCTGCTGCTGAAATCGGACATCGGCCTTTTGAGCCTGTTCACCATTGTCTTCATCATCGCCATGGCGGTGTTCATCGCCGTGTATGCCAAGAAGCACATGGCCATCGATGATCAAGCCGCGGCCGCGGCGCCGAAGGGCCCGCAGCAGGTCCAATGAGCGCCATGGAGATCCCCGGCTCCAGGGTGAAATAAGGGGCTGGAGCATCTCTTACGCTTCTCAGGGGGAAGTCTTTCGTGAGTTTGGTGATGAAGTCGCGCGGAGTCATGGCGGCAGAACAACTTTTGGTTGTGGCTAGCTCCATCATAGCCCCCAAAGCCTGATGCAGAAAATCAGCCTGAGCCTGTCGTGACGGGTAAGCAACCGGCCATGGTTAGGCGAGCGCGCCACAACACCATTGCCCCGACAATGGTGCACTCATTTTGTTGAGGGAGAGCGAGCGCTTCCACTGAGTACCTTCATAGCCAGAGCAGCCCCTTTAACGGCAAATGAGGCGTTCGGATTGTCGTATGCTGTTCCATGTCTATCGCAACTTGGTCACTGGTCGTTGGCGTTCTCCTCATCACGATGGTGCTGGTGGGGACTCTGCTTGGGCGCCTGCCCCTGAGTACTGCGATGATCTATTTGGGCCTCGGATTCTTGCTTGGCCCTGGCGGCCTGGGAGCCATCGATCCTGATCCCTTTCGCCACGCCGCCACCCTTGAGGTCGCCACTGAGGTGGCCCTGGTCATTTCGCTCTTCGCCGCCGGACTAAAACTGGGAGTACCCCTGCGCGATCGTCGCTGGATTTTGCCGCTCCGACTGGCTTTCCCGGTCATGGCGATAACGGTCGGGCTGATTGCCGCCGTTGGTGTCTGGGGCCTGGGCCTGCCCCTGAGCGCGGCGGTGCTGCTGGGGGGAATTCTGGCGCCCACCGACCCAGTCCTCGCCGCCGGAATCCAGTCGCCAAAAGGCTCCCGCTTTGATCAGGCCCGCTTCAGCCTGGCCGGTGAAGGCGCGCTGAATGACGGATCCGCCTTTCCTTTTGTGCTTCTCGGCTTGGGTCTTATGGGCCTGCATCCCCTCGGGGCCGGTGGCTGGCATTGGTGGGCTATAGACCTCCTGTGGGCGACATGCGGCGGCCTCCTTGTCGGCGCGAGCCTGGGGGCCATGGTCGGCAAGCTGGTAGTTTATCTGCGCACCCGCCACCACAGCGCAATAGGCCTGGACGAGTTTCTCTGCCTGGGCTTGATTGCCACCTCCTACGGCGCCGCCCAGCTTTGTCTCGCGTCCGGCTTCTTGGCGGTGTTTGCTGCTGGCTTGGCCTTCCACGGCGTGCGAGAGCAGCCCCAGGCCGGCACCATCTCCCTCGACAACGGAGAGCCCTCTGCCAGACGGGAGGGGCCTGGAGAACGAGCCAGCCACTCCCACCACGCCAGCGCGTCGATGAGCCATGCGGTGCTGGGGTTCAATGAGCAACTTGAAAAGCTGGCCGAACCGGCCATCGTCCTGATCGTCGGCGCTCTGCTTCCTTATGTAACGATACAGCCCAAATTCGGGTGGTTCATTCCCGCACTTTTTTTCCTTTTGCGTCCGGCGGCGATGTGGGCAGGCACGCTGGGCATGGCGATTCCGAGACACCAAGCGGTACTGATCGGATGGTTTGGAATTCGAGGGATCGGTTCCGTGTTTTACCTGATGTTTGCCCTCCGCCAAGGGGTGGCCGGACCGCTGGCGCAAGAATTAGTCTCTCTGACGCTGGCCACCGTGACCGCTTCCGTCCTGTGCCATGGGGTGTCAGCGCTGCCTGGGATGCGTTGGTACGCCAAGCGCACGGTAACCGGGGAGTGATGGATCTGAAGCGAAGAAGGCCTCCTAGCCCATTTATATTTTTCGGTATCCGGTTTCGATGGCTTCATCAGCCTATACTGAACCGATACCTGCCTTTGTGGGTATTTAGAGGAGTACGAGCATGGGCAAGGTCAGACAAGGCAACAAGGAACCCCGTAAGCAGCCACAAATGAATGCGAAGGAAAAGAAGGCTGCCAAACATGCCCGCAAGCATGCGGGTGATCATGTTCCATTTCTTCCCCACGACGCCGGATCCGCGCGCTAGAAAGTAATTTGACCAACCACCCTGGCAAGGCTTGGGTGGTCACTTCATCGTTCCCTGGAGCCGCGTGGCTCCCGCGACGCCAAGTCGGTCGTAGTTGTTCGATATCGCGCTTTTTATAGTCGTCGCGGCGAGTTGAGTTGCCCGCAAGGACGGGTCTTCTTAGGCAGGTCGGTCCCCAACGTGATCGGTTCAGGGTGCCGGGCGTGACGGGCGTTTTCATCTTGTTTTCGATTCCTGTGCATGCGGGAGGCACCATGAAAACAGATCAATTCACCGTCGAGATGGCGCAAGAATTCCACCGGCGGATGGCAGCGATCGTTGAGGCCGTTCAAGTCGGAATCTGGGCGAGCGGACGACATGACCTCCTCAGTTACGACTCGGATTTTGGGTTCGGGCAGCAGCGCGGACAACAAACATTGGTCCTGAAAACGGCGAGCAGGTCGGCCTACGTTCGCCTTGATTGGGACACCATCCTTGGAAATACCGCAAACGAACGCCAGCGGGTCGACGACGCCATCCATCTCGCGGTCGGGGTCTTGGGCTAGCCTGCCCTCATCACCCCAGAGGGTCGACCAATCCTGCTTTTCGTGAAGACTGAGATCTACCCATGACTTATTGCGTTGGCATCATCCTAGACCAGGGACTGATCTTTGCGTCGGATTCCCGTACCCATGCCGGAGTGGACAACTTTGCCCGGTTTTCCAAGATGACGGTCTTCGAGCGCGCCGGGGACCGGGTCATCGTCCTGCTCAGCTCGGGCAACCTGGCTGGCACCCAGGCCGTGATCGGCCTGCTTAAACAACGCGGCGCCCGGGGCGAGGAGCCAAACCTGTGGAGTGCGCAGACCATGTTCGATGTCGCACTTGTGGTGTCGGATGCCATGAGGGAGGTGGATCGCCGGGATGGACAGCATTTGGCCGACAGCGAGTTTGGCTTCAATGCCTCCTTCATCTTTGGCGGCCAGATCGCCGGGGAGCCACCGCGTCTGTTCCGGACCTACGCTGAGGGAAACTTTATCGAGGCGAGCGTTGAGACGCCATTTATCCAGACGGGTGAAACCAAGTATGGGAAGCCGATCCTTGATCGTGTCATTGTTCCGGATACATCGCTCAATGATGCAGCCAAATGCGTGCTCGTTTCCTTTGACTCGACGATGCGCAGCAATCTCTCCGTCGGAATGCCGGTCGACCTGATCTGCTACGAGGCCGACAGCCTTGCAGTGCGCATGCGTCGGCACTTCGGCGAGGGCGACCCGTACTTCTCCGAGCTCAGCAAGCAATGGAGCGAAGGCGTACGCAAGGTGTTCGGGCATCTGCCCAACCTGGATTGGTAAAGGCCTCGCAATGCTGTCGAATTGCACCGGGCCGGAGGGTGTTGCAGCGTCCCTAAAAAGCCAATCCTACGATGCTTTGATCATCACCTGCGAGCACGGCGGAAACCGTATCCCTGCAGCCTATGGGGCGTTTTTTTACCGCCACGAAGCGCTGTTGAACTCCCATCGCGGCTATGATCCCGGCGCCCTGGCGATGGCTAGGGCCCTCGCTGGGTCCTTCGCGGCGCCCTTGATGGTTTCCACCGTAAGCCGGCTTCTGGTGGATTTGAATCGATCCATAGGCCATCCGCGCCTCCATTTCGAAGTGATCCGGCAAGCACCTCACAGCGTGCGCCATGAGATTTTGAGGCGCCATTACGCGCCCTACCGGACACGGGCAGAGCGCTTGGTTAGGCAAACCCTCGCAGCGAACGGTCGGCTTCTCCATATCTCCTGCCACAGCTTCACACCCGAACTCGACGGCCAAATCCGCAATGCCGATATCGGCCTGCTCTACGACCCGGCCCGGCCGGGCGAGGTGGATATGTGCCAGCGCTGGCAGGCGTCCCTCCGGGCTCACGCACCGACCCTCTCCATCCGCCGAAACTACCCCTATGCCGGCAAGGGCGACGGTTTGACCGCCTGGTTGCGCCGCCGCTTGCCGCCGGAGGCCTATATCGGCATCGAACTGGAGGTGAATCAGAAGCATGTTTTCGGTAACAGGCGACATTGGTCCGCCCTGCGCCACGTCATTGTCGAATCTCTGCGCGACACTCTTGCCGGCCAGCCCGGCCCCCCCTGCCGAGTCCAAACCCACCCATCATCACAACCCAACCCGCCACCGCCTGCCCCGGGCAGCACTGGTGCCCGGCAGGAGCCTCGCAATGAGAATCCGCATCGGCTACGAACTGATCTACGATTGTCCGCAACCCACCCCCATGATCCTGACCCTGAACGTCCATTATTCACGGGTCCCAGACATCCTTATCCCCGACCACCTCATCTCCGCCCCCCCCGTCCCCATCACCGCCTATCGTGACAGCTTCGGCAATTGGTGCAGCCGCATCGTCGCCCCCGGCGGCGTGGTCAGGCTTTCCGCCGACGCCTTGGTGCGGGATACCGGCCTACCAGACGTGGTGGTTCCCGGGGCCAAGCAGACGCCGGTGGAAGCACTGCCCGACGAGACCCTGCTGTTCCTTCTGGGCAGCCGCTATTGCGAGACGGATCGCCTGTCCGAAACGGCCTGGCAGCTCTT
Organism: Zoogloeaceae bacterium; assembly: GCA_016791005.1. Lineage (GTDB taxonomy): Bacteria > Pseudomonadota > Gammaproteobacteria > Burkholderiales > Rhodocyclaceae > JAEUNX01. The sequence continues at coordinate 19,588 of JAEUNY010000073.1, forward strand.
CGGCCACTCCCCCACCGGCTGGGGGCGGGTCCAGGCGATCTGCAACTTCGTCCACCATCACATCACCTTTGGCTACCAGCATGCGCGCGCGACTAAAACGGCCATGGAAGTTTTTCACGAGCGAGTCGGCGTCTGCCGCGACTACGCGCACCTCGCCGTAACCTTCTGCCGCTGCATGAACATCCCCGCCCGCTACTGCACCGGCTACTTGGGCGACATCGGCGTGCCGCCGCCCTACGGCCCGATGGATTTCGCTGCCTGGTTCGAGGCCTACCTAGACGGCCACTGGTACACCTTCGATGCGCGCAACAACATCCCGCGCATCGGCCGCGTATTGATCGCCCGCGGTCGCGATGCCTCCGATGTGGCCATCAGCAGCACCTTCGGGCCCAACGTCCTGAAGAGCTTCAAGGTCTGGACCGACGAGGTAAATGTCGCCTGAGTCGTGGCGTTGCTGTGGCGCAATGTCCTGACGCCAGGCTTGAGGTCGGTCGGCAAGCGTGGAGTCCACGCGTTCGAGGCGCCATCTGCTGCGCGTCGTAATTCTGGCGAAAAGAAGCGGGTGACAACCCCCGGATCGTCATCCCGCGCCAACATGGCGACGATCTTGTCGTCGAAGCCGGTAAAGCGCCTCTCGTACTTGGGGATGAGTACCGGCTCCAAACTACAGGCGCGATCGCGCGGCACGTCGATGAGCAGCGGCCCGTCTTCGGTCGGCACAGTCTTGCTGGTGGCGCCGTTGCGGTGGTTGCTGCTCTGGACCGGCTTGCCTGTGCCCGCTTGGCAATCCGGGTGATGACTGAGTTCGGCGCCCAGCGCTCGTTCGATCCATTGTACGGAACGTTGGACTCAACTTTTTCCAACTTACCTCACCCCGAACAAGGCCAATTCGGGAGAGGCAGTCTCATCTGTCCGAGCCATCCCAAGGGGTGGGCGTCGACCACGCGAAAGAAAGGTCACAGAAATGAAAAACCGGCCTGCGGCCGGTTTTCAAAAATGGTGGACTGACTGGAAGTCCCTTAAGGGCGGATTAGTAAAATTCGGTTTCAATTCCATACCCCAGCCTCTGGTAGCAATGACCGATGTCGAGCACCCGGGAGCGATGTTCAGTAGCTATGATCGATGGAATTCACATCAACCACTCCAGCGCCATGGGCCTGCTGGTCGGCCCAGTAGCTGGAACGGACCATGGGGCCGCAGGCGGCGTTTTTGAAACCCATTTTGTAGGCCTCGGTCTCCCACATCTTGAAGGTGTCGGGATGGACGTAGCGCAGCACCGGCAGGTGGCCGCCGGAGGGTTGCAGGTACTGGCCGATGGTGAGCATTTCGACGTTGTGGGCACGCAGGTCACGCATGACGTCGAGGATTTCTTCGTCGGTTTCACCCAGGCCGACCATCAGGCCGGACTTGGTGGGGACGTTCGGGTGGCGCGCCTTGAACTGCTTGAGGAGTTCGAGGGAATAGGTGTAGTCGGAGCCGGGCCGCGCCTGCTTGTAAAGACGAGGCACGGTTTCCAGGTTGTGGTTCATGACGTCCGGCGGCGCGGCGTCGAAAATGTCCAGGGCGATCTCCATGCGGCCTCGGAAATCCGGCACCAGCACCTCGATGGTGGTCTTGGGGCTGGCTTCGCGGGTATGGCGGATGCAATCTACGAAGTGCTGGGCGCCGCCATCCCGCAGGTCGTCGCGGTCCACACTGGTGATCACCACGTAGTTGAGGCGCATGGCGGCGATGGTCTTGGCCAGATCCGCCGGTTCGTCGGCATTGAGGGGTTCGGGCCGGCCGTGGCCGACGTCGCAGAAGGGGCAGCGACGGGTGCAGATGTCCCCCATGATCATGAAGGTGGCGGTGCCCTTGCCGAAACATTCGTGGATGTTCGGGCAGGAGGCTTCCTCGCACACGGTGTGGAGCTTGTGCTCGCGCAACGTGTCCTTGATTTCGTTGAAGCGCTGGACCTCTTCGCCGGCGCCGAGCTTGATGCGAATCCACTCGGGTTTCTTGAGCTTTTCGGCGGGGACGATCTTGATGGGGATGCGCGCCGTCTTGTCGGCGCCGCGCTGCTTGCGGGCTGTGGTGTCCATGGCCGGTGGGGAGTCCTGTTGCCGTGGGTCGGCGGTCTAGTTTGGGGTCACCGCGTCGGTCGTCGCGCGCGGCGGCGGCAGGCCGGCGGCCAGCTTGTTCAGCAGCCGCTCGCCCACCTCGTCCGGGGTTTCGGTAATGCCGAAATCCGCCATCTGGATAGTCTTGAGCCCACTATAGCCGCAGGGATTGATCCAGGTAAATGGGGCAAGATCCATATCGACATTGAGGGCCAGGCCATGGTAGGTGCAGCCATTGCGGACGCGCAGGCCCAGCGCGGCGATCTTGTCCCCGGCGACATACACCCCGGGTGCTCCGGCTTTGCGTTCGGCAGCAATTCCGTAGTCCGCCAGGCAGTCGATCAGGGCCTGCTCCATGTCATTCACCATTTCCCGCACCTTGAGGCCTCGGCGGGCGAGGTCGATGAGGAGATAGATCACCACCTGGCCCGGACCGTGGTAGGTGATCTGGCCGCCGCGGTCGATCTTGACCAGGGGAATTTCGGTGTCACGGAGCAGATGCTCGGGCTTGCCCGCCTGGCCCAGGGTGTAGGTGGGGGGATGCTGGAGGAGCCACAGTTCGTCAGCGGTAGCGGGCCCGCGCTCATCGGTGAAGCGGCGCATGGCCGCCCAGGTCGGCTCGTAGGGGACGAGGCCGAGCCGTTTGACCTGAAGAAGCCACTCTTCCGCGCTCACAGCACGACCTTGACCATGGGATGCGCGGTGAGCGCCCGATAGAGGGCATCCAGTTGGGCCTGAGAAGTGGCGCGGATGGTCACCGTCAGGGAGAGGTAGTTTCCCTTGCTCGAGGGGCGCATGGCGACAGTGGCCGGGTCAAAGTCCGGCGCATGGCTCAGTACCACCTCGACGATCGCCTGGGCGAAACCCTCCGCGCGCAGCCCCATGATCTTGACGGGAAAGTCGCAGGGGAATTCGAGGAGGGGCTCCCGGGGCAAATCAGGCACCGCGCATCACCGTTCGCTTGAACTCCTGGTACCAGCCGATCATTTGTCGAACCAGGGGGCCAGGCCGCCCCTCCCCCACCGGGCGGCCGTCCAGCCGCACGATGGGCAGAACCTCCACCGGCGAGGAGGTCATCCAGATCTCGTCCGCCGCCCGCACCTCGGCCTCCGGAACGTCCCGCACCTCCACCGGCATTCCATGGGTTGCCGCCAGTTCGAGGACCACGTCGTAGGTCACCCCGGGCAACATCAGATGGCTCTTGGCCGGCACCGCCACCCGCCCCTGGCGCACGACGAAGATGCTGGACGCCGCGCCCTCAGTGAGGAATCCGTCGCGAAACAGGATGGTTTCCACCGCGCCCTGGTCCACCGCGTGCTGGCGCAGGAGGCAGTTGGCCAGCAGGGAGGTGGTCTTGAGGTCACAGCGCAACCAGCGAAAATCCCCTGCGCCCACTGCGGCCACCCCGTCCCGCACCTGCTCGGCACCCGGGGTCGGCAGGGGTTCAGCGAACAGGAACACCGTGGGCCGGACAGAGGACGGGGGAAAGGCCTGGCTACGCCGCCGATCCACCCCCCGGGTCACCTGCAGGTACACCCCCTGGTCCTCCCAGGGATTGCCGGCAATCACCTGCCTGACGATGTCCGCCCAGACTTCCGGCGTATGGGGGTCGTCGATGCGCAGCGCCGCCAGGGTGCGGCTCAGCCGCTCCAGATGTTGGGCGAGGCGGAAGGGCTGGCGGGAATAGACGGGGATGACTTCGTAGGCGCCATCGCCAAACAAGAAGCCCCGGTCCAGGGCCGGGACCCTGGCCTCGGCCAGGGGCAGATAGGCCCCGCTAAGAAAAGCGAGGCCCTCGGGTAGAGGGGTCAGAGACTCTTGAACCACAGCACCAGCGCGTCCCAGAGGCGGCCGAACCAGCCGGCAAGCCCCACGTCCTGCAGAGCCACGACGGGATATTCGCCCAGGGTCTTGCCGTCCAGGGTCACCGTCATCGAGCCGATCTTCTGCCCCTTCTGAATCGGAGCGATGAGGGGCTGCTGGCTGGTCATGGTCGCCTGGATCTTCTCCGCCTGGCCCTTGGGCACCGACAGCACCATATCCTCCAGGAAGCCGGCCTCTACTTCCTTCGCGGCACCCTTCCAGACCCGCAACTGGGAGACCGCCTGCTGGGCGGAATACAGCTTGGCGGTGTCGAAGAACTGGAAGCCGTAGTTGAGGACCTTGAGGGACTCCTGAGTCCGGGCGTCGTCGGAAGCCGTCCCCAACATGATGGAGACGAGCCGGCGCGGCCCCCGCTTGGCCGAGGAAATCAGGCAATACCCGGCACTGGCGGTGTGCCCCGTCTTCACGCCATCGACGGTGGGGTCCAGCCAAAGAAGACGATTGCGGTTGGGCTGGGTGATCTTGTTGTAGGTGTATTCCTTGGTCGAATAGACCTTGTAGTCCTCGGGAAAATCGTGGATCAGGGCGGAAACCAGCGTCGCCAGGTCCCGCGCGGTGGTGTAGTGCTGGGGATGGGGCATGCCGCTCGAATTCATGAACTGGGTGCCGGTCATCCCGAGGCGCTGCGCCTCCCGGTTCATCATGGCGGCAAAGGTTTCCTCCGAACCGGCGATGGCCTCGGCCAGGGCAACACAGGCATCGTTTCCGGACTGGATGATCATGCCGTGGATGAGCTCATCCACCGTCACCGGGATGTCCGGGGCGATGAACATGCGGGAGCCTTCCATCTTCCAGGCCCGGGTTGACACCGGAACCACCTGATCGAGCTTGAGGGTGCCCTGCTTCAAGGCCGCGAAGGTGAGGTAGGCCGTCATCAGCTTGGTCAGCGAGGCCGGCTCGATGCGGGCGTCCGGGTCCTGGGCGGCGAGGATCTGGCCGCTGTCGTGATCAAGGAGTAACCAGGCCTTGGCCGCCACGGTGGGGGGCGGGACGTTCTGGGCGGAGGCGACAATGGCGAAAAGAGAAAGGCAAAGGGCTGCGAAAACGCGCATGAGAGGAAGAAACCGTGGGGGATACGAAGGGGGGAGGCCCGATTATAGGCCGGTCGGCCGATCGACCCAACCCGCCCGTAACGGCTGCTTACAAGCACCGGGCGGCCAGCCGCCGCCCGCCCGTCAGCGCCAGACGAGGAAAGGCTTGAGCTTCAGGGCGTCGGCGATGCGCGTCGAGATGGACTGGGCCTCCTCGGCCGAGGCGTAGGGCCCGGCATGTAGGCGGTAGCGGCCATTTTCCACCGCCAAGACGAGGCGGCTGCCAAGCCATGCCAGTTCGTCCTTGACGTGATTGCGGAATCCTTCGGCATTGGCAAGGGTGGTGAACGCGCCCAACTGGAGGAAGGCGCCCTTGGCCACCGGCGTCGCGGGCTTGAGCGCCGATGCGGGGGTCGCCGCAGCGATGGCTGCGTCAGGCGGCGTCGCCGCAGGCGGGTTGGCGAGGGCCACCGTCATCGGCCCCTCGGAGGGCATGACGGGCGCCGTCGCCGCCACCGGTCCGGCCGACGCCACTGGTTCCACCGGAGGGACCAGAGGCGAGGCCACGACAGCCGCAGGAGGCGGGAAGGGCACCGACGCCCTGGCCACCATCGCCTTCGGACGCGTGCGCACCGGCGGTACGGGGCGCTTGGCCACGATGAGAGGGACCTCGTCGCCGAGGATCGACATGACCTCCACCTCGGTGCTGCCCAGATCCACGTAGCCCAGCTTGTAGGCGGCGGTGTAGGAGAGGTCGATGATGCGCCCCTTATGGAACGGCCCGCGATCGTTGATCCGCACCACCACCGAGCGGCCATTGGCGAGGTTGGTGACCCGCGCATAGCTGGGGATCGGCAAGGTGGGATGGGCCGCGGTCATTCCGTACATGTCGTAGGCTTCGCCGCTGGAGGTGTTGAGGCCGTGGAACTTGCGTCCGTACCAACTCGCCATGCCTTGCTCGCGATAGGGGGCTAAGGCCGTGGCCGGCACGTACGCCTGGCCAAAGACCGAATAGGGACGATTCGCAAAGCGATGCAGGGGTTCGGCCTGGGGCACCGCATCGGGCACTTCGGCCAGATTATCGGGGGGCGTGTCGCCGGGGCCGTCGTCCTTGTAGAAGGCTCCGCCCCGCTTGCTCACGTACGGTTTTTTGGGGGGGATTGCCCCCGCGACCGGGGTCGAGGGGCTTCCGACACCCGTCGCTTGGGTCGCGGGGGGCGGGGCCGAAGACTGCATCGGCACGCTACTACATGCCGCAAGCATGGCAGCGGCCAGGGTCGAAAGGGCTGCCCCGACGTGACGGGCCGGCCGTCTTCGGCGAACTAAATCTTGTGAATCAAAGCTGTGGCGCTTCATGGGCAACCACCCCTCAGGGCGCTCGATGACGTTGGATACTCATGAGGATACCGATACCGAGGCTTAACGTCACTAAGGCCGTGCCCCCATAGCTCATGAAAGGGAGGGGCACCCCCACCACGGGAAGGATCCCGGAGACCATGCCCATATTCACAAAAGCGTAGGTGAAAAAAATCATCGTCACGGCGCCGGCCAGCAAACGGGTGGCCAGGGTGGGCGCCCTTGCCGCGATGGCAAAGCCCCGCACGATGAGGGCGAGGTAGAGACAAAGCAGTACGATGGCGCCGATCAGCCCGAATTCTTCGCCCAGGACAGCGAAGATGAAATCGGTGTGGCGCTCGGGAATGAAGGCCAGGTGGGTCTGGGTGCCGCTCAACCAGCCTTTACCGAAAATCCCCCCGGACCCGATCGCAATGGTCGATTGGATGATGTGGAACCCCTTCCCCAGCGGGTCCGAGGTGGGATCGAGCAGGGTACACACCCGATGCTTCTGGTACTCCCGCAGGCCATACCAATCGACGCCGGGCTGGCACCACTGGTCGCCGAAAGCGACGATGGCCCCCAGGCCTGCCACACCGACCAGGGCAAATGGGAGGATGAGCTTCCAAGACAACCCGGCGAAGAAGATCACGTAGAAACCCGCTGCCGCCACCAGAACCGCCGTGCCGAGGTCTGGCTGGGCGGCGATCAGGCCCAGGGGCACGGCGAGGAGCACCCCGGCGACCAGGAACTCCCTCAGGCGGATCAGCCCCTCCCGTTGCTGGAAGTACCAGGCCAGCATGAGCGGCATGGCGATCTTGAGGAGTTCCGAGGGCTGGATGCGCGTCACCCCGACATGGAGCCAGCGCCGGGCCCCTTTGGAGACCTCGCCAAACAGCGCCACGCCGACGAGCAAGGCAACGCCGAGGAGATAGAGAGGCACCGCAAGGGACAGCAGGCGCTGGGTCGGCATGCGCGCCGCCACCCAGGTGACCAGAATGGCCACCCCGCTATTGACGAGTTGGGAGTCGACCCGCTCCGGCGAGGCACTCATCATCATTACCAGGGCGAAGCCCAGCAGCCCCATCTGAATGAAGAACAGCGGCGGGTCGATGGGCGCCAGCAGGCGCTTGACCATGAGGCGGGGATCGAACCGCCGCTCTTCCATCACTCGGCCTCCCCGGCGTCGGGGTCGTCCGCCGCCGGACCGGCAGGATGCTTGCCCGCAAGGTAGTAGTCCAGCACCAGGCGTGCGATGGGCGCCGCCGAGGTGGCGCCAAAGCCGCCGTTCTCGACAAGCACCGCCAGGGCGATGACGGGCTTTTCCACCGGGGCGAAGGCGATGAACAGGGCATGGTCCCGCAGCCGCTCATGGATCGCGGAGGCGCGGTATTCGGCGCCCTTGAGACTGAACACCTGGGCCGTGCCGGTCTTGCCAGCCGCCTCGTAGGGCGCACCGCGGAAGGCCTTGGCTCCAGTGCCCTCCCGATTCACCCCCAACATGGCCTGCTTGATGGTCTGCAGGTGGGCCGGCTTGAAGGCGAGTTCGCGGATGGGCCGGGGTTCGATCTCCCGCTGGGCCCCGGTGACGCTACTCGTCACGTACTTGACCAAATGGGGCCGAAACATGACCCCGTCGTTGGCGACGGCCGCGGTGGCCTGGGCCAGCTGGATCGGGGTGTAGGCGTTGTAGCCCTGGCCGATGCCGATGGAGATGGTCTCCCCCGCATACCACTTCTGCTGCTCGGGTCGCCGGAAGCGACGTTTCTTCCACTCCGGCGAGGGGAGGATCCCCTCGGCCTCGCCCTCGATGTCGACCCCCGTGCGGCGGCCAAATCCGAGCTGGCCCATGAACCGCGCGATCGCCTCGATTCCCATATCGTTGGCCAGCATGTAGTAATACGTGTCGCAGGACTGCACGATGGACTTGTACATGTCCACCATCCCATGGCCGCCCCTCTTGTCGTCGCGGAACTGGTGTCCGCCGAAATTGAAGACCCCCGGATCGGCGATCGCTTGCCACGCCGTTCGCTTGCCGGTTTCCAGAGCCGCCAGGGCCATGAAGGGCTTGAAGGTGGACCCCGGCGGATAGGCACTGTAGATGGCGCGGTTGATAAGGGGGTGGTCGGGGGATTCATTGAGCGCCTTCCAGTCTGCGGAGGCGATGCCATCCACGAACAAATTGGGGTCGTAGGTGGGCATCGACACCATGGCCAGAATGCCGCCGGTGGCGGGCTCGATGGCCACCAGCGCCCCGCGCCGGTCGCCAAAGGCTTCCTCGACCACCCGCTGCAACTCCGAATCGATGGTAAGGGTCAGGTTGTTGCCCGGCGTCGCCGCCGTACGATTGAGCAGGCGCACGGCCCGTCCGCCGGCATCGACCTCAACCTGCTCAAAACCGGTGATGCCGTGGAGCTCGTTTTCGTAGGACTGCTCGACACCGCTCTTGCCGATAAAGTTGCTGCCACGGTAATTCGCCTCATCGCCCCGCTCCTCGATCTTCTGCTGATCCCGCTCGTTGATGCGGCCGAGATAGCCCAGGATATGGGACCCGGTGGACCCGAGGGGGTAATCCCGGAACAGACGGGCCTGCACTTCCACACCCGGAAAGCGGTAGCGCTGCGCCACGAAGCGGGCCACTTCCTCGTCGGTGAGCCGATTGCGGATCGGCACGCTCTCGAAGTTCTTGCTCTCGTCGAGGAGCTTCTTCATGCGGCGGCGATCCTTGGGCTGGATGTCGATGATCTCCCCCAGCGCCGTAATCGTCGCTTCCAAATCCGCCACCTTGGAAGGCGTGATTTCCAGGGTGTAGGCCGCGTAGTTGCGAGCCAGCACCACCCCATTGCGGTCAATGACCGTGCCGCGATTGGGCACCACCGGCGCCAGGGCGATTCGGTTCTCCTCCGCCCGGGTGTGGTAATAGTCGTAGCGCATCACCTGCAGATAGACGAAGCGGGCGACCAGCAGGCCGAAGCACACCAGGATGAACATCCCCGCCACCAGAAGGCGGGCACGGAATTGGTAGGTCTCCTGTTCGGGCGTGCGAAACTCGCTCATTGCTGCCTGCCCCCCATCCCCGTCAGCCGCCCACCCATCACTTCGGGTCTCAGATCGGACGATTGTCGTCCCGTTCCACGGGCTGGAACTGCGGGAACAGGAGGACGAAATGAAGGGGCACCCAAAGGGCCGCCGAGACGAAGGGACCGAGGAAGATCCACCACCCGGGGAACTCCGCCCCCGCCAGCAAGCGGATCCCGGTCATCAGGATCTGCGTGATGAGGAAGATGGGCAGGATGTGAAGCGCCTGCTCGAAGGGCTGAAACCACAGCACCCGGCGCGACACCGCTTCGGACAGGTAAGCCAGGACCACGTAGCCCAGTGCGTGCTGACCCAGGGCGGCGCCATGCCCCACGTCCACCAGCAAACCCAGCAGAAAGGCCACCCCCATCCCGACATGGAGGGGCTCGCGAATACACCAGAAGGCCAGGACCAGGGCCACCGGATCGGGAATGCCGATCAGACGCCCGGTGGGGATGTAGTCCAAACCCAGCGCGATGAGCAAGCTGAAGTAGACGAACCAGCGCTTGACCGGGAGCAGGATGCGACTGGAGCGGTGAGTGGGTTGCATGGGGCTACTCGCTCGCCGCAGCCTTGCGGCGGGGGGATTTGGCGGGCTCGGAAGGAGGCTCCGGCGGCAGGGCTGGCGGCGGCGCCTCGCGGCCGATCACCAGGACCTGACCCGCCCGCTCCACCCCGGCTGCCGGCTCACACAGGATGCGGGCAAACGCCTGCACCTCCCGGTCGACCCGGGTGACCGTCGCCACTGGCAACCCCGGCACGAACACGCCGTCGAGCCCCGAGGTCACCAGGGCGTCGCCGATCTTGATATCCGCGTTTGCTTCCACGAAGCGCAGTTCCAGGACGCCCTGACCAGCCCCGAAGGCCACGCCCCGCAGGCCGTTGCGCGGCAGCATCACTGGAATAGCCTGATTCTTGTCGGTGAGCAGGGTCACTTCGGCCTGAATCGGAAACACCCGGGTCACCTGCCCCACCACCCCGCGGGCATCCAACACAGCCTGCCCCGCCTCGATACCCTGCTGGCTCCCCTTGTCGAGGATCACCTTGCGGGAAAAAGGGTCCCGCGCGTTGTAAAGAATCTCCGCCGCGACGGACTTGACCTTGAGCCGCTGCCCCATGTCGAGGAGGCCGCGCAGTTGGGCGTTCTCCTCCTCCAGGTGGGCGCTGCGCAGCAAATGCTCGGCAGCCTCGAGCTGCTTGCGCCGCAGGTCGCGATTCTCGAGCTGAACTTGCAGCAGGGTGGCGAAATAGGTGGAGGCGTTGCGCACCATGTCCGCCGGGGTACTCGCCGCCATTTGAAGCGGGTAGGTGACCACCGTCATGGCCTGGCGGAACACCTCAAGGTAACGGAAGCGCAGATCCATTACCAACATCGCCAGAGCCACGGCGACATACACGAACAAGCGCACCAGCGGTGCCGGACCGCGGCGGAAGATGGGGGGAGCCTGGTGACCGCCGACGGACATCGTAAGCGAGCGGAGAGGCCTGAGCCTCCGCCGAATTTACTCGGAGGTGAAGATCGAACCGAGCTGGTCCATCTTCTCCAGCGCCATGCCAGAGCCCCGCGCCACACAGGTGAGCGGCTCCTCGGCAACGATCACAGGCAGGCCGGTTTCTTCCATCAGGAGGCGGTCCAGATCCCGCAGATGCGCCCCGCCTCCGGTGAGGACCATGCCCCGCTCGGCAATGTCGGCGCCCAGCTCGGGGGGCGTCTGCTCAAGGGCGATCTTCACGGAGGAGACAATCTGGTTGAGCGGCTCGGTGAGGGCTTCGAGGATCTCGTTGCTGGAAATGGTGAAGCTGCGGGGAATCCCCTCGGCGAGGTTGCGACCCTTGACTTCGATTTCCTTCACCGCCGAACCCGGGAAGGCCGAACCGATTTCCTTCTTGATGTTTTCCGCCGTGGTCTCGCCGATCAACATGCCGTAGTTGCGCCGGATGTAGTTGACAATCGCCTCGTCGAACTTGTCACCACCCACCCGCACCGAGCCGGCATAGACCATCCCGCCCAGGGAGATCACGCCCACTTCGGTGGTCCCGCCGCCAATATCGACGACCATCGACCCGGTGGCGTCGGATACCGGCAGGCCGGCGCCGATGGCTGCGGCCATGGGCTCCTCAATGAGATAGACCTGGCTCGCACCGGCCGCCAGGGCGGCGTCACGGATCGCGCGGCGCTCCACCTGGGTGGACCCACAGGGCACGCAGATGATGATGCGCGGGCTGGGCGAAAACAGACGCGAATCGTGCACCTTCTTGATGAACTGCTTGATCATCTGTTCGGTGACCACGAAATCCGCGATCACGCCGTCCTTCATCGGGCGGATTGCGGTGATGTTCCCCGGCGTCTTGCCCAGCATCTGCTTGGCCGCCATACCCACCGCCTGGATGGTCTTCTTGGCGTTGGGCCCGCCTTCGGTGCGAATAGCCACCACGGAAGGCTCGTCGAGGACGATGCCCTTGCCCCGAACGTAGATCAGGGTATTGGCCGTGCCAAGGTCAATGGCGAGATCGTTGGAAAAATAGGAGCGCAAAAAACCGAACATGGGGGCGGACCGGAAAAGCGAGGGGCGGGTGGGGCGCGAAAAACGATTATGATAACCTACAAATTAAGTATATCCGGAAAGTTTGCACGCCATGTCCCTGACCCCGGAAGCGGTCCACCACATCGCCCGACTGGCCCGCATTGCCATGAATGCCGATGAGGAAAAGGCCACCCGCGACAAGCTGGATGGCATCTTCGCGCTGATCGAAGCCATGCAGGCCGTCGACACCACCGGGGTGGAGCCCATGAGCCACCCCCAGGACATCGCCCAGCGGCTGCGCCCCGACGAGGTGACCGAGTCCGACCGGCGCGACGCCTTCCAAAACATTGCCCCCCAGACTGCCGGCGGCCTCTACCTCGTGCCCCGGGTCATCGAATAAGCCGCCTCACTCCGCCCGTTCCCATGATCGATTCGAGTCTCACCGAACTGGCTGCCGCCCTGGCTGGCCGCCGGGTCTCCAGCGTGGAGCTGACCCAGGAAGCCCTCGCCCGCATCGCTGCTCACCAAGACCTCAACGCCTTCATCACCGTGGATGAAGCCGGAGCACTTGAAGCCGCCCGGGCGGCCGACGACCGTCGCGCCCAAGGCACGGGCGGCCCGCTGGTCGGCATTCCCCTCGCCCACAAGGACGTCTTTTGCACCGAAGGCCTCGCCACCACCTGCGGCTCCCGCATGCTGGCGAATTTCGTCTCCCCCTACGATGCCCACGTCGTGAGTCGCCTGAGGGCGGCCGGCGCGGTGTGCGTGGGCAAGACCAACATGGACGAGTTCGCCATGGGCTCGTCGAATGAAAACTCCTACTTCGGCCCAGTCAAAAATCCCTGGGATCGGGAGCGAATTCCCGGCGGCTCCTCCGGCGGCTCCGCGGTCGCCGTGGCGGCGGGCATGGTGCCCATCGCCACCGGCACCGACACCGGCGGCTCGATCCGCCAGCCCGCCAGCCTGTGCGGCGTCACCGGCATCAAACCCACCTATGGCGTGGTGAGCCGATACGGCATGGTGGCCTATGCCTCGTCCCTCGACCAGGGCGGCGCCTTCGCCCGCTCGGCCCAGGATTGCGCCCTGCTGCTGTCGGCCATGGCAGGCTTCGATTCCCGCGACTCCACCAGCCTGGATCGCCCGCCCGAAGACTATACCCGGGGTCTGGACCAGCCCCTGGCTGGCCTGCGCATTGGTCTGCCAAAGGAATTTTTTGCCGACGGACTGGCCGCGGACGTCCGGGCGGCCCTCGACGGCGCCCTGGCGGAGTATCGCCGGCTCGGCGCGACCCTGGTCGAGGTCTCCCTACCCAACGCGCGCCTGGCCATCCCGGCCTACTACGTCATCGCCCCGGCGGAAGCGAGCTCCAACCTTTCCCGCTTCGACGGCGTCCGCTACGGTCACCGGGCCGCCGAATATAGCGACCTCCAGGACATGTACAGCCGCAGCCGGGCGGAAGGCTTCGGCGCCGAGGTCAAGCGCCGCATACTGATCGGCACCTACGTGCTGTCCCACGGCTATTACGACGCCTATTACATCCAGGCGCAGAAACTGCGCCGCCTGATCGCCCAGGATTTCGCCGCCGCCCTAAACGAATGCGATGTCATCGCCGGCCCGGTGAGCCCGACGACGGCCTGGCGGATTGGCGAGAAGAGCGACGACCCGGTCCAGATGTACCTCTCGGACATCTACACCATCGCCGTCAACCTCGCGGGCCTTCCTGGTCTCTCCCTGCCGGCCGGAGTTGGCGCGGAGGGTCTGCCGGTCGGCCTGCAACTAATCGGCAACTATTTCGCCGAGGCGCGCCTGCTCAACGCAGCCCACCAGTTCCAGTTGGCCACCGACTGGCACCAGCGGCGCCCACCCGCCACCTAATGTCAGGTGAAACTGGTGAATCTCCGTTTCCGTTGGGTGGCCCCCATCGTTGTCGCGTGGCTTTCCGGCTGTGCCGTCGCTCCGCCCTACGGCGAACCTCCGGGCGCCACACTGCCAGCGAACCGCGACGACAGTCCCTCCGCCCGCGGCCGCCTGAAGCCGATGCCGGTCCGCCCACTGCAGGTCAAGACCGATTGCCGCTTCAAGGACGAAACCGGGTATTCCGGCAGCGCCATTCTCGACGTGGATTACGACCAGGTCCGCAGCTTTTCGGCGACGGTGAACATTCCGCGCCGGGGGCAGTGCCGCTTCGACCTCGCCGAGTTCGAACAACGCCCGGCCCACGCCCATGTGGCGCTGCACGCCCGCAACGGGTGTACGGTCCGCATGTGGGAGCAGGGCAACCAGGTGACGGTGGCCTTCGCCCAATGCGGACGCCAATGCACTGGCAACGCTGCCGACTATCTCTGGCCCATCCTGGTCGACCGGCCCTCGGGCCGCTGCGATTGACCCAACCCAGCCTGACGGAAGCACCATGAGTCAAACCCAATGGGAAGTGGTGATCGGACTTGAGGTCCATGCCCAGCTCAATACCGCCTCGAAGATCTTCTCGGCCGCGAGCACGGCCTTCGGCGCCGAGCCCAACCGTCAGGCCAGCGCGGTGGACCTCGCCCTCCCCGGCGTCCTGCCAGTACTGAACCGGGGCGCGGTGGAGCGGGCGATCCGCTTCGGCCTCGCCATCGGGGGCCGGGTCGCAGAAAAGAGCATCTTCGCGCGCAAGAATTACTTCTATCCCGATCTGCCCAAGGGCTATCAGATCAGCCAGTTCGAGCGCCCGGTGGTGGAGGGCGGCACCCTGACCCTGCGGGTCGGCGAGGGGGAGAAGGCTTACGAAAAGCGGGTCCGGCTGACCCGGGCGCACCTCGAAGAGGATGCCGGCAAGTCCCTCCACGAGGATTTCCACGGCATGAGCGGCATCGATCTCAATCGCGCCGGCACCCCGCTGCTGGAAATCGTTTCCGAACCGGACATGCGCTCCGCTGCCGAGGCAGTGGCCTATGCCAAGGCCCTCCACGGCCTCGTACGCTGGATCGACATTTGCGACGGCAACATGCAGGAAGGCTCCTTCCGCTGCGACGCCAACGTGTCCGTACGGCCCAAGGGCGAGGAGGCTTTTGGTACTCGGCGCGAGATCAAGAACCTCAACAGCTTCCGCTTCCTCCAGCAGGCCATCGATTACGAAGTCCAGTGGCAGATCAACGAGATCGAGGAAGGTCGGACGATCCAGCAGGCCACGGTGCTGTTCGACCCGGACAGCGGCGAGACGCGGATGATGCGCTCCAAGGAGGACGCCCACGACTACCGCTATTTCCCCGATCCGGACCTGCTACCGTTGGTGATCAACCCAGACTGGATCGAAGTGGTAAAAGAAGACCTCTTTCACCAAGTAGGCCCTCTGCCCAGAGAGTGGCATGCAAAATTCGAATCCGAGTATGGACTTTCAAGAGCCGATGCAATTGCGTTGACACCGTTTCCGCGCATCCCTCACGTGTTTGTAGCTGCAGCGCGCGAAGCGGTGCAAGAAGGTGAGACCGTACGAGCTACGGCCAAAATTGCTGCGAATTGGATTACCAACGAATATCTTCGCCGGTGGAACGAAAGTGCTGAGAAACACCCGACCGTAGAAATACCCGAAGGCGTGAGTGGCGAACTAGTTGGTTATTTGATTCGCAAGGTTCGCCAGAATGAGATCACCGCTCGAACCGCGAAGGACTTGCTCGATGAGTTTTGGAGGAATGCTGAGGCAATCGGATTTACTGCTCATGGAGGTACGGAGGGCGACATTGATCGACTAATCGATCAGAGAGGGCTCAAGCAGGTCAATGATTCCGGAGCGATCGAGGCGATCGTCGACGAGGTCCTGGCCGCCAACCAGAAGTCGGTGGACGAATTCCGCACCGGCAAGGAAAAGGCCTTCAATGCCCTCGTGGGGCAGGTCATGAAGGCCAGTAAGGGCAAGGCCAACCCCACCCAGGTGAACGAGCTTTTGCGTCGCAAGCTGGGCGCCTGAAACCCTGTTACCGACTCTTCACCCCGGCGCTGCTAGGATGGGGCCCCCATATCGCAGGACGCACCCATGAAGCCGCTCACCGCAACCCTCCTGATCAGCCTGCTCCCTGCCGCCCTGCCGGCCGGCGCTGGCGAGTCGATACCTCCGCGGAAGGCGGGGCTGTGGGAGATTGCCACCGAGGTCTCCATGATCCCGGGCCAAAAGATGATGGCCCAGCGCTGCGTCGGCCCGGACGGGGATGGGGACGTGCTCGACCCGGGCGCCCGGGAGCGCAAGAAATGCACTCCGCCTCGGATCAGCCGCGCCGGATCGGCCTACGTGACGGATATGACCTGCACCGTGCAAGGCTCGACCGCCACCATCCACGGCACCGTTTCCGGCGACTTCCAGAACCAGTACAGCGGCCGCATCGACACCACCTACGCGCCGCCGCTCCACGGGCTCTCGTCATCGAGCATGGTCATCGCCGCCCGTTGGCTGGGCCCCTGCCCTGCGGGGCAAAAGCCCGGCGACACCGTGCTCTCCACCCCGGGCGGGCGCTTGAATCTCAAGGACGTCGTCCGCGGCCTCAGCCACTGACCGCCCGCCCCCGCAAAAACATCCAAAATCTCCGTCAGAGCCGTTATGCTAGGCGCTTGAAAACGCCGCGCTTGAGCTTGGAATCATGACGGAATGTCCGCTCTGCCACCCCGCCGACGAAACCCTCCTTTGGCAGGATGAGGTATGCCGCCTGATTCGGGTGGGCGACGCCGATTATCCCGCGTATCTGCGGGTGATCTGGAAAGCGCACAAGCGGGAAATGAGTGATATCGAACCTGCCGCGCAGCGGCACCTGCTCCATGTCGTTCTCGCCGCAGAGGCCACGCTGCGGACCCTGCTGCAACCCCACAAGATCAATCTGGCCAGTTTCGGCAACGTCGTCCCGCACCTCCACTGGCACATCATCGCCCGGGATCCCCAGGACCGCCATTTTCCCGAACCGATCTGGGGAACCCCGCAGCGGGATGGACGACCGCTCGCCGTGCCTGCGGATCGCGATTTAACCCTAATCTTTCGCGATCTTTTGGCCGAAATGACTGCAGGCTGAACTCGGCCTGTTTTCTGGAGACTGGACTTCCATGCCTTCCCTGGACTATCGCAACCCGGCGGATTGCCTCGCCTTCATCAAGGATCTGCCGCTGACGAACCTGGATGCAAGCCATCCCAGAGTATCGGAGATGGTGGCCACTCTGCTTGCCCAGCCTCCAGCGCCCAATCAGCATCTCGAGGTTCTCGAGGCGGCCCGGGAAGCCATTGTCTTCCTCCAGTTCGAACTGGGTCAGCGCTACGCGGCCCACCCCCTTCCGCCCAATAGTCGCGAAGAGGCCACGCTCCAGGCCGTCATCAAGTTATGGATCGACCTGGCCCGCTCCTACGCCCTCATCCTGAGGGGGGACATGGAGTCCCGCACCTTGGAGGACCAGTACGCCCTCCTCGCCCAACGCCGCATCCAGAATGCAGGCAACTGTCTTTTGGAGTATTTCCGCGCCCATCGGGCCGTGCCCATCGATCAATGGTCCCAGTTTCACGACAGCTATGCGGTCGCAGAGAAGATGGGACTCGCCCAGACCCGGATCAGCGACCCGCTCAACGATGTCTGGAAAGCCCAAAGCGGCGCAGAAGCCTACTGTGCGGTGCTTCTCGTTGATCTCGCCAATCCCTATGGCCGCAACCAACGGGAATTTCAGCTGGTCTGCCAGTGGGCACAGCGGTTTGCCCCCTACTGCGGTCTAGCCGCCCCCAGCGAAGGGGAGGCACCTGGGAAGTACGGGCTCGACCTGGCGGTGGATCAGGGCTTGCGCCCGATCGGACTGCTGGCGCCAAGTCTGACCCTGCGACGTTTCGACGGCCAGCGCCTGGCGAGCCAGATTCAAGCCGCCCTCACTCAGCTCAAGCAGGGGATGGCCCCCGCATCGCTCGGGCTGGGAGAGGACTGCGCAGCCGATACCGCCAGCCGGATCCTGATATCGCTGTATCGCCCCTGGGGCTTGGCGGCCGCCGGCCGAAAATATCCGCGTCGGGCGAGTCGCGGGATCGCTGAGGTCGTGTCCCAATGGGAGGGGATTGCCTTCTACATCGAAGGGCAGCCCTTCGTGCTCCCCAAAAAGCCCCGCACGGCCACGGGCCTCGCCACCGATCTCCACACCATGACCTTCGGAACCCGGGCCGACGATGCCGACTGGGACGAACGACGCCGGGCAAGCTACGTGAGGGAACACAATCTCTCCCCCCGCGGCTGGCAGGTGGTGGATCAATCGGTCAGCGGATTCCGCCTCCAGCGCAAGCCCGAGGATGAACGGACCGAACACCGGCAGCTGATTGCGATCAAACCCTCCGATGGCAAGCAACATCTCCTCGCCATCATCAGCTGGCTGATGTTCCGGCAAGACAACTTCCTGGAAGCCGGCATCTACATTCTGCCCGGGCTGCCCCGCGCAATCGCCATCCGCTCGCCGGGCCTGAGCAGCCAGTCCCACAATCTCTTCGAACTGGGCTTCATGCTCCCGGCCGTCCCCGCACTCCAGGCGGAAGCGACCCTCGTGGTTCCCCTGGGCTGGTACCAGGCCGATCGCCCCGTGGAAATCCGGGGCGAGCCCTCCCGACGAGTCCGGATGGTGAACTGCCTGGTCCGCGGTGCCAACTTCGAGCAGGTGACGTTCACCAACGACCTGCCCTAGGCACCCACTTTACGATGGCGTCATCGCCATGAAGCGCTTGGTGGGCAGCAGTGCGGTAAAAGTGCTTCCTCGGCCCGGCATGCTGTCGACGCGCAGCGCCCCATGATGTCGGGAAAGCACGTGCTTCACGATGGCGAGCCCCAACCCGGTGCCGCCGCTTTCCCGTGAGCGTCCCCGATCCACGCGGTAGAAGCGCTCGGTGAGGCGCAGGATATGCTCCTGGGCGATACCAATTCCGTTGTCCTGAACGATGAAGGCCATGCCCTCCGCCACGGGGCGCCAGGTCAGCCGGATCTGACCGCCTTCGGGCGTGTAGCGCACCGCATTGGTGGCCAGATTGGCAAAGGCGCTGCGCAATTCCTTATGGCTCCCCCGCAGGAGACCGTCCTGCTGAATGTCGAGCTCGATCCGGTGGCGCCCCCGCGAGATCAGCTCCGCATCCTGACGCACCTCCGCGAGAAGCTCGCTGATCACGATGTCCTCCTCATCAGGCTCCGGCGCACCGGTCTCAAGGGCTGAAAGGCTCAATAAGTCATCGATCAGCCGTTGCATGCGCTGCGTCTGATCCGAAGCCATGGCCAGGAAATGACGAATTTGATCCGGCTCGTAATCTTCGATCCCGTCCTCGACAGTTTCCAGGAAGCCGCGCACCACCGTCAGCGGTGTCCGAAGCTCATGGGACACATTGGCGACAAAATCACTGCGCATCTTTTCCAGGCGCTCGAGTTGGGTGATGTCTCGGGAGAGGAGCAGCTTCTGATTGTCGCCGTAGGGGATGACCTGGATCTGCAGGGTGGCGCGGCTATGGCGTGTTGATTGGAACAGGAGAGGCTGGGCATGGTGGTCAGACTTCAGGAACGCCACAAATGCGGGCTCACGAACCAGATTGGTGATGGGAGCGCCAAGATCCCGGGATGCGTCGAGACCAAATTGCCGCTCCGCCTGATGATTGGCCCACTCGATCGCATCGCCGGCTGAGAGGTACACCACACCGTCGGGCATGGCCTGGCTAGCGCTGCGGAATTGATCAAGGGCCGAAGAGAGGTGCCGGCGCTGAGCCTCGGAAATGCGCGAGCGCCGACTGAGGTCCGAAAAGACCAAATCCCACAACCCACCCGCAAGGGGCAGCGGCGTGCCGAGGGGCTTGCGGGTCCAATCGACTAAAGCCCACATGTTCGCCAGGTGGTAGACGGCCAGACCGAGCAAAGCCGCCGCGAAGACACTGAGGGCCCAAACCGGCCCAGCGGCAAGTCCGACCCCCAGGGCGATGATGCCCAGGAGAATCAGGGCGGTGGCACCCCAGATCCAGATGTAGCCGGTCGAACGAATAAACACCCCTCCTGCGCATGAATTCCCCGGGGAGGATACCCCGTCAGCCTGACACCTGGGCCGAAATCCGGTAGCCGCTGCCCCGCACGGTCTGAATCAGATGGTGATGACCCGTGGCTTCCAGGGCCGATCTGAGGCGCCGAATGTGGACATCCACGGTCCGTTCCTCCACAAACACGTGGTCGCCCCAAACTTGATCCAGAAGTTGGGGCCGAGAATGGACCCGCTCCGGATGGGTCATGAGGAAGTGGAGGAGACGGAATTCCGTGGGGCCGAGATTGATGGCCCGCCCCATTGCCGTGACCCGATGGGTCAGCGGATCCAGGTGCAATCCCGCGATGTCCACAGGGTCCTCCGTCGCCTGGGGGGCGCGGCGACGCAGGACGGCCTTGATCCTCGCCACGAGTTCCCTCGGACTAAAAGGCTTGGTGATGTAATCGTCAGCACCGGTTTCGAGCCCCTGCACCTTGTCCTGCTCCTCACCGCGAGCCGTGAGCATGATGATCGGGATGGCCCGGGTTCGGTCATCATGGCGGAGACGTCGAGCCAGTTCGATCCCCGAGATGCCCGGCAACATCCAGTCAAGGAGCACAAGGTCCGGCAGGGCGTCCCGCAGTAACCTCAGCGCGGTTTCGCCATCTCCGGCGGGCACCACGTGGTGACCGGCGCGGGTCAGATTGGCACTGATCAGTTCCTGGATGGCGGGCTCGTCCTCGACAAGCAAAATGTTCGCAGCCATAAGCGGGCTCCATAGTTTGATCGCGAGTCTATTGCAGGCGGGTTACGTTTTCATGACAGCCAACGCCAATAGGGGGCGGCAGCCCCAGCGGATAAGGGTTTGAATTGGAGTTATCATGCTGCCTTGCACACAAGGCACCGCAACCCATGGCAGGACTCGACCCCAACACTCCGGTTCCGACGGACATCACCCTGCACCGCAAATCCAAGACCTTGGAATTGGTTTTTGATGACGGGGCGCATTTCGATCTCCCCTTCGAATTCCTGCGTGTCTATTCACCCTCCGCGGAGGTGCGTGGCCACGGCGTTGGCCAGGAGATCCTGCAGCAGGGCAAAATGAAGGTAGACATCGTCAGGGTCGAACCCGTGGGGGTCTACGCCATCAAACTGGTGTTTTCGGATGGCCATGACAGCGGTCTCTATTCATGGGACTACCTTCACCTTCTCGGTTCCCGCCACGAGGAACTCTGGCAAGAGTACCTGCGCCGCCTCGCCGTGGAAGGTGGTAGCCGTGACCCGGCACAGGTTGAACCTCCCGCCCCACACCAAGGCTGCTCCACCCACCGGCACTGATTGCGATGAACGACAAATCAACCCATTTTGGCTTTGAAACGGTCGCCGAGGCGGACAAGGCACGCCGGGTGGCAGGCGTCTTTTCCTCGGTGGCCGAAAGTTATGACGTGATGAACGACCTGATGTCGATGGGCCTACATCGCCTCTGGAAACACTTCACGATTCAGGTTGCGGGCGTTCGCACTGGGGACCGCGTGCTGGATGTTGCCGGTGGTACCGGCGATTTGTCCCTGGCGTTCGCCAAAAAGGTTGGGCCAAAAGGGGCTGTTTGGCTTACCGACATCAATCAGGCCATGTTGTCGCGCGGCCGCGACAGACTGGTCGATCACGGCTACACCCTGCCCGTTGCGCGATGCGACGCAGAAAAGCTTCCCTTCCCGGATGGCTATTTTGACTGTGTGACCGTCGCCTTCGGACTACGGAACATGACCCACAAGGATGCTGCGCTGAAGGAGATGGCGCGGGTCCTCAAGCCGGGCGGACGCCTGCTGGTACTGGAATTTTCACGGGTGTGGGCACCCTTGGCTCCTGCCTACGACTTTTATTCTTTCAAGATCCTGCCCTGGCTGGGAGACAAGGTTGCCAAGGATGCAGACAGCTATCGCTACCTCGCTGAATCGATCCGCATGCACCCTGCGCAGCCGGAACTGAAGACGATGATGGAGGAAGCGGGTCTGGCACGGGTCGATTATTTCAACCTGACCGGCGGTGTCGTCGCACTCCACCGGGGATATCGAATTTGAATACCGGCACCAAGGGCATGCCATGTCCTCACCCCCTCGCGTAATTCGTCCGTTGCCTGATTCGTCGGGCTCAACCTTGTTAGCCACCGCCGTCGCAGGCGTGCTCAATCACCTCCTGGATGAGGCCGAGTGGGCCAGAGCCCGGCTGCAACCCCACACCGGACGCGTCGCCGCCCTGGAATTCCCCGCTGGTCGCATTCGCCTGCTCATCGGAGATGGCGGCAGGTTCGCCTCCGAGGACAATGACCAGGGATCAGAAGATTTGATCTTGAGCTTCCCCGCCAACGCGGTGGAAGGCCTCTGGTCAGGGCTGGACGTGGCGATGCGCCACGTCCAGGTTTCCGGCAATGCGGAATTCGGTGAAGCTCTTGGCTTCGTCCTACGCAACCTCCGCTGGGACGCCGAGGCGGATATGGCACGGTTGGTTGGTGATACGCTCGCCCCAAGAATCGCGCGCGGCGCACGGAACGTCTTCAACTGGCAGCATCAGGCGGTACGGCGTTCAACCGAAAATCTTCGGGACTTCCTGGTTTTCGAGCGTCCCACCATTGTTGCCCAACCCCAACTCCGGGAATTGTCCATCGACCTCCTCGAATTTCGGGATCGGATGGCTCGTCTCGAAAAACGCCTGGATAAATTGGTCCCATCATCCCAGGGCGCTGTTCCTCAGAAATGAAAAGGCGGCCCTAAAAGCCGCCTTTTGATCTAAACCAACTACCCGGAAGAAGGATCAGTGACCCCGCTTGCGCAGCTTTTGAATGGCTGCCAATTGCGCCAGAGCCTCGGACAACTCAGCCTGAGCACGGGCGTAATCCACCGTTGAATCGTGATTCTGGAGGGCCTCTTCCGCCAACCGCTTGGCTTCAAGCGCCTTGGCTTCATCAAGATCCTTGCCTCGAATGGCGGTGTCAGCCAACACCGTGACCAAGCCTGGCTGAACCTCGAGCATTCCTCCGGCCACGAAGACCAGTTCCTCTTCGGCCTGGTTCTGCGGCTTGACCCGCACCGCGCCGGGCTTGATCCGGGTCATCAGCGGCATATGGCCGGGGAGAATCCCCAACTCACCTGCTTCTCCCGGTAGGGCCACGAACTCCGCCAAGCCGGAGAAGATTTGCTCCTCCGCGCTGACGATGTCTACATGTACCGTCATTACCATACGTCATCACCTCTCGCGATTCGATCCCGGCTCCAAACGGAGCCGGGACGCAGCCACCGAATTACAGCGTCTTGGCCTTTTCCATGGCTTCCTCGATACCGCCCACCATGTAGAACGCCTGCTCCGGCAGGTGATCACATTCACCGCTGACAATCATCTTGAAGCCCTTGATCGTCTCCTTGAGGGGAACGTATTTGCCGGGGGAACCCGTAAACACTTCGGCCACATGGAACGGCTGGGACAGGAAACGCTGAATCTTCCGCGCACGGGCCACCGCCAACTTGTCGTCGGGGGAAAGTTCGTCCATACCCAGAATCGCAATGATGTCCCGCAATTCCTTGTACTTCTGCAGGGTCTGCTGGACGGCCCGGGCCGTGTTGTAATGCTCTTCACCCACCACCAGCGGATCCAGCTGACGGGAGGTGGAATCCAACGGATCAACCGCAGGGTAGATCCCCAGTGCGGCAATGTCCCGCGACAACACAACCGTGGAGTCAAGGTGGAGGAAGGTGGTAGCCGGGGATGGGTCGGTCAAGTCATCCGCAGGCACATACACGGCCTGGATGGATGTAATGGATCCCACTTTCGTGGAGGTGATCCGCTCCTGCAAACGGCCCATTTCTTCCGCCAGTGTCGGCTGATAGCCCACCGCGGAAGGCATACGACCCAGCAGCGCCGATACTTCGGTACCGGCCAGCGTATAACGGTAAATGTTATCGACGAAGAAGAGGATGTCGCGGCCTTCGTCCCGGAAACGCTCGGCCATTGTGAGGCCGGTCAGCGCCACACGCAGACGGTTGCCCGGGGGTTCGTTCATCTGACCGAACACCATGGCGACCTTGTCGAGAACGTTGGACTCCTTCATTTCGTGATAGAAGTCGTTGCCCTCACGAGTCCGCTCACCCACGCCCGCGAACACCGACAAACCGGAGTGCTGCTTGGCGATGTTATTGATGAGCTCCATCATGTTGACGGTCTTGCCCACGCCGGCGCCGCCGAACAGGCCAACTTTACCGCCCTTGGCGAACGGGCAGACCAAGTCAATCACCTTGATACCGGTTTCAAGCAGATCCACGGACGGCGACAGCTCATCGAACTTCGGCGCACGCTGGTGGATGGCGCGACGCTCATCGGTCGGAATCGCGCCGGCATCATCAATCGGACGACCCAGCACGTCCATGATCCGACCCAGTGTGGCGGGTCCGACGGGCACGGAAATCGGAGCACCCGTGCCGCTCACCTTCATGCCGCGACGCAGGCCATCGGAAGAGCCTAGAGCGATGGTACGAACCACGCCATCACCCAATTGCTGCTGCACCTCAAAAGTCAGCCCCTCTTCAGCGAAAGAGCCCACGGACTCCTCGAGTTTCAGAGCGTCATACACCTTGGGCATCGCGTCGCGCGGGAACTGGATATCCACCACGGCACCGATGCACTGAACGATCATTCCTTGACTCATCGTCATTTCCTCAAATCAATAATCCGTTACACCGCCGCGGCGCCGCTAACGATTTCCGCCAGTTCCTTGGTGATCCCCGCCTGGCGGGTCTTGTTGTAGACCAGCTGAAGTTCGTTGATCACGTTCTTGGCGTTGTCGGACGCTGCCTTCATCGCCACCATTCGTGCACTCTGTTCAGACGCCATGTTTTCGGCGACCGCCTGGTACACCAACGCCTCGACATAGCGCACAAGAAGTTCGTCGATGACGGTTTGGGCATCCGGCTCGTAGAGATAGTCCCAGCTCGTTTCCGGCGTACCCAGCCTGTCACCGGAGAGCGGCAACAACTGCTCCAGCACAGGCTCCTGCTTCATGGTGTTTATGAAGCGGGTGTAGGCCAGATAGACCACGTCCAGCTCGCCGGCCTGAAACGCGTCGAGCATGACCTTGACGGGGCCAATCAGCTTTTCGAGATGCGGGGTATCGCCCAGTTGCGTCACATGGGAGATCACCTTCCCTCCGATGCGCTGAACGAATCCATAGCCTTTGTTTCCGATGCAGGTGCACCGGATGTCGGCCACGCCCTGGCTTTCCCATTCTTTCATCCCGTTCAAGGCGATTCGAAGCACGTTGGTGTTCAGGCCACCACACAGACCTTTGTCGGTGGTGACCAAAATCAGACCGACTCGCTTCACCTGAGCAGGTTTAATGAGAAAGGGGTGCTTATAGTCCGAAATGCTGGCCTGGGACAGGTTCGCTGCGAGCCGGCGGATCTTTTCGGCATAGGGGCGGGCGGCCCGCATCCGTTCTTGCGCTTTGCGCATTTTGGATGCGGCCACCATCTCCATGGCCTTCGTGATCTTGCGAGTGTTCTGCACACTCTTGATCTTGGTACGGATTTCCTTTCCGCCTGCCATGTTCGGTCTCCGCCTCCCTTAGGACCAGGACTTCTTGAAGTCTTGGATGGCTCCGGCCAGTTCCTTCTCGGAATCGGCGTCGAGTTCCTTGGTCGTCAGGATCTTGTTAATCAGACTGGCATGCTTGGTCTTCACGTATTGGTGGAGGGCTTGCTCGCAGGCAAGGGCCCGAGCCACGGGAACGTCATCGAAGTAGCCTTTTTCCGCAGCGTACAAAGTTACCCCCATATCCGCGATGTTCAGCGGTGAATACTGGGGCTGCTTCATCAATTCGGTCACCAGCCGACCGCGTTCCAACTGCTTACGCGTGGCTTCGTCGAGGTCCGATGCGAATTGCGCGAAGGCCGCCAATTCCCGGTACTGAGCAAGCGCGAGACGCACGCCACCACCCAGCTTCTTGATGATCTTGGTCTGGGCTGCACCACCCACCCGCGACACGGAGATACCGGCGTTAATGGCAGGACGGATACCGGCGTTGAAGAGGTCGGTTTCTAGGAAGATCTGGCCGTCGGTAATCGAGATCACGTTCGTAGGCACGAACGCCGACACGTCACCGGCTTGGGTTTCAATCACCGGCAGCGCCGTGAGAGAACCGGTCTGACCCTTTACTTCACCATTGGTGAACTTCTCGACATATTCCGCGTTGACCCGGGCAGCACGCTCCAGCAGACGGGAGTGCAGATAGAACACGTCGCCGGGATAGGCTTCACGACCCGGGGGGCGACGCAGCAGCAGGGACACTTGACGGTAGGCCCAGGCCTGCTTGGTCAGGTCATCATAGACAATCAGGGCGTCCTGACCACGATCGCGGAAGTATTCGCCCATCGTACAGCCGGAGTAGGCTGCCAGATACTGGGTTGCAGCAGACTCGGAGGCCGAGGCGGCAACGACGATGGTGAATTCCATCGCGCCATGCTCTTCCAGTTTGCGCACCACGTTGGCGATGGTCGAGGCCTTTTGGCCGATCGCAACGTAGACGCAGGTCATGTTCTGACCCTTCTGGTTGATGATCGCATCGACGGCGACTGCGGTCTTCCCAGTCTGGCGGTCACCAATGATCAATTCCCGCTGACCCCGTCCGATCGGCACCATCGCATCCACCGACTTCAGGCCGGTCTGCACCGGCTGAGCCACGGACTTACGAGCGATAACGCCCGGCGCGACCTTTTCGATCTTGTCGGTCATCTTGGCATTGATCGGGCCCTTGCCATCAATGGGCTGTCCGAGGGAATTAACCACCCGGCCAATCAATTCAGGTCCAACCGGAACTTCAAGAATACGACCAGTCGCCTTGACCGTATCGCCTTCCGTAATGTGCTCGTAGTCTCCGAGCACCACCGCACCAACGGAATCCCGCTCGAGGTTGAGCGCCAGTCCGAAAGTGCTACCGGGGAATTCGAGCATTTCGCCCTGCATCACATCGGTCAGGCCATGGATTCGACAGATACCGTCCGTCACCGACACCACGGTGCCTTCGTTGCGCGAAGTGGCGGCAAGCTGCAGGTTCTGAATCCGGCTCTTAATCAGATCACTGATTTCAGAGGGGTTGAGTTGCATTTGGATAGCTCCTAATTCTTAAGCGCAGCGGCCATGTTCGCGAGCTTGCCGCGTACTGAAGCGTCGATCACTTCGTCGCCGATGGTGACTCGCACTCCCCCGATTAACTCTGGATCGATAGTGACGACGACCTGGAGCTTGGTCTTAAACTTGGCTTCCAGATCTGCCACCAGCGCGGCCAGCGTTACGTCGTCCAAGGGGAAGGCGGAGGCGATTTTCGCCTCACTGACACCCTCTTGCTCGTTCTTTAGATCGACAAACAGGTCACGGATCTCTGGAAGCACCTGAAGCCGTTCGTTTTCCACGAGGACACGAACGAAGTTTTGCTGATCTGCCGTCAGACCGGCACCTGCGACCCCAGTGATCACTCCGTAGAGCTGATCGGCGGACAGCTTTGGGTCATTGATGCACTCCCGCATGGCGGGATCGACGACAATCTGGGCAAGCTTTTCAAGCGCTTCCGACCAAGGCCCCAACGCTCCCTGCCCCTTTGCGAGCTTGAACGCTGCGTCGGCGTAAGGGCGCGCGATGGTGACGTTTTCGGCCATGACTTATTGCAGTTCCTGTTTCAGGTTGGCAAGCAGGTCGGCGTGGGCCTGGGCATTGATCTCCTTGCGGAGAATCTTCTCGGCGCCGGCGACCGCAAGGTGGGCGACCTGATCACGCAGGGCTTCCTTGGCACGCTGCAGGGCAGCAGAGGCTTCGCCTTCCGCCTGCTCGCGCGCCGCGGTAACGATGCGAGCAGCATCAGCCCGGGCCTCATCGAGGAAGTGTGTCGCCTGCTTCTCAGCGGCGGCGCGGACGTCGGTGGCGGATTCGCGGGCCTTGCGCAGCTCTTCGACGACCTTCTTCTCGGCGAGAGCGAGGTCAGCCTTAGCCTTGTCCGCAGCCGCCAGCCCGTCGGCGACCTTTTTCGCTCGCTCGTCCAGTGCCTTCACGATGGGTGGCCACACAAATTTCATTGTGACCCACGCCAGGATGAAGAACACAACGAGCTGGGCTACCAGGGTTGCGTTCAGATTCACGGTGATCTTCCTTTATTCAGGTTGAACCGCGAGGGCTTAGACCTTGAAGGGGTTGGCGAAGGCAAACATCATGGCAATACCGACACCGATCAGGAAGGCCGCATCAATCAGACCAGCCAGCAGGAACATCTTGGTCTGCAGGGCATTCATCAGTTCGGGCTGACGGGCGGAGGCTTCGAGGTACTTGCTGCCCATGATGCCGATCCCGATACAGGCACCGATGGCCCCGAGACCAATGATCAGACCAGCGGCCAGCGCAACAAAACCCAGAACTTGTTCCATGACTACTCCTTGAAGTGATTTAAATAAAACCTAACTACGTCCCAACTAAACTTAGTGGCTTTCGTGAGCCTGCCCGATATACACCAGGGTCAGCATCATGAAGATGAAGGCCTGCAGCGCGACGATCAGAATGTGGAACACCGCCCAGATCGAACCAGCGATGATGTGACCGACAAAGCCCATCACCGTCGCGGTTCCTCCCAACAGCGCGATCAGCATGAACACCAATTCACCGGCATACATGTTGCCGAACAGTCGCATGCCGTGGGAAACCGTCTTGGCCAGGAACTCAATCATCTGCATGAGGAAGTTCACCGGATACAGAAGGGGATGGCTACCAAAGGGCGCGGTGAATAGTTCGTGAACCCAGCCGCCAAGACCCTTGATCTTGACGTTGTAGTACAGACAGAGGAGCAGAACGCCGATGGACATCCCGAGCGTTGCACTGAGATCAGCCGTCGGCACCACACGCAGGTACGCGTGTTCGTTGCCGGAGATCATCGCCCAAATCTTGGGAAGCAGATCCACTGGCAGGAAGTCCATAGAGTTCATCAGGAAGATCCAGATGAACACCGTGAGGGCCACCGGGGCCACAAACTTCCGGGATTCTGCGCTATGCACGATTCCCTTGGCTTGATCGGCCACCATTTCTACCAAGATCTCCACCGCTGCCTGGAAGCGCCCGGGTACGCCGGACGTCGCCTTGTTTGCCGCTCGAATCAGGAAAAACAGGGTAATGATGCCGAGGGAAATCGAGAAGAAGAGCGTATCGATATTCCACACACTCCAGTCGATCACCGCCTGCTGCGCATGGCCGGTCGAATTGAAGTGGGTCAGGTGGTGGACGATGTACTCGCCGGAGGTGGGTGCGTGAGCTTCTTGCCCTGTAGCCATGGTCAGTTCTTCACCAAAAAAGCAAATAAATTCGCTTTAAGCGCCAGGACCAACCCGAGAAACAACGCCAGCCAGTGGACGTCGTGATACACGAGTCGAACCGCCGCCAACAATCCTACCGTTGAGGCAAGCTTGATCAGCTCACCCGCAAAAAAGGCAGTCGGGTACGATGCGTCCGGACGGCGAGACACCGCACTCAAACGCATGGCGAACAAAAAATTGGGAAGAAAACAGGCTGCGCCTCCCAACGCCGCCGACACCGCTCCACGCAATCCCGCAAAACTTGCGGCTACCAACGCCGCCATCATTGTCGCGCCGATCTGCAGGGCAACTGCCTTATACATGGTGCTTACCCTTGGCGCGCCGGGTTATTTGCGCGTACTACCTTGCAAAAAGTGCCGCAATACTAGGGGTTAACCGTAACAAAGTCAAACGATACTGCAGTGCAGCATTTTTATGGCCGAATTAAAAAATCAAAGTCTTCTATCTGACATGGGACGGGCCGATGAACTTGCCAATGAAATCATCGCATTGCGGAAAACTGCCACATGGCGGCTGGCTTGGGCGCGGTGATCCCATGGCAAAATGCGTTGCAGCACGTGGCTGATCTGCTGGAATCGAATCATTTCCCTGCCCCCATGACGCCCCTCTCTGCCCTGCTCGGTTCCGCCCGTTTTCGCCCGTTTTTTATCTGCCAGTTCCTCGGTGCGTTCAACGACAATCTATACAAGAACGGCATGATCGTCCTGCTCACCTTCCAGGCGGCCGGATGGACCAAACTTTCCCCCGCACTCATCGCCAACCTTGCGGCCGGGCTGTTCATCCTACCGTTTTTCTTGTTTTCCGCGCTCGCCGGCCAGATGGCCGACAAGTTCGACAAAGCCGCGCTGTCGCGGTGGGTCAAGGTCATCGAGATCCTCATCATGGCCGTCGCCTTCGGGGGCTTTTTAGCTCAAAGCCTGATAGCGCTGCTTTTCGCCCTATTCCTGCTGGGCGCGCACTCGACCCTCTTCGGCCCTGTGAAATATGCCCTTTTGCCGCAGCACCTTCGCCCAGAGGAGTTGATGGCTGGCAACGCCCTGGTCGAGGCAGGCACCTTTGTGGCCATCCTCGCGGGGACCCTCGCTGGCGGTCTTCTCGCCGCCAGCGAGGCCGCGCACTTATGGATCCCCGCAGCCGGACTTGTGGTCGCCGCTGCGGGGTACGCGGCAGCTCGAAGAATCCCGCCCGCACCCGCGCCCGTACCGAATCTCGCGCTCAGCCTGAATCCAATCGCCTCCACGGCAGAAGTCCTGCGCTTCGCCCGACGCGACGCCACGGTATTCGCGGCGATCCTCGCCATTTCCTGGTTCTGGCTCTACGGCGCCCTGTTCCTCGCCCAGTTCCCGGCATATGCCAAGCATGTGCTCGGCGGCGGCGAAACCACCGTCACCCTCCTGCTTGCGATTTTCACCCTGGGCATCGGGAGCGGCTCCCTCCTCTGCCACAAGCTGTCGGCGGGCCGGGTCGAGCGTGGCCTGGTGGCCCTGGGCGCGCTGGGGCTGACCGTTTTCGGACTCGACGTGGCCTTCGCCTCTCCGACCCCCGACCCCCAGCTGCTCGTCGTGCCCACCACCCTCCGCGATCTCCTCGCTCGGAGCAGCACCTGGCACGTGCTGCTCGACATCTTCTGTCTCGGGAGCTTTGGGGGGCTCTACATCGTTCCACTGTATGCCCTCGTTCAGTCGTGGTCTGCCGAGGCGGAGCGGGCACGCATCATGGCCGCCACCAATATCCTGAACGCCCTCTACATGGTCGTGGGCGCCCTGGCCGCTGCCGCCCTGTTATCGGCAGGACTCACGATTCCGGCACTTTTCGGTGGCGGCGCCGTGCTGAACGGGGCGTTGGCCCTCGCGCTTCTGATCCGCCACCCCAATTTCCTCGACGCCACCCAGGCTTGGCTCCGCCGCCGCGCGTCTGTCCAGCTCGAATGTGACGGGCTCGCGCATCTGCCCACCACCGGTCCGGCCCTCCTAGTGGGCCGGCCTGGCCAATCCATAGCCTTTCCGCTGATCCTCACCGTCGGCCAGCGCCCAATCGATTGGGTGCGCGATGCGGGCTCCCCGCTCCGGGCTGCCCTGTCCGCGGGGCGCCTGGTCGCTTATCAGCCGGACGCCCCGCCCGGGGCGGAAGGGGGACATTCCGACGTCATTCAACTCTGGCATAGTCTCTCCGGCATCACCGCCCCATTGCTGGTGGTCTCCACCACCGCGGCTCCTTCCGAGGATCGACCCCGCAAGAGGATTTACATGAGCATTTCGCCCCCCGTGGCCCCTTTTCCGGCATCGCCGGAGGAGTTCGCCAGAGCCCTGGCGTCCTGCGGGGAGCCCAAATGAACCGCGAAATAACCCTTTCACCCATCCTTGCTGCCCTGGTTGGGGCCTGGATCGGCGGGGTCCTGGGCGGCCTATCTGGCGCCCTGGTCGGCGCCTTCATTGCCTACATGATTTTGCAGAGCCGCCTTTCGGCGAGCCCCACCGGCGTCAAGGAGGAGCGCCTGGCTCGACTCGAGCGCCGTATCGCCGCCCTGGAAGACGAGCTGGCGCACCTTCGTCACGCCGCCGGCACCCTGCCCGCCGAGATGGCCGATCGAGCCATATCGACGGAACCCACAACCCTGGCTCTGGAGCCGCCCCAATCGCCCCCGGCGCTTCTCGAGCAAGAAATCGAACTGCAGCCGGCCACCACGCCGCCGTCCGCCGTCGATGCTATCGCCACGCGTCTGCGCATTTGGCTGTTCGGGGGCAACACCCTCGTGCGGGTGGGCATATTGGTACTTTTCTTTGGACTGGCTTTCCTCGCTCGCTATGCGGCCGAGGCGGGGCTCCTGCCGGTCGAGCTGCGTCTGTCTGGCGTCGCAGCCGGGGGCATCGCCCTCCTCGTCACGGGGTGGCGCCTGCGCGGCCGGCGTGCCGCCTATGCCCTCACCCTCCAAGGGGGCGGGGTCGCAGTGCTGTACCTCACGGTTTTCGCAGCGCTCCGTCTGTACCAACTCCTGCCCGCCAGCCTTGCCTTCGGCCTGCTCCTCGCCATCGTCGCGCTGGCCACGCTCCTGGCGATCCTGCAGGACTCCCTAGCCCTGGCCGTGGTGGGCAGTGCGGGGGGGTTCGTCGCCCCTATCCTGGCCTCCACCGGCGCAGGAAGCCACGTCCAGCTTTTCGGCTACTACACCCTGCTCAATGCCGGCGTCCTGGTCATTGCCTGGAAGAGGGCCTGGCGTCTCCTCAACCTCGTGGGATTCGCATTCACTTTTCTCATCGGGCTCGCCTGGGGCGCGCGCTTCTATCGCCCGGAGTTTTTTTCGACCACAGAGCCCTTCCTGCTGGCGTTCTTCCTCATGTATCTCGCCGCGGCGGTGTTTTACGCTCATCGTCAGGCCCCTGAGCTGGGCCATTACGTCGATGGCACCCTGGTGTTCGGGCTGCCGGTGGTGGGTTTTGGACTCCAGGCCACCCTGGTAAAGGACATGCCCTTCGCCCTGGCCTGGAGCGCCCTGGCCGTGGGCGGCCTCTACATCGCCCTCGCCGCCTATCTGCGCCGGCGTGCCCCCCCCAATCTGGGACTGCTCGTGGAAGCCTTCCTCGGACTGGGTGTCGCCTTCCTGACCCTGGCAATCCCGCTGGCCCTGGAGGGTCGCTGGACAGCCGCCGCCTGGGCCATGGAAGGGGCCGCCCTGGTTTGGGTGGGATGTCGACAGGAGCGTGCCCTGGCGACCCTCGCCGGTCTGCTGCTTCAGATCGCGGCGGGGTTTGCCTTTGTCGCAGACCACGGGCTCTCGGAAACCGGGCGGACCTTGGTGCTCCTGAACAGTCAGTGCCTCGGCGCGGCCCTCCTCGCCCTGGCCGGTTTGTTTTCGAGCCGATTGGCCCATGCCTACGCCCCGAGCGCCCGTGCCTGGCCCTGGCTCGGTGCGGCCGGATGGGGAATGCTCGCCTGGGGCGTAGCCTGGTGGGTGCTGGGGGGATTCACCGAGATGGCGGCGCAGCTTCCGACGGATGACCTTCCCATTGGCGTCCTGGTCTTTGGCACGGCCAGCGCGGCCCTGGCCGCCTGGGCCACCCACCGTCTCGCCTGGGATGGCTTGGCTCTGGCAGGCCTCCTGGGGTTTCCCGCCATGCTGGGCGCCCTTCTCCTCACCGCCCTGGAGGGGTCGGACCCCTCCGCGCAGGGCGGGTTCGTGGCGTGGCCCCTGGCCGTGGCTTTGCATTTCTGGGCCCTCGCCCGCATCGAGTCGGCCCAGGCACCACAGCGGCTCTTCGCGCCAGCCCATGGGCTGGGGGTCTGGATCATCGCCCTCGCCCTGGGCTGGGGTCTTGAGGCCCGCTTTGAGGGGCTCCCCGGCCAGGGCTGGTCCCAGGCCATGCCCGCCGTGGCCGGCTGCCTGGCTCTAGGGCTGGTCACCCGCCAGGCGAATCGCCCCGGTTGGCCGGTCGGCCCCTGGCGGGGCCCCTACCTCCGCATAGGCGGGGGCGGCGTCGCGTTGTTCCTGGCGGTTTGGAGCGTGGCGGTGAATGCCTTTGGCGACGGCGGCTCGGCCCCGTTACCGACCCTTCCTGGCCTGAACCCCATCGACCTCACCCTCGTCGCCTCGGCCCTGGCCGGGGTCGCCTGGGTGCGCGCCCTGCGGAGCCTGGACCCTCTCCCCGCCTGGCAGGCGGCCATCGCGCCCATCGCGGGAGCCGCTGCCTTTCTTGCCGCGAGCGCGGCGGTCCTCCGCGCCGTCCACCACGTGGTGGGGGTCCCCTACGACCTCCCGCGGCTCATCGACTCCGACACCGCCCAGGCCAGCCTTTCCCTGTTCTGGGGGCTTTCGGGCCTCGTCCTGATGCTGGTGGCGAGCCGTCGGGGGCTTCGCCCAGTGTGGCTGGCGGGGGCCGGGCTGATGGCCTTGGTGGTGGCCAAGCTGTTCCTCGTGGACATGGCCGCCAGCGGCACCGTCGCCCGGATTATTTCCTTCATCGGCGCCGGCCTGCTGCTCCTCGTCGTGGGCTGGTTCTCGCCCCTTCCTCCCAAGGAGAGCCGGCCATGAACCGCGCCCTGCTCGTCACCCTGTTCCTCTCGGTCACCAGCACCCAGGCGGCGGAGCGTCTCGATGACTTCGCGACCCGCCTGCCCATCGACGTTCCCGCTGGTGCCGCCTTGGTCCGCCTCACCCTGCCGCCGGCGGCCTACGCCGGACTCCACGGCCCGGGTCTCGACGAGTTGCGGATCTTCAACGGCGCCGGCGAGCCGCTGCCCATCGCCCGCCTGCCGGCCCGGCGCTCCGAGGACGTCCTGAGAGGCCGCGTGCCCCTGCTGCCCCTACCGGAGGCGGCGGCTACCCCTGCCGACACGCGCTTGCAGATCCGCCGGGGGCCGGAGGGCACCCTGGTCCACATTGAGGTCGAGCAACGAACCCAATCCCCATCGAAGGATGGGGCGCCGCCAATGGCCTATGTGGCGGACCTTGCGAGCTTCCCCCATCCGCTCACCGCCGTCATCGTCGAGCCCGCCGGTGGCATCGATTTCTCGTCCGAATTGCGCCTGGACAGTTCCGACGATCTCGCCCATTGGCGGACCGAGCGGGGCGGTGAAGCCGTCATGGTGGTCAGTCAGGGCGGCCAGCGGATCGAGCGCCTGCGCATCGGCCTGTCCGGGCTGCACGCCCGCTACCTCCGTCTGGCCTGGACCGGAACTGCGCCGGTTCGCCTGGTGGCGCTGGGCCTGGAGCACGAGAAGCACCCTGAAGCCGCGCGATCCTGGCTTACCCTGGCACCCCAGGCCGGCGAGCAGCCCGGGACGTGGCGCTACGTGTCCCCCGGGCTGATGCCGGTGGATCGCTTGCGGGTCGAGGCCGCCGATCCCAACACGGTGGCGGCGGTGCGGGTGGCGAGCCGGGGAGCGTCGCGGGATCCCTGGCAGTGGGCGGGGGCCTTCACGGCCTACCGGCTACGCCAGGCTGAAGGGGAGATCGCCAGCGGAGAGTTTGCGGTGCCCACCCGGCGGGACCCGCTGTGGGAATTGGCGCTTCAACCGCCCCCCGGCACCGGGCCGAAGCTCGCCCTTGGCTGGGTGCCGGAATCCCTGGTCTTCGCCGCCCGCGGGGCGCCGCCTTTCGTGCTCGCCGTCGGGCAGGCCCGCCTGTCTGGGGCCTGGCTGCCCGTGGAATCCCTCGTGCCCGGCTGGGGGACGGATCGCGCCCCCGCACTCGCGGAAGGACGGGTCCTGGCTGCTACGTCGTCGGCGCCCGCGGTGGCGCGGGATGCCCCGCCCTGGCGGGACTCCCGCAACCTGATGCTCTGGGGGCTCCTCATCGTCGGGGTGGCCGTCCTCGCCACCATGGCCGCGAAGCTGCTGCGCGAGAATCGCCAAGACAAGGGCCCGCCCCCCTGAAACCGCCCGGACCGGGCGGCGAGGCTGTCAGAGCTGGACGCTTTCGCCGTCCGCCAATGCGCCGATCTCCCGGGCCAGCCCTTCCAGGGCGATGTCCGCCCGGACCAGGTGGTTGGTGGCCATTTCAATCACATCGTAACGCCCCGGGCCTTCGGCGCCGGACTCCGGCTTGCGGTAGAGTGCCTGGCCATGGATCGCCAGCTTGTGGTCGATACGGGCAACGAGTTCCCTTTCGGTCAGACGGTGGGAAACGGGACTGCTCATGACATTCTCCTTGGTCCTTCGTGCAACCCACCATTAACGCCTATTTGCGGCACCGCGCAAGTCCGGAAATCAAAGCCCCGCGATTGCTTCGGGGGAAACCTCGGCCGGCTCACTCGTCCTCGCGAAAGCGGCCGAGCAGCCCGTCCAGTTGGTCCAGGTTGCCGAAATGCAAGGTGATGGTGCCGGCGCCCTTCTGATTGGCCTTGATCTTGACGGTGGCCCCGAGGCGATCGGCGATCTCCTCCTCGAGGCGCAGCAGATCGCGATTGGGCACGGGCGTTTTCTTCTGGCGCGGATTGAGGGCGTGGGCCACCAGGCGCTCGGTCTCGCGGACCGAGTACCCCCGGGCCGCCACCACATTGGCCAGCTGCACCTGCCCCGCCCCGTCCAGGGGCAGGAGGGCGCGGGCATGGCCCATGTCGATGTCCCCCGCCATGAGCAGTTCCTGGACCGGCCGGGCGAGTTGCAATAGGCGCAGCAGGTTGGAAGCGGCCGGGCGGGATCGACCCACCGCGTCGGCGGCCTCCTGATGGGTCATGGCGAATTCGTCGATGAGGCGCTGGATGCCAGCCGCCTCTTCGAGGGGATTGAGATCCTCGCGCTGGATGTTCTCGATGAGGGACATGGCCAGCGCCGCCTCGTCGGGGATCTCCCGCACCAGGCAGGGCACGTCCACCAGTTCGGCGATCCTGGCCGCCCGCCAGCGGCGTTCCCCCGCGATGATCTCGTAACCGTCGAGGCCTAGGGGCCGGACCAGAATCGGCTGCATCACGCCCTGGGTCTTGACCGAGGCGGCCAGCTCTTCCAGGGAACCCGGGTCCATGCGGGTCCGAGGCTGGTATTTGCCCGGCCGCAACTCGTCCACGGGGAGCTGGCGCAGCTCGCCTTGGTCGGTGTCATCCTCGCGATTGCCGGAGAGCAGGGCATCCAGGCCCCGGCCGAGGCCCTTGAGTTTGGGTGGAGTCATGGAGATCGCCTCACAGGGTCTGCACGCGTTCGATCATTTCCTTGGCGAAGGCCAGATAGGCCTGGGCACCCTTGGCGGCCCGGTCGAACACCACGCCGGGCAAGCCGTGGCTGGGGGCCTCGGCCAGGCGCACATTGCGGGGCACGATGGCCTTGAACACCTTGTCGCCGAAGTGGCTCTCCAACTGGGCCGAAACCTGCTGCTGCAGGGTCATGCGCGGGTCGAACATGACCCTCAGGAGCCCGATGATCTTGAGATCCCGGTTCAGATTGGCATGCACTTTCTTGATGGTGTTCACCAGGTCGGACAGCCCTTCCAGGGCATAGTACTCGCACTGCATGGGGATGATCACCCCATGGGCGCTGCACAGACCGTTGAGGGTGAGCAGCGAGAGGGACGGCGGACAGTCGATGAGGATGAAATCGTAATCCACCACCACCGCCTTGATGGCGTCCCGCAGGCGGTTTTCCCGCCGGGGCAGCTCCACCAGGTCGATCTCCGCTCCCGCCAGGTCGCGGTTGGCGGGGAGCAGGTCGTAGCGCCCGGACTCGGAACTCACCCGGGCCTCGGCCAGAGGTGCGAGCCCCACCAGCACGTGATAGACCGACTTCTCCAGACCCTGCTTGTTGATGCCGCTGCCCATGGTGGCGTTGCCCTGGGGATCGAGGTCCACCAAAAGGACCCGCTGCCCGGCTGCGGCCAGGGCGGCGGCCAGGTTGACGCTGGTGGTGGTCTTGCCCACGCCGCCCTTCTGGTTGGCGATGCAGAAAATTCGGGCCATCAATTCTTCCGTTTCAATACGATCAGGTGGCGCTCGGCATCGAGATCCGGCACCGCTAGCACTTCACTACGCGCCACTTCCCAGCCCCCCGGCAGGGCGGCGATTTCCTCCGCGGGCAGGAGGCCCTTCATCGCGAAGAGGCGCCCCTGGGGTCCGGCAAGGTGGCCCGCCAGACGGGCAAAATCCGCCAGATCCGAAAAGGCGCGGGAGATCACACCATCGAAGGGAAAATCCGGCTGGAATTGTTCCACCCGGAGGCAGCGGGGCGTGAAATTGGCCAGTCCGAGTTCGATCTTCGCCTGTTGCTGGAAACTCGCCTTCTTGCTCACCGTCTCGACGGAGGTCACGGTCAGATCCGGTCGCACCAGGGCCAGCGGGATCCCCGGCAGCCCTCCTCCTGACCCCACATCGGCCAGGGTCGCCACCCCTGCCAGATGGGGCAGCACCGCGAGGGAGTCGAGGAGATGGTGGGTCACAATCTGTTCGGGGTCCCGAATGGCGGTGAGGTTGTAGGTGCGATTCCATTTCAGCAGCAGGGCGGCAAAGTCCAGCAGTCGGGCCTGCACGGACGCCGGCACTGCCACGCCAAGGGCGGCAAGCCCCCGCTCCAGCCGGGCCTCCAGGCTCATGCGGAACGCCGGTCCTCGGCAGCCCGGGCCAACTCGCCCCGCTTCAGCCAGATCAACAGCAGCGAGATGGCCGCCGGGGTGATGCCCTGGATACGGCTGGCCTGGCCGATGGTCTCCGGCTTGTGTTGGTTGAGCTTGAGCTGAACCTCTTTCGAGAGCCCCCGCACCGTCGCGTAATCCAGGTCCGCCGGCAGGCGTGTGCCCTCAGCCCCGGCCTGACGCGCCACTTCGTCCTGCTGGCGGTCGATGTAGCCCTGGTACTTGGCGGCGATCTCGATCTGCTCCACCACCAGCGGGTCGGTTTCTGGGGACTCCGGCGCGCCGGGCAGGGTCAGGAGTGGGCCATACGCCACGTTGGGCCGGCGCAGCAGATCGAAGAAGGAGTATTCGCGCTCGATACCCTTGCCCAACACCGGCTCGGCCAGCTCGTCGGGCACCGCCGCCGGACGCGCCCAGGCGGCCTTGAGGGCCGCCGTGCCCCGCTCGATGGCCTCGCGTTTGGCGCAGAAGGCGGCCCAGCGCGTGTCATCCACCAGCCCCAGTTCGCGGCCCTTCTCGGTGAGGCGCAGGTCGGCGTTGTCCTCCCGCAGCTGCAGGCGATACTCGGCCCGGGAGGTGAACATCCGGTAGGGGTCGGACACGCCCCGCGTGATGAGGTCGTCCACCAGCACGCCCAGGTAGGCTTCGTCCCGACGCGGACACCAGGCCTCCCGACCCTGCACCTGCAGTGCGGCGTTGGCGCCAGCGAGCAAGCCCTGCGCGGCGGCCTCCTCGTAGCCGGTGGTGCCGTTGATCTGGCCGGCGAAGAACAGCCCGGCGATGGACTTGGTCTCCAGGCTGGCTTTCAGGTTGCGCGGGTCGAAGTAGTCGTACTCGATGGCGTAGCCGGGGCGCAGGATGTGAGCGTTTTCCAGGCCGCGAATGCTGCGCACGATGGCGAGCTGCACGTCGAAGGGCAGGCTGGTGGAGATGCCGTTGGGGTAGATCTCGTGGGTCGCCAGGCCTTCCGGTTCCAAGAAGATGTTGTGGCTGTCCTTGTCGGCGAAGCGGTGGATCTTGTCTTCGATGGACGGACAGTAGCGCGGCCCCACCCCTTCGATCACGCCGGAATACATGGGCGAGCGGTCGAGGTTCGCGCGGATCACGTCGTGGGTGGCCGCGTTGGTGTGGGTGATCCAGCACGGCAGTTGTTGCGGATGCTGGTCGGCGGAGCCCAGGAAGCTGAACACCGGCACCGGGTCGTCACCGGGCTGGATCTGCATCACCGAGAAGTCGATGCTCCGGGCATCGAGGCGCGGCGGGGTGCCGGTCTTCAGGCGCCCTTGCGGCAGCTGCAATTCCTTGAGGCGCTGACCCAGGCTGATGGCGGGCGGATCGCCCGCGCGGCCGGCCGAGTAATGCTCAAGGCCCACATGGATCAGGCCATTCAGGAAGGTGCCGGCGGTCAGCACCACGGCGGGGGCTTCGAAACGCAGGCCGATCTGGGTCACCACGCCGGTAATCCGGTCCCCCACCACGGTGAGGTCATCCACCGCCTGCTGGAACAACCACAGGTTTTCCTGATTTTCCAGGCGCTTGCGGATCGCCGCCTTGTACAGCACGCGGTCGGCCTGGGCGCGGGTGGCGCGCACCGCCGGGCCCTTGGAGGCGTTGAGGATGCGGAACTGGATGCCGCCCTCGTCGGTGGCGGCCGCCATGGCGCCGCCCAGGGCGTCCACTTCCTTCACCAGATGGCCCTTGCCGATACCCCCGATGGAGGGGTTGCAGCTCATCTGGCCAAGGGTTTCGATGTTGTGGGTGAGCAGCAATGTCTTGGCGCCCACGCGTGCGGAAGCCAGGGCAGCCTCCGTCCCGGCGTGGCCGCCGCCCACCACAATGACATCAAATCGGCTGGGATAGAGCATGGCGCACCCCGCGCAAACCACCTGAAGGGAAGGCGCGGATTCTACGCTGTTGCAGCGCGCAAGCCTAGGCCCGCCGGCCGGTGTTTCACGGATTTTTCCTGACTAAACATGGAGATATTGGGTCACGCTCGCGACGCCAAAGCAATTGGAGGCGGCGGCGGGGTCCCACCCTCAAGGCGGCGGACGAGGGTCCGGACCGCTTCATGGGTGGGCAGAACCACCCCCTGGGCGGCGGCCATGGCCAGCAGGGCGCCGGTAATCGTCTCGATTTCAGTGGCCCGCCCGGCGAGGATGTCCTGCAGCATGCTCGCCCGGTTCGCCCCGGTGCGGGCGGCCACTTCCGCCACCCATTCCCGGGCGGCTCCCAAGTCGAGGGCCAGGCCCTCCCGGCGCAGCACCGGCCAGGCCTCGTCCACTAGCGCGTCCAGGAGCACCCGGTGGGGCGGCGCCAGCAGCGCCCCATTGGTGACGCGAAAAATCGCCGCCAGGGGATTGATGGCGACATTCACCAGCAACTTGGCGAGGCGCTCCGCGGCGATGGCGGGGCTGATGCGTGCCTCGAACCCCGCCTCGACCAGCCACGCCGCCACGGGCTCGAAACCCGGTGGCAGGAGCGTGGTGCCGTCGGCGGTGGGTACCACCCGCGCGCCGTCCCGGTAGGCCCCGGCGGTGGTGATCCCTTGCCCCACCCGGCCCGCCGGACACACCGAACGCAGGGCCGGTTCGGTCAGCCCATTCTGAAGCGACAACACCCCCCGGGGGGCCATTCCGGCCGCCAGACGGCCCGCGGCCTCCGTATCCGGCCCCTTGACGAGGATGAGCACCCAGTCCGCCTCGGGAACGGATGGGGGCGAAAACACGGTGGGTTGAAAGTCATGGCCTCCCACACCCACCCCGGCCGCCAGGTCGGCGGCCCGATTCGCAGAACGCGCAATGAGGGCAAGGGGCACCACGGGGGCCAGACGGCTCGCGAAATGGAGCCCGAGGGCCCCGGCTCCGAGGATGGCAAGAGGAAATCGGCGGGGCACTGGCCCCGCCCCGTTGAAATCCGGCATGGCCGCCAAGGGCCCACGGGGGCGTTGAAAGCGACCACTTTAGCCGGGGGCAAAGCCACAAGCCAGCCCCCGGCTGGTGGGCGGGCTCAGTCGCCGCGGCGCAGGCACTGGACCTGGAACATGCTGGGCGGATTTAGCTTCGGATCCAGCTGACCTTTGAACTGGCCCGTGGTGCAATGGCGGGACTGGACGTCCACCATCGAGAAGGCATCATCGACCCTCAACTGTCGATGAGGACCTGGAGGCCGCAGAAGGCATTGTCCGCCAAAATGTCCTGGACCTTAATCGTGCAGTCGCGGATCCGGGATTCGACGATCTCGAAGCAGGGCATCACGCCCTCCGTCGCCGCCAGCACGTCGGCAGCGGTCACCCTGGGGCCCTTGAGGTCCTTTTCAGGACGAAGGCCATGCCACTGGTCAGCCAGCCAAAATCCGGTTGATGGGCATTGAGTATGTGCATCACCACCTTGCTGGTGACGCCGATCCTCTTGCCCACCACCCTCTCGCCCTTCTCCAGGCGGCAGGCCAGCATGCGCGGCTGGATCTGATAGGCGTCTTCGATGGTGATCTCGGGACTGCTGGCAGTCACGGTTGAACCCACAGCTTGATGGAGTCGTTTTTGAGTTCGGTGTAGAACTCGATGGAATTGACGCCGCCCTCGCGGCCGATGCCCGACTGCTTGGCCTCGCCGAAGGGGGTGCGCAGGTCGCGCAGGTACCAGGAGTTCACCCAGGCGATGCCCACCTCCATCCTCTGCGCCACCCGGTGGGCGCGGGAGATGTCCCGCGTCCAGATGGTGGGCTGGACCCAGCAGCCTTCGGCCAGCGCCCCGGCCATCGGGGGCACGCCCCCGCCGGTGACCACGGTGGCGCCTTCACCGGCGGTGATCTGGTAGTAGGAGAGCACCTTGTTCTGGTGCTCCTTGCTGATGAGGGGGCCCATCCCGGTCTCGGGGTCTTCGGGCACGCCGATCTTCATGGCTTCGGCGCCCTGCTTCATGGCGGCGACGAACTTGTCGAAGATGGGCCGCTCCACGTACACCCGCTCGGTGCCCAGGCATACCTGGCCGCAGCTGGCGAAGGCCGAGCGCAGGGTGCCTTCGTTGGCGGCCTCAAAGTCGCAGTCGGCGAAGACCAGGGCGGCGTTCTTGCCCCCCATCTCGAGGGAGACGGGGCGGGAGCCGTTGGCGGCGGCCTTCATAATGATCTCGCCGGTGAAGGTGAGGGCATCGACGCCGGGGTGGGTGGTGAGGAATTCCCCGGCGGAGTTGGGGCCGAAGCCGTGCACCACGTTGTACACCCCCTTGGGGATGCCGACCTTGTTCATCACCTCGCCCAGGAGGGCGGCCGTGCGGGGGGTCTCCTCGCTGGGCTTGACCACCACGGTGTTGCCGCAGGCGAGCGCCGGGCCGACCTTCCAGGTCATGAGCAGCAGGGGCAGGTTCCACGGGCAGATCACCCCCACCACGCCCACCGGGGTGCGGTAGCCGTAGTTGACGGCGGTCTTGCCGTCCGGGGTGGCAAGTTCGAAGAACTCGGTGGGAACGTTCTTCACCACGTCGGCGAAGACCTTGAAGTTGGCCGCGCCGCGGGGGATGTCGATGGACTGGACGAAGGCGCCCGGCATGCGCAGGAAGGCGGCAAGATTGCCGGCGGCATCGGCCACCGCCACCTTGATCCGCCATCCCTGGGCCGAGGCGTGGGCGACTGCAGCCTGGACGATCTTGGCAGCAGCGTCGCAGCTGACGATTCGCTGGGTCACGGCTACCGCATTGGACGGATGGGCTTTCGTCGGTTTGGCTATTTCGGGGTTTGTATAATCAAACGGTATTAAGTTTATTTACCGACGTTATTACGTTTTCTCGAGAAAAGTGATTTCGCCCGACAAAGCACCATTCGCTAGAATTCAGGCATATTCGTCCGCCCCCTGCCGGGCACCGTGAGGAATTTCATGAGTGACAGCAGCCCCCCCCTGGAACTGAACGCGAGCGATCGTCCGGCGCCCAAGACCTTGGTCGAGGGCGCCTATCTCCGCCTGCGCCGGGACATCATCGAGGGCGTGCGCCAGCCCGGGGAAAAGCTCCGGGTGGAGCACCTCAAGGACGAGTACCAGGTCGGCGCCGGAACCCTGCGGGAAGCGCTGCAACTTCTCATCACCGATGCCCTGGTGGTCGCCCAGGGGCAGCGGGGCTTTCGCGTCGCCCCGATCTCCCTCGCGGACTTCGAGGACATCACCCGCACCCGCGTGCTCCTCGAGACCGAGGCCCTGCGTCAGGCCATCGCCCTCGGGGACGAAGCCTGGGAAGCGGATGTGCTGGCCGCCTTCCACCGCCTCTCCCGCGCCGAGGACAAACTCGGTGCCAGCAACGAGGCGCGGGAAGAATGGGAGCATCGCAACCGTGTCTTCCACGAGGTGCTGATTGCCGCCTGTCCGTCGCGCTGGATTCGCCACTTTCAACACATCCTTTATCAACAATCCGAGCGTTACCGCCGGATCAGTCATTTTCACAGCACCATCCCGCGGGACGTCCATGCCGAGCACGAGGGCCTTTGCCAGGCGGCCGTGGCCCGCGATGCGGACCGTGCCTGCGCCATCCTGACCGACCACATCCAGCGCACCCTGGAGTCCCTCAAGGGGATGCCCGACGACTTTTTCGACACGGGCCGCCAGTCGCTGCCAAAGAACCGCCGCCAGGCCGCCTGAGGCGGACGGTTGTCGCTGCGCGATAAGGACGACCCAGAGCTCGAGGTATCTGCGCGCTGAAGACTACCCAGGTGGGAACCTCCTGCGCTCCGGAACGGAGCGGGGGCTTGAGGAGATGATCACCATAAATCTATTTGGTAAGGCGAGGCGAATGCACTTCCGGGACGGGCCGCCGCTCTCAGAGATGGGGCGACCGGTGGGATTGACGCGCAAGACCCTTCGCAAGTGGCTCGCGCTGCCCTAGGGGGTAGAGCCGCGGTATCGGCGGCGGGCGGGCGAGACCAAGATTGCGCCGTTTGCCGAGCGTCCTATCCGGGAGCGGCGCACCACAACCAAGCTATTTGCCGTGCAGCGGGCCGAGGGTTTACGGGTCCCTACAGCCGCCGGGTCACCGAATTCGTCCGGCGATGGCGACGGGGAGGCCGATGGCGGAACGCTGTTCCTGGATGAAGTGGGGGAGTCGCCCCTGGCGGCCCAGGCCAAGCTGCTGCGCGTCCTCCAGGAAGGGAAGATCGAGCGCCTGGGCGCCGACCGCACCCGCCGAATCAATGTGCGCCCGGTGGAGATCCCGCCCCTGCGGGAGCGACCGAGCGACATTCCGTTGCTGGTTCAGGGCATGCTGGACCGCTTTTGCGCCCTGCACAGCAAGCGCCTCCTGGGCATTACCGACAAGGCGATGGACGCGATCAAGTCCCACCGTTGGCCAGGAAATGTGCGGGAACTTGAAAACATCATCGAGCGCGGAGTGATCCTCGCGCCCCAGCTCGACTGGATCCAGCTCGAGCACCTGGCCTTCGGGCGGGGCGAAGGGGCCACGGCTCAAGCGGGTGAATGCATCGGGGCCGGTGGCGGGCTGGAGCGCCCGCGCCAGGGCAACCAGCCGGATCTCTGCGCAACGATCCTGCG
Organism: Zoogloeaceae bacterium; assembly: GCA_016791005.1. Taxonomy (GTDB): domain Bacteria; phylum Pseudomonadota; class Gammaproteobacteria; order Burkholderiales; family Rhodocyclaceae; genus JAEUNX01. The sequence goes on from JAEUNY010000073.1 coordinate 64,474, forward strand.
TTCCGGCTTGTCGCTGGACGATCTGGAACAACAACTCATCCACCACGCGGTGGACCAGGCGGGCGGCAACCTCGCCGGCGCCGCCCGCATCCTTGGCATCACCCGCCCCCAGCTTTCCTATCGGCTCAAAAAGGCAACGGAGCCGGAACTCAAGTAAGCAGAGCCCGCGGCCGGACGGTCTTACTTCACCGCCGCCAGGGCCGCCGCGTAGTCGGGCTCGTCCTTGATCTCCGGCACGAGCTGGGCGTGGACCACCTTGTCGGCTTCATCGATCACCACCACGGCGCGGGCGGTCAGACCCCGCAAGGGGCCGGAGCTGATGGCCACTCCGTAGGCCGAGGCGAACCCTGGGTTACGGAAGGTGGACACGGTCTTCACCCCGGCGAGCCCTTCCGTTTCGCAAAAGCGCTTGGCCGCAAAAGGTAGGTCGGCAGACACCACCAGCACCACGGTGTTGGCCAGATTCCCGGCCTCGGCGTTGAATTTGCGGGTGGAGGTGGCACAGGTCGGCGTGTCGAGGCTGGGGACGATGTTGAGGATCTTCCGCTTGCCTGCGAAATCCGCCAGGGTCACGTCCTGCAGATCGGCGCCGGTCAAGGTCAGGGCGGGGGCCGCGCTGCCAACGGCGGGGAAGGGGCCGGAAACATCGATGGGGTTGCCCCCCAGGGTCACGGTACTCATGAATTGCTCCTCGTGTGGGTTGGAAATGGACTGCGGTCGTCTTGTTATGGGGCCTTGCCCTTGCGCGGCGCAGGGCGCAAAGCGACCATCATGGTAATCCCATCCGCGACCAATCGCCCCTCCCACATGAATCTCATTCGATCCGTCTTGCTGGCCCTCCTACTGCCATTTACCGCCTTCGGCGGGGATGCCCCGCCCTTGCCGGCCCTGGGGGTCGACGGTCAATCGGTGACGGTTTCTGGCATCTCCTCCGGCGGCTACATGGCGGTCCAGTTCCATGTGGCCCACTCCGCCACCGTCAGTGGCGCGGCCATCCTCGCGGCCGGCCCGTGGGACTGCGCCCACGGCACCCTTTGGCGGGCGTTCCACGCCTGCATGTCGCCGGGGAATTGGGGGGGACCGCCACCGACCGGAGAGGAAACCGAAAAGCGGGCCCTTGCGGCGGCCCGCGCGGGTCAGATCGACTCCCTCGAAGGCTTGCAGGCCGACCGGGTGTGGCTGCTTTCTGGCGGCAATGATCACACCGTCGACCGCAAGGTCGTGGACAGTCTTGCCGCCTTCTACCGCCGCCGGGTGGCGGCCGATGCCCTGAGCTACGTCACGCCTCCCGACCTCGGCCACGCCATGCCGAGCCTCGACGACCCCCAGGCCAACCCCTGTCCCACCAGCGACCCGCCCTTCATCAACCACTGCGAACGCCTGGATGCCGCCGGCGACCTGCTCACCCACCTCCTGGGGCCCCTGGCCCCCAAGGCGCCCCAGCCAACTGGCGAGCTGCGATCCTTCGACCAGCAAAGCTTTACCGCGGCCGCCGGCGCCCACGGCATGGGAGCGATGGGCTACGCCTACGTACCCACCACATGCCGCAAAGGAGGGTGTCGCCTTCATGTTGCGTTTCACGGTTGCCGCCAGAGCGCAGACCAGATCGGCGACCGTTACGCGCGCTTGGCGGGCTATAACCGTTGGGCCGACACCAACAGGCTTGTGATTCTCTACCCCCAGACCACGCCCCGCTATGGATGGTCCACCCAATGGCCCCCGACCTGGACCTACAACCCCCTCGGCTGCTGGGACTGGTGGGGCTATGAATCCGTTGACTACGTCAGTCGATCCGCCCCGCAGATCCGTGCCGTCCAGACCATGATCGACCGCCTTGCCGCTCCGGTCGGTCAGTAAGCCAGGTCCTGGGTCAGGCCCCGATCTCCCGCGAGGTGATGGTGTAGCGGAAGCCGTCGGGATCCAGACTGTCGAGCCGCCGGCCGCCAATCTCGCCCTGGGGATACATCAGAAAGGGCAGTGCAGCGCCGGCGCTGCCGGGCAGCATCACATCGTGGCCGAAATTGTAGGCCAGCCAGTTCATTTCCCAACTGCCGAAGAGGCGCTCCGCCACCACCTGCACCTTCGCGTCGCGACGATCGAGATTGCCGGGGGGCTCCTCCAGAATCACCTTGCGCACATCCGCCGGATCCACCGGCACCCAGCCCCAGGCCTCCAGCCAGACTTCGGCCCGGCAATGCTGGGCCTTGGTCACCACCCCGCTCTTGCCCAGGCTCTTGTAGCCAAAGCGGGAATCCGCCACCCGCAGGCCATAGACGTCCCGGGCGGGAATACCGAGGGACCGCGCAAGGCCGACGTACAAGGCATTCAGATCCGCGCACTTGCCGGACAGGTTGCCCGCTTCCAGCATGCCGCGAATGTCGCCCACGCCACAGCCCCGGGTCTGGGGATTGCGGGCGGTGTGATCGACGATGAAGGCGTACAGGGCCCGCGCCTTGGCTTCGTCGCCCCGCGCCCCGCGAGTCACGTCCCGCGCCGTGTCGAGTACGATGCCGTCGGTCGGAAGCATTTCGGTAGGCGCGGTCCACCAGGCTCGCTCGGCGGCGGTCAGCCTGGGCTGGGCCGTCTGACCCCGATGGCGGAAATCGACCGCCCGGTCCCGCACCCGGAAACGGCTCGCCACTTCCAGGTAGGGCCGGCCGCCGGCCACCCAATTGGCCACCACCATGGTCGTGCCGCTGCGGGGGTCGCCCACGAGGTGGGCCGCTTCGGCGTTGGTCTCCCACAGATTGCCCAAAGGCTGAATCCAGTCATCCTCCCGCACCGAGGGCAGGGGCACCCATACCCGCGCAGCCTCGGCGGGGGCGGGGAGATCCACCCTTGTGAGGATCTCGAAGGTGCGCCACCCCAGCGCGGGATCCGGCGTGAACTGCGGCGTCGGGGTGGCGGCGGCGCGGACCGCTGCCCAAGGGGCGGATCCCAGGGCGACACCCGCCAGGGTTGCAGTCTTGATGAATTTTCGTCTTTCCATCGCAAACGAGCCTTTCTGCTTCGAATTCAAGATTCAGGGGGGAGAGTTGAGACTGTCCAGCACGCGGTCCACGGCGGCTCCGTCCCAGTCCAGGGCGCCCACCGCCCGGTAGCGGATGCGCCCGGCGGGATCGATGAATACGCTGGTCGGCAGGACACGAACGCCCCAGGCGCGGCCCTGCACGCCATCGGGGTCGTGAACGATCCGCAGATCGAGGAGATAGTCGTCTACGAAGCGAGCCACCTTCGCGGCGCTGTCATTCATTGCCATGGTGATGACAGCGACGTCGCCACGGCGGCCGCGAAGACGATCGAGGGCGGGCATTTCGTCGCGGCAGGGTTCGCACCAGGTCGCCCAGAAATTGACGACCACCGCCTTGCCTCGCAAGGATTCGAGCAGATTGGCCTGCCCCGCTTGCGCGACCAGGGCGGGTGCAGGGTGCGGGGCCACCGGTTTGACGTCGGCAAAGGGTGCCGCACCGGCGGATGCGCCAAAAAGCAGGGTCAGAACAGCCAGGGCAAGCACGCGACAGGCGCGCACAAACCTCCTGCGCGGCCCGAGCGACCCTGCGGCGAGGTACCCGCAAGGAAAATCAGACATCCACTTCACTCCCGGAGAAACGCAGTTCTCCGATCACTGGCCGCCTAAGCAGCGTGACAGGTCCGATGCGACCGAGGGCGGACCCTCGCCGTCGCGCATCCCAAAGGGACGGCTGCCCACCTGCCGGAACAGCAACTGTGTCGATTCAGCGTCCCTCCGGGACCCGGGCCGACACCCGCATTATCCCTGAAAACCCGCCTTGGCCCACCAGGGGTTTCCCTCGTATCCATGGCGCGCCGCCGCATCTCTGGACTTTTAACTTTTGTCAAGTTTGTCACGCCTCCGCCGATAGCGTGCCTTACCGGGTCGGGTGGTCGATGAACAGGCGGAGAGGTGGGAATGGATATGAAAGCGCGCGGAACAGCTCAAATCGTCAAGGGTGATGAATCCCTGCAAGGCGAAATCCAGTGCCTTGAGGAGTATCTGGAGGCGACGTTGGCCGCTCCCCCGGATCAACCGCCCTCCTATCCGATTCTGACGGACACATCACTCGCTCGGGTTCTGGAGCTCGTGCGCGACCGCCTCATGCCCTACCGGGAGATCTTCCACGGTGTGGAGAAGGATCTCAGCGGCTTTGCCGAATGTGACTTCACCCGCCCCATGGCCACGCCAGCCGGCGAACTGGCCGACAGTGCCCGCGCGACGATGATCCGGCTGTCGTCCAATCTTCGGGAATCCATGAACCAGATGCTCGATTTTTCGGCCGCCATCGTTCGCCAAGCCCAATCCCTGGCGGAAAAAAACACCGAACTCTCCGACCGCACCGGCCGTCAAGCCGCCGCCCTCGAACAGGCCAGCGCCGCTGTCGAACAATTGACCAGCACCGCCCAGGACAACCAGCAGGGTGCGGATGAAGTCGTCTCCCGGGTCGAGGCCTCCCGCCAGCGCGCCCTCGACAGCCTGGGGATCGTCGAACGGATGTCCAAGGTGATGGAAGAAGTTTCCCGCGGCATGAAGGGCGTCGAGGCCATCACGGGCAAGATCAACGCCATCACCTTTCAGACCAATATCCTGGCCTTGAACGCCGCCGTGGAAGCCTCCCGGGCCGGGGAAAGCGGTCGCAGCTTTGCGGTGGTCGCCACCGAGATCCGGGATCTCTCCACCCGCTGTGGCGAGGCGTCGCGGGAGATCTCCCAGATCGTCGATGTGGCCCAGGCTCGCGTCCAGGAGGCCAACGCCTTCTCCCAGCGCGCGGTGTCTGAGATTCAGCGCACGGCGGACGAGGCCGAGGCCAGCGAACACTCGATTCAGGAGATGAACCAGCGCATCGCCGAGCAGAAACAGGCCATTGAGGACATCAACCGCCAAATATTCAGTATTGATTCGGCGACCCAGGAAAACGTCCAGCTCACTCAGTTCCTCGGTCAGGCCATCCGCCACCTCTCGGATCAATCCGGCTTCATGACCGATGCGGTGAAGGTCTTCGCGGTTCCGGATCGTCAGGCCAGCCTCCACCCCCGCCATCAGGAAGCCAGCCAGATCGCGATGGCCGGGGCGGCCCGGGTCGGCGAGATTTGGGAGGAGGCCATCCAGCGGGGCTGGGTCTCTGCGCAGGACCTCTTCGAACGTCGCTACAAGCCGATTCCGGGGACCGAGCCGAAAAAATACTCCACCCGCTACGACGAGTTGGCGGACGATCTCCTCACGCCGCTACAGGAGTCCATCCTCAAGGATCATGGTTTCCTGGTCTTTTCCATCGCCGCCGACGTGAACGGCTATGTGCCGACCCACAACGTCAAGTTCAGCGAGCCCCTCACGGGCGATCGGGCCTACGACCTTGCCCACAACCGGACCAAACGCGTGTTCCGGGACCGGGTCGGCCGGGTGTGCGGCAGTCATGAGGATCCGTGGAAGCTGCAGATCTATCGCCGCGACACCGGCGAGCTCATGTTCGACATGTCCGCGCCAGTGTTCATCCAGGGCGAGCACTGGGGCTGCTTCCGGATCGGCTACCGGGTCTGAAACCACCTCATTTGCCCGGCCAGAATGAAAAGGGCCCGCCAACTGACTGGCGGGCCTTTTTGCTTTCTGTCGCGGATCCCTGGGTTCCGCAGCGGGACCGACGGTCCCGTTTCCTGATGGGCTCAGGCGCCCCGCGCCAACGCCCGCAGGCGGGCAATGCGCTCTTCCGTCGCCGGGTGGGTGGAGAACAAACCCCGCAACCCACCTCCAGACAGCGGGTTCATGATCATCATCTGCGCGGTCTCCGGATGCGCATCCGCGGTTTCCATCGGAATCCCTCGGGCGTAGGCGTCGATCTTGGCCAACGCGCTGGCCAAGGCCTCCGGATCGCCGGAAATGGCTGCGCCACCGCGATCCGCGCCGAACTCCCGGGTGCGTGAAATCGCCATCTGGATCAGCATGCCGGCGATAGGCGCCAGGATCATGATGACGATGCCGACGATGGGATGCGGGCGATCGTCACCGTCCCGGCTGCCGCCGAAGAACATGCCGAAATTGGCGAGGGCCGAGATGGCCCCGGCCACCGTGGCGGAGATGGTGGAAATCAGAATGTCGCGGTTCTTGACGTGGGCCAGCTCGTGGGCCATCACGCCGCGCAGCTCCCGCTCGGACAGCATGCGGATGATGCCGGTGGTGGCGGCGACCGCGGCGTGGTCAGGATTGCGCCCGGTGGCGAAAGCATTGGGCTGGGCCTCGTCGATGATGTACACCTTGGGCATGGGCAGTTCCGCCCGCCGGGCCAGGTCCGCCACCATGTTGTAGAGGTAGGGTGAGGTGGCGCCATCCACTTCCCGGGCGTTGTACATCCGCAGCACCATCTTGTCCGAGAACCAATAGGCCCACAGATTCATAGCGCCACCGAAGGCCAGCGCAATCAACATCCCCGTCTTTCCACCCAGCATGCCACCCACGACGCCAAACAGCGCGACGATCCCGGCCATCAGCAGGGTGGTTTTCAGCCAGTTGCCAAACATGGTCTTCAACTCCCAAAAAAACGTCGATCCATCGACTTCGGCGAGTTAGATGGGGGTCAGACGAAGAAATTCAATGAGAAGGAAAGTTTTCAGCAAGACTGAAGCGGGCGCCAGGAGAGATGGGCAGGCTCTTCAATAACTCTGCCACCGGCTGGCGGCGCCCTCCCGGTTTTTGCGCCATCGTGACGACCAGAATCCCGTCACCGCAGGCAATACGCAGCCCAGACTCATCGGCCGCCAGGACGATTCCGGGTTCGCCCCTTCCAGACTCCACCCGGGCGGACCACAGCTTGAGGGTCACGCCCTCGACAAGGCCTGCGGCCCCGGGAAAAGGGTCAAAGGCGCGGATCTGACGCTCCAGCTCCACGGCGGGCCGCCGCCAATCCAGCAGGGATTCGGCACGGCTCACCTTGGTCGCGTAGGTGATGCCGACCTCGGGCTGAGGGTCGGGAGTCAGCGTGGGCAGGGTCGCCAGGGCCTCGACGATCGCCCGCCCCCCCAGCTCGGCAAGGCGATCATGCAGCCGTGCCGTCGTTTCGTCGGCCTCGATCTTCACGGCTCGCCGAAGCAGCATGGCACCGGTGTCCAATCCGGCGTCCATCTGCATGATCGTGATCCCGGACTCCGCGTCGCCGGCTTCGATCGCCCGATGGATGGGCGCGGCCCCGCGCCAGCGGGGGAGCAAGGAAGCATGGATGTTGAGGCAGCCATGGGTCGGCAGGTCCAGTACCGCCTGGGGCAGAATCAGGCCATAGGCCGCCACCACCAGCACGTCTGGCGCCGCGGCGGTCAACGCCGCGCGCTGTTCCGGCGTCCGCAGCTTTTCAGGCTGGTCCACGGGAATTCCGCGGGCCAAGGCCAAGGCCTTGACGGGGCTCGCCTGGAGCCGCATGCCACGTCCGGCCGGACGATCCGGCTGAGTCAATACGATCGATACGGAATAGCCTGCCGCCAGGATCGCCTCGAGGGCGACCGCGGCAAACTCCGGCGTTCCGGCAAATGCAACATTCATGATGGGATCGAGGGTCAAACCGGGCACCCGGGATCAGGCCCCTGGTGTTGGTGCCTAGGCCGTGACGCGGGCCCGCTTGGCGAGCTTCGCCTTGATGCGGCCTTGCTTGAGCGGGGAGAGGTAGTCAACGAAAACTTTCCCGTCGAGATGATCGATCTCATGCTGAACACAGACGGCCAGCAGGCCCTCCGCGTCGAACTCGAAGCGATTTCCCTCGGTGTTGAGGGCGGCCACCCGCACCCGCTCGGCCCGGGCGACTTTTTCATAGATGCCCGGCACCGAAAGGCAGCCCTCTTCGCAAACCTGCTCACCGCTTTTTTCCAGGATTTCCGGGTTGATCAACGCGAGCAATCTCGACTTGTCCTCGGTGACGTCGATGACCACCACCCGCACCAAAGCCCCCACCTGGGTGGCCGCCAGGCCTATGCCAGGGGCTTCGTACATGGTTTCGGCCATGTCGGCGACAAGCTTGCGCAGCGAAGCATCGACCTCGGCAACAGGCGCCGCAATTCGGTGGAGCTTTGGGTCGGGGTAACGCAGGATGGGTAGAAGAGCCATAAAGCCTTGCCGGCATCTGCCGATATGTGGAACATTTCGGGCATTTTGCGGGATCCGCAGCGTCCGAAAACATGAGATTTCACCACTCCGCGGGAAGACGACAGGGCACCGATTAAGTTCCCTTTGCCGACCCAGGCGCCACCTACAATAACGGAAGCGAGCAATGATTCGCATTATATTCCCAGTCTTGCTGGGCGTTTCGGCGCTGGTATCTTCCAGCCTCGCCGCCGCCGAGCCCGTTTCCCTCGCCACGGATGCGCCGGACACCTACGAGGTTCAGCGAGGCGATACCCTTTGGGGAATCTCCGGCCGTTTCCTTCGGCAACCCTGGCGGTGGCCCGAGGTGTGGCGGATGAACCAACAGGAAATTCGCAATCCGCATCTCATCTATCCGGGCCAGATCGTCTTTCTAGATCGCAGCGGACCGTACCTGCGGATGGGCAAACGGCTTGGGGCTGGCGGAACAGAGAAGCTGTCGCCGAAGATTTACACCGAGGACACCGGCCAGGCGATCCCCAGCATCCCGCAAAATGTCATCCAGCCCTTCTTGTCGCAACCTTTGGTCGTCGATGACGCGCGTCTGGCGGGTTCGGCCGCCGTGGTCGCCACCCAGGAAGGCCGGGTCAACACCGGTATCGGCGATACGGTCTTCGCCAAGAACGTCGATCCGTCCGTCCAGGCCTGGCAAATCTATCGTCCCGGCTTCAAGCTGCAGGATCCGGAAACCGGCGAGACCCTGGGCTACGAAGCCTTCTACCTTGGAAGTGCCCGTCTTGAAGCGCCGGGCGAGCCCGCCACCCTGCGGCTGACCGAGGCAGTGCGCGAGATCGGAACCGGAGACCGCATGCTCCCCGCCGAACAGCCCGCTTTGTTTGCCTATGCCCCGCATCCGCCCCTGGGCATGGTCGAGGGCAAGCTGATCTCGATCTATGGCGGGGTCAGCGACGGCGGCAAGAATAGCGTTGTGGCCCTGAGCGTCGGCACGTCGGATGGCGTCGATGCCGGAACGGTGCTCGCCTTGTATCGGCACCGAGGCCGGGTCGAATACAAGGAAGAGGGTAAGCGCGAGACCTACCTGCTCCCCGACCAGCGCTACGGTCTGGTATTCGTGTTCCGGGTCTTCAACCGCATCGCTTACGCGCTGGTGATGGATACCGATGGACAGGTTGCGGTCGGCGACCGCGTCCGCCAACCCTGACGCCCCGACGGCGTGGCCGGACCGGACGATCGCGCCGACTGGCTGCGCCTCACCCTCACCCCCGGCATCGGGGGCGAACGCCAGCGGCAGTTGCTGGCGGCCTTTGGCCCCCCCGAGGCCATCTTTTCCGCGAGCCATGCGGCACTATCCCGAGTGATCGGGAATGCACTCGCGACGCGTCTCCAGCAAGTTGATCTGGCCGAGCCGGTCGCCAAGGCCCTGACCTGGGCCGACGCGGTCGACCATCACCTCCTCACCCTGGACGGCCCGGACTACCCTAAAGCCCTGCTCGAAACGCCTGATCCGCCAGCCCTCCTCTACGCCAAGGGTCGCCTCGACCTGCTCAACCGGCCAAGCCTCGCCATCGTCGGATCGCGATCGGCGACGCCCCAGGGTCTGGCCACGGCAAAAGCCTTCGCCCGCGTCTTATCCCAGACAGGCTTGGCGATCGTGAGCGGACTCGCCCTCGGCATTGATGCCTCAGCCCACGAGGGTGCCCTTGAAGACGACGGCAAAACCATCGCTGTGGTTGGGACCGGGGCAGACCGCATCTACCCGGCACGAAACGAAAAGCTCGCTCGGGAAATCGCCCGCTCCGGGCTCATTCTGTCCGAGTTTCCCCTCGGGACGCCCCCCGCGGCCCATAATTTTCCCCGACGCAACCGCCTGATCGCGGGACTCTCTCGGGGCGTACTGGTGGTCGAGGCAGCCCTCGGCAGCGGGTCCCTGATTACGGCCCGCCTAGCCGCCGAAATGGGACGAGAAGTTTTCGCGGTCCCGGGATCCATCCACTCCCCGCTTTCCAAGGGCTGCCATCGACTTATTCGCGACGGTGCAAAATTAATTGAAACGGCCGAGGACGTCCTGGAGGAGCTGAATATACCCATTTCGCATGCTGCGCCGCAGCATCAAGACCCGCAATCGGCCGTGATTTCCGCGGACTCGGAGGGTTCGAAGGTGCTCTCCACGCTGGGATTCGACCCCGTCGAAGGGGACGTTCTTGCCCTCAGATGTGGCTTGACGACCGATGCGCTGTACGCCATCCTGCTTACTATGGAGCTTGATGGGCTGGTAGCTCGACTGCCCGGAGGGCGGTTTCAGCGACTCTGACGCACCGCAAATACCATGTTCGATATCCTGGTCTACCTGTTCGAGAATTACGTCCATGCCGACGCCTTCCCGGAGGCGGATCAGCTTGCCCGCAAGCTCTCTGCGGTCGGCTTCGACGATGAAGAAATCCACGAGGCCCTCGAGTGGCTGAATGGCCTTCGGCAAGTTTCGTCGGAGGGCACAGAATTCGAGGCGGGCGAGCACGCGACCCGGATCTACGCAGATCGGGAACTCGCCCGCATCGGGGTGGAATGCCGCGGATTCCTGCTTTTTCTCGAAAACGCTGGCTTGGTGAGCCCGGTGAGCCGCGAGCTCATCATCGAACGCGCGATGGCCCTCACCGATGTCAATCTCACCCTCAATCGTTTCAAGGTGATCGTCCTGATGGTGCTGTGGCAGCAGGACGCGCCCATGGATTCTCTGATTCTCGACGAACTCCTCGCCGACGACGACGAGGACGAGTGGTCTCCGGCGGCATTCCACTAGCCGTCGGTCGGGCCCTGCGCGTTCGGCGTCCTTGCTTGTTCGACGCCAAACTCAATATCATCCGCCGCTCCTGACACTTTTCCGCACGGCCTGCGAGCCGGCGCTACCGGTTCCGCCCCTGGCATGAGCAAATATTTGATCATTGCGGAAAAGCCATCCGTCGCTCAGGACATCGCCCGTGCCTTGGGTGGGTTCACCAAGGAAAAGGACCACTTCGAATCTGAAGAGTATGTCCTGTCGTCGGCGGTGGGCCACCTCCTGGAACTCACGGTCCCGGAAGAATATGAAGTCAAGCGGGGCAAATGGTCCTTCGCCCATCTGCCGGTGATCCCGCCCCACTTCGCCTTGGCCCCCATCGAAAAGACCGACGATCGACTGAAGCTCCTGACCCGGCTCATTAAACGCAAAGACGTTGTCGGGCTCATCAATGCCTGTGACGCGGGCCGCGAGGGGGAGCTGATCTTCAATTACATCGTCGAACACAGCAAGACGACCAAGCCCATCCAGCGGCTCTGGTTGCAGTCCATGACCGCCGGGGCCATCCGCGAGGGCTTCGCCCAGCTGCGCACCGCCGGTGAGGTCGAAGGCCTGCGCCAAGCGGCCGTCTGCCGGGCCGAGAGTGACTGGTTGGTCGGCATCAATGGCACGCGGGCCATGACGGCCTTCAATTCGAAAACTGGCGGCTTCCACCTCACCACCGTCGGCCGGGTTCAGACTCCGACCCTGGCCATCGTCGTGGAGCGCGAAGCACGGATCCGCGCCTTCAAGCCCCGGGACTACTGGGAACTGGAAGCCGACTTCGCCGCTGTCGCTGGCACCTACTCCGGACGCTGGTTCGACGAGCGCTTTCGCAAATCCGAGGATGACGAACACGGCGCACCCAGCCGCCTCTGGGACCGCGCCCGGGCCGACGCCCTCCTCGCCAAATGCGATGGCAAACCCGGTACGGTGGAAGAAGATTCCAAGCCCTCCACGCAGCTCTCGCCGCTCCTGTTCGACCTGACCAGCCTGCAGCGCGAAGCCAACGGCCGTTTCGGCTTTTCCGCCCGCACCACGCTCCAGCTCGCCCAGGCCCTTTACGAAAAGCACAAGGTCCTCACTTACCCCCGGACCGATTCCCGGGCGCTGCCGGAAGACTACATTCCCCAGGTCAACGAGGTGCTCGGCGCCCTGCCGCCGGTCTACGCCCCCTTTGCCGGGCAGATCCTCAAGCAAGGCTGGAACCGGCCCAACAAGCGGATCTTCAACAACGCCAAGATTTCGGACCACTTCGCCATCATCCCGACCGGCACCGCTCCCAAGGCCCTGTCGGAAGCGGAGGAAAAGCTCTACGACCTTGTCACACGGCGCTTCCTGGCGGTTTTCTACCCCGCGGCGGAGTACCTCGTCACCACCCGCATCACGCGGGTTGAAGGCGAGGCGTTCAAGACCGAAGGCAAGATTCTCGTCAATCCAGGCTGGCGGGCCGTGTACGGGCAGGAAGCCAGCCGTGACGAAGGCGAGGGCGGCGGCCATCTCGTTCCCGTTACAGCGGGGGAAACGGTCCTTACCGAGGAAATCCGCCTCAAGGCGAACCAGACCAAACCCCCAGCACGCTTCAACGAAGCCACCTTGCTGTCGGCCATGGAAGGGGCAGGCAAGATGGTGGACGACGAGGAACTGCGGGCCGCCATGGCTGGCCGAGGCCTGGGCACTCCAGCCACCCGGGCCCAGATCATCGAGAACCTGATCGGCGAGGCCTACCTGCTGCGGGAAGGCCGCGAGCTGGTGCCCACCGCGAAGGCGTTCTCCCTCATCACCCTCCTGCGGGGGCTGGGCATTTCGGAACTCGTCTCGCCCGAATTGACCGGCGAATGGGAGCACAAGCTGGCCCTGATGGAGCGGGGAGCCCTGAGCCGAGGCGAATTCATGGAGCACATTCAGGGCCTCACGCGGGAGATCGTCGAGCGCGCCAAGCGCTATGAATCCGACACTGTCCCGGGGGATTTCGTCACCCTGAAAACGCCCTGCCCGCGTTGCGGCGGGGTGGTGAAGGAAAACTACAAAAAGTTCTCCTGTCAGGCCTGCGACTGGAGTGCCTGGAAGATCGTGGCGGGGCGCCAGTTCGAGATTGGCGAGATCGAGAGCTTACTCGCCACGGGGCAGGTCGGCCCCCTCACCGGCTTCCGGAACAAGATGGGCCGCTTGTTCAATGCCGAAATCCGGCTCAATGACGACAAACAACCGGAATTCGACTTCGGCCAGCCCAAGGAAGGCGACGCCGACGAGGTAGTGGATTTCAGCGACCAGGCGCCTTTGGGGGCCTGCCCCAAGTGCGGAGGCCGGGTGTTCGAGAAGGGGCCGTCCTATGTCTGCGAACGCTCGGTCGGGGCGCAAAAGAGCTGCGACTTCCGCTCCGGCAAGCTGATCCTGCAACAAGCCATCGAACGGCCCGAAATGGAGAAGCTCCTCGCCGAGGGCAAGACGAGTCTTCTCCGGGGCTTCGTCTCGGCCCGCACCAAACGCAAGTTCTCCGCTTTCCTCAAATGGGATGCCGCGGCGGGCAAAGTCGCCTTTGAATTCGAGGCCAAGGCCCCAGGGGAGCGCAAGCCCGCTGCCGGCCGGCGCAAGGCCTCGGCCGAAGAAACCTAACGCTTCGCCTCCACCTCCGCCAACAGGCGATCCCGCTCCGAGACCGCCGCCCCCAGGATGGCGAAGCCGCGCAAGCGGCCCCGATCGTCGGTGAAAGTCGCCCGCACCCCGTCCCGGTCAGCCCGCTCCTGCCACTCCCCCGGCACCTTGGGCGGCGCACACAACACCAGGGGGCAGTCCGGCAGGTTCAGGGCCTCAACCCGGGGCTGGCCGGGCCAGCGCGCCGGGCGTCCGCAGAGAATCGCCGCCAGGTATTTGCTTGAGGCCTCGATGTCCTCGGGCAGGTTGATTACCCGTCCCTGCATTTCCGCGCACTCGCCCACGGCAAAGACGTCGGGGTCGCTGCTCGTCATGCGCCCATCCACCTGGATGCCCCGCCCCACCGCAAGGCCGGCCTCCCGGGCAAGATCGGCCCGCGGCTCGGTGCCCTGGGTGGCCAGGACCAGATCCACCAGGATCGGATCGCCCGAATATGGAAAAACCTTCAGGCCCCCGACCTCCCGGTCCACCCGCTGGACGCCGCTGTCGAGGTGGACGTGAATTCCACCCCGCTCCAGCGTCCGCGCGAGGCGGGCCGAACACAATCCCGGCAAGGCGCCGGAAAACAAACGGCCTTGGGCCTCGAAGAGATGCACTTCGTACCCGTTGCGGACCAAAGCGTCGGCCAATTCGCAGCCCCAACGGCTGCCCCCCAGCAGCGCAACCCGTCGTCGCCCCGCCAGTTCGGCCTTGAGATAAGCGTAGTCGCTCAGGCTGGCAACGCTGAGGACCCGATTCGTGCCCGTTCCCCGCAGGCGGGGCACCGCGGCCTGGGCGCCAGTCGCCAGAACGAGGCGTTGCCAGGGAACAGCACCCCCCGGGGCCTCCAGAGTACGATTGCCCCGGTCGATCCTCATCACCCGGGTAAATGGCTGGATGCGGGCCTGGTAGCGAAAAGCCAGTTGCTCGGCGGTGGCGATCACCAGATCGCTCGGCCGTCGGTCCCGGGCCAAGCCTGCCACCAGATCCCCCTTGCTGTAGGCCGCACCATCGTCCGCCGTGAGCACGGTGACCGGCGTGTGGGCGTCGAAACGGCGAAACTCCCGCAGCAGGCTGTAACCAGCCAGGCCACTGCCGACGATGACCAAGTTCCCTTCCATGGCTCCTCCCCCTCGCCCCCGTCTTCTTGCGGACGGGCGGCCGAGCATGTCGATGCCGGGTGCCCAACCCGGCGAAACCCGCCTACTCGAGCAGGCTGCGCAACATCCAGGCGTTCTTTTCGTGCACCTGCATCCGCTGGGTCAGCAAATCCGCGGTCGGTTCATCATCCACCTGACCCACCAAGGGCAGCAGACTGCGGGCCGTGCGCACCACCGCCTCCTGGCCAGCGACGAGCTGACGGATCATGTCGTTGGCCGACGGCACACCTTCCGGCTCCTTCAAGCTGGTGAGGCGGGAAAACTGGCCGTAGGTTCCCGGCGCCGGACAACCGAGGGCGCGGATGCGCTCGGCGATGAGGTCCACCGCCAAGGCCAGCTCGTTGTATTGGGTCTCGAACATCAGGTGCAGGGTGTTGAACATGGGCCCTGTGACGTTCCAGTGGAAATTGTGGGTGGTGAGATACAAGGTGTAGGTGTCGGCAAGCAGACGGGATAGCCCGTCGGCGATCTGAATCCGATCTTCCTTCTTGATACCGATGTTGATGTCCATGGTGCTCCCTCCGAAAAACTAGAATCAAGATGTCGAAAAGCCAATTCCGACGGCATTGATAGGATAGGGCGAAGCGAGCGATTGCTCCAATCGATTGATTGGATCCGACCCATGGACGATCGCTATCGACTCGCTCAGGGGTCCCGCGTCATCCGTTCCGGCCGATGGGACGCGTGCCGGGCAGGCTCGATTCCAGCACCGCGCTACGGATTACGTCCAGAGCCCCGCTACGGGGGTAGGTGACCCGCCAGGCCAGGGCAACCCGGCGCGACGGCTCAGGATCGGCAAATCGTCGCACCGCCAGGAGTTGGGTCTGCTCGGGCAACTCGTCGGCCGCCGAACTTGGCAACACCGTGACCCCCGCCCCCGTGGCCACCATGAGCCGAATCGTCTCGAGGGAACTGCCCTCCAGGGTCCGCTGCAATCCCCCCACGTTCCGGCATTCCGGGCAGACCTCGAGAACCTGATCCCGAAAGCAATTGCCCGTGCTGAGCAACAACAGCTGGTCGTTGGCAAGATCGTCGGCCGGGATCACCGCCTGGCTCGTCCACGGGTGGTCCGCGGGCAAGACCACCCGAAAGGGCTCGTCATAGACCGGCTGCACGACCACCCCAGGTTCCTCGAAGGGCAGCGAGATGATGATGACGTCAAGCTCGCCGCGCTTGAGGGCCTCCGCGAGCCGTGCGGTGTAGTTTTCCTGGATCACCAGGGGCATGCGCGGGGCGAGTTCGTGAACTTTGGGAATCAGCTTGGGGAGCAGGTAAGGCCCGATGGTGTAGATCACGCCCAGGCGCAAGGGCCCTGCCAGGGGGTCCTTCCCGGCCGCGGCAATTTCCTTGATCTGGGCGGCTTCCACCAGCACCTTTTCCGCCTGATTCACCACCCGACGCCCGGTCTCGGTGATCTTGACCTCGGTGGCGGAGCGCTCGAAGAGGACGACCCCAAGCTCGTCCTCCACCTTCTTGATGGCGACAGACAGGGTTGGCTGGCTGACGTGGCACTTTTCTGCCGCCCGACCAAAATGGCGCTCCCGCGCCAACGCCACCAGATATCGCAGATCCGTCAGGGTCATGAAGTGCTTCCCGGCTCGATGGATGATGAACTTCGCATCTTACCCCGAGGCTTCCACGGGTCCACCCGGCCGGATCGGTCGCGCCATGGCTTGAATTTTCCGCCGCCGGCATCATCTACACTCACACTGCCGGCCAGGAAGGCCCTTGTTCGCTCACTGGAGATTGCCGATGCTCACCCGCTTGCCTCGCTTTGCCTCCCTTCTCCTCGCCGTGACCTTGCTCGCCGGGGCGCCGATTGGCCTCACCGAGGCCGCCCCAATGCCTACCGTTGCCGCCAATCGCTATGGCCTGCCCGATTTCGCCCAGCTGGTGGATCAGGTCGGACCCGCCGTGGTCAATATCGCGGTGGTGCAGAAGGTGGCCCGGCCGGAGAACGGCCTCTCGCCCGACGACCCTTTTTATGACTTCCTCCGTCGCTTCGGCGTACCCGTCCCCGGGATGCCCGGGGGGCCCCGCGGCGGGGGCAATCAGATCAACCGCGGGATCGGCTCCGGCTTCATCGTCAGCCCGGACGGCTACATCCTCACCAATGCCCACGTGGTGGACGGCGCCTCGGAGGTGAACGTCCGCCTCACCGACAAGCGGGAATTCAAGGCCAAGGTGGTGGGCACCGACAAGCGCACCGACGTGGCCCTCATCAAGGTAGAGGCCAACGGCCTCCCCACCGTGCGCATCGGCGATGCCGAGCAGGCCCGGGTGGGGGAATGGGTGGTGGCCGTGGGCTCCCCCTTCGGCTTCGACAACACTGTTACCGCCGGCATCATCTCCGCCAAGGCCCGCCGCCTGCCCGACGAAACCTATGTGCCCTTCATCCAGACCGACGTGGCCATCAACCCGGGCAATTCCGGCGGGCCGCTCTTCAACCTGGGGGGCGAGGTGATCGGCATCAATTCCCAGATCTATTCCCGCTCCGGGGGTTTCATGGGCATTTCCTTCGCCATTCCCATCGACGTGGCCATGAAGGTAAAGGACCAGCTCCAGCGCCACGGGAAAGTGGAGCGGGGCCGCCTGGGGATTTCCATCCAAGGGCTCGACAAAGAGCTCGCCCAATCCTTCGGCCTCGACGAACCCGCCGGGGCCCTGGTGGCCAGCGTGGAACCCGGCAGCCCCGCCGACAAGGGGGGCATCAAGGCTGGAGACGTGATCCTCGGGGTCAATGGCGCCAAGGTCGACGAATCCGCCGATCTACCCCGCATCATTGGTGACATGCGGCCGGGCAGCACGGCCCGCCTCCAGGTCTGGCGCGATCGCAAGAGCCGTGACATGCCCGTCGTCCTCGGCGCCCAGCAGGCCGAAGAAACGGCAAGCCGCGAGTCGCCCCGGGCCGACTCAAAAACCACCGGCAAGCTGGGTATCGCCGGTCGCTCCCTCACCGCCCAGGAAGCCCGCCAGCTCGGCGTGGCCGGCGGTCTGCTGGTCGAGGAATCCGGCGGACCCGCCGCCCAGGCAGGCATCCGCACAGGCGACGTGATTCTCGCGGTCAACAACCAACCGGTCAGTGGCGTGGATCAGTTCCGCAGCCTGCTTGCCCAGGCCGGCAACCGCTTCGCGATCCTCGTCCAGCGGGGGGAAAGCCGCCTCTACGTGCCCATTCGGCTGAACTGAGCATGGCGGGCAAGCAACACGGCACGCGCCAGAAGCCCATGCACCGGGGGCCGAGCGGCACCCGGCCGCTCCCCCCGCCGCGCCAGCGCTCCCCTGGGCCGCCCGTGACGATACCCCGTCCCAAACCAGCGCCCCAGTCTGTCGAAAACCCTGAGGACTAGCCGCCCCGACGGGCGAGGAATTCGGCGAGGATCCGCCCGGTGTGGGACTCGGGCACCACCACCACGCTGTCCACCGGCCCCTGGGCGACGACCCGGCCGCCCCCATCGCCCCCTTCCGGCCCCAGATCGATGAGCCAGTCGGCTTCGGCCATCACATCCAGGTCGTGCTCGATCACCAGCACCGTATGGCCGGCGCCGGTGAGGCGGTGGAGGACGCCAATCAGCTTTTCCACATCGGCCATGTGGAGCCCGACCGTGGGCTCGTCCAAAACATAGAGGGTGTGTTTTTCAGGTTTGAGGACACCACCGTCCCCACGGACCTTGGCCAACTCGGTGACCAGCTTGATGCGCTGGGCCTCGCCGCCGGACAGCGTCGGGCTGGGCTGCCCCAGGGTTAAATAGCCCAGCCCGACCTCTTGCAGTAAGCGCAGGGGATGGGCAACCGCCGGATGGGCGGCGAAGAATTCGACTGCTTCATCCACCGGCATGGCCAGCACCTCGGCGATGCTGCGCTCGCGCCAACACACGGCCAGGGTTTCCGGGTTGAAACGGGCACCGCCACAGGCCTCGCAGGGCAGCTTCACGTCCGGCAGGAAGTTCATTTCCACCGTGACCTGCCCCTGGCCCTCGCAGACGGGGCAGCGTCCGGCGCCGGTGTTGAAGGAAAAGCGGGCGGCCTTCCAGCCCCGCATCCTCGCCTCTGTGGTGTCCGCAAAAACCTTGCGAATGGCGTCCCAGAAGCCGACGTAGGTGGCCGGGCAGGAGCGAGGCGTTTTGCCGATGGGGGTCTGATCCACCTCCAGCACCCGACCAATCTGAGCCCAGCCCTCGATGGCCTCGCAGCCCACTGCCCCCTCGCCAGCCAGCAGGCGCCGCAGGCTGGCCAGCAGGACGTCCCGGGCCAGGGTCGATTTGCCGGACCCCGAAACGCCGGTGACCACGGTGAGTCGCCCCAGGGGCACCCTGGCGTCGATCCCGCCCAGGTTATGCAGCGTCGCCCCCGTTACCTGAAGGGCAGGATGGTCCTCGGCCACTCCAGGCCGGGGAGAGAGGGGATGGATCAGGGGCTCGCGCAGGCAGCGCCCGGTGGCGGAATCCGGCGCCGCCAGGAGATCTGGCAGCTGCCCCTGGGCCACCACGCGGCCACCCCGCACCCCAGCGCCGGGGCCGAGGTCAATGACGTGGTCGGCCCGCAGGATGGTGTCCTCATCGTGCTCCACCACCAGCAAGGTATTGCCCCGCTCCCGCAGGGCCACCAGGGTGTCGAGCAGGAGGCGGTTGTCCCGGGGGTGGAGGCCGATGGTGGGTTCGTCCAGCACGTAGCACACCCCCCGCAGGTTGGAGCCGAGCTGGGCCGCCAATCGGATACGCTGGGCCTCACCGCCGGACAGGGTCGGCGCGCCGCGGTCCAGGGCCAGGTAGCCCAGACCCACCTGACGCAGAAAGGCCAGCCGGCCCTGGATCTCCGCCACCAGATCGCGGCCGATCTCCACCTCGCGGCCAACCAATTGGAGGTCGGTAAAAAAGTCCGCCACGCCCGCCACCGCCCGGGCGGCCAGCTCCGGCAGACCCAGATCGCGAAACCGCACCGCCCGTGCCACCGGGTTGAGGCGGGCCCCGGCGCAGGCGGGGCAGGGCTCGTCCGTCTCCTCGGAGACTTCGCCGAGGTCGAGGGCGTCCGGATCGTCCACCCGGCCCGTCGTTTTGAGGCCGGTGCCATAGCAGGCGGGGCACCAGCCGTGCTTGGCGTTGTAGGAGAAGAGGCGCGGATCGGGCTCGGGGAAGCTCTCGCCGCAGGAGGGGCAGGCCCGCAGGGTGGAAAAGGTCACCGGCTGGGCGCCGAGCTCTCCCAGGGCCAGCACCTGGAGGACGCCTTTGCCATGGCCCAGGGCCTCGGTGATCTGGGCCCGCAGGGTGTCCTCGGTGCGGGGCTCCACCACCACCATACCCACCGGCAGCTCGATCCGGTGCTCCTGGTAGCGGTCCAGCCGGGGCCACTTCTGAGTGGGCAGATAATCGCCATCCACTCGCAGCTGGGCGTAGCCCTTGCCCCGAGCCCATTTGGCGAGGTCGGTGTAGAGCCCTTTGCGATTCACCACCAGGGGCGCGAGGACCTCCACCGAGCGACCGCGGAAATCCTGCATCACCTGGGCGACGATGGATTCGAAACTTTGCGGAGTCACCGGCACCTCGCAGGTGGGGCAGTACTGGGTCCCGAGCTTGGTGTAGAGCAGGCGGAGGAAGGGCTGGATCTCGGTCAGCGTCCCCACCGTGCTCTTCCGCCCACCCCGGCTGGTGCGCTGTTCGATGGCCACGGTGGGGGGTATGCCGTAAAGGCCCTCCACGTCAGGACGGCTGGCGGGCTGGACGAACTGGCGGGCGTAGGCGTTCAAGGATTCCAGGTAACGACGCTGGCCCTCCCCGAACACGATGTCGAAGGCGAGAGTGGATTTTCCCGAGCCGGAGAGGCCAGTGATGACCGTGAGGGCATCCCGGGGAATGGACAGGCTCACGTCCTTCAGGTTGTGCTCCCGCGCATGGCGGACTTCGATGGCGGGGGCCGCGCGATACGGCTGCCTCGGCTCGGCCACCCCCCGGGGGGCGGACAACCACCCCCGGGCGGCGGCCCGTTGGGCCGCGTAGTCGGTGAGGGCAACACCGGTGTGGGAAGCCGGGCAGGCCTGGATGGCCTCCGGGGGCCCTTCCGCCACCAGGGCCCCGCCCCCTTCGCCCCCCTCCGGGCCCAGGTCGATCACCCAATCAGCGGTGGCGATGACATCCAGGTTGTGTTCGATCACCACCAGGGAATGCCCCGCCGCCAGGAGCTGCTCGAAGGCACCCAGCAGGCGACTCACGTCCTCGAAATGGAGGCCGGTGGTGGGCTCGTCGAAGAGGAAGAGCTGACTGAGCCCGTCCACCTTGCCTTTTCGGCGGCGAGCGGCCTGGGCGGCCTCCGCCAGAAAGCCGGCCAGCTTGAGGCGCTGGGCTTCGCCGCCGGAGAGGGTGGGAACCGGCTGACCGAGGGTCAGATAGTCCAAACCGACGTCAGCCAAGGGCCGCAATGCGGCCACCACCGGGCCCTGCTCAGCGAAGAAGATCACTGCCTCCTGAACGGTCATGGCCAGGACGTCCGCCACGGATTTGCCCTGCCAGGCGAGTTCCAGCACCTCCGGCCGGTAGCGCCGGCCATCGCAATCCGGGCAACGCAGATAGACGTCGGACAGGAACTGCATCTCGACGTGTTCGAACCCGGAGCCGGTGCAGGTGGGGCAGCGCCCCGTCCCCGAGTTGAAGCTGAAGGTTCCGGGCGTATAGCCACGGGCGCGGGCCTCGGGCAAGGCCGCGAAGAGGGCGCGGATGGCATCCCAGGCCCCGACGTAGCTCACCGGGTTGGAGCGGGCGCTCTTGCCGATGGGGGATTGGTCCGCCATCACCACGCCCCCCAGCTGCTCGGCACCCTCCAGACCGGCGAAGGCGCCCGGTGCCTCGGTCGCTTGGCCGAAGTGTTGCAGCAGTGCAGGGTGGAGGAGGTCCTGAATCAGGGTGGATTTGCCGGACCCGGATACGCCGGTGAGCACCACCAGCCGGCCGAGGGGAAAGACCACGTCGATGCCGCGGAGGTTGTGCTGGGCGGCCCCCCGCAGGACGAGACGGGGCGTCTGCCCATCCACCGAGCAACGCTGGCGATGCAGATCCACTTGCTTCTGCCCAGTGAGGTAGGCGCCGGTCAGGCTTGCCGGCTCCTGGGCAACCTCGTTGGGGGGCCCCCAGGCGACGATGGCTCCGCCCCGCTCGCCCGGGCCAGGGCCGATGTCGAGGAGGCGGTCGGCCGCCAGCATGACCTGGGGATCATGTTCGACCACCACCAGGGAATTCCCACTGTCCCTCAGGCGGGTCATCACCCCCAGGATGCGGCCCATGTCCCGAGGGTGAAGGCCGATGGACGGTTCGTCGAGGACGAACAGGGTATTGACCAAGGCCGTGCCCAGGGCGGTGGTGAGGTTGATGCGCTGGACCTCGCCCCCGGATAGGGTGCGGGATTGGCGATCCAGGGTGAGATAGCCGAGCCCGACTTCGGCCAGAAAGCCGAGCCGTGCACGGATTTCGCCGAGGAGCAGTTGAGTTGCCTCGTCCAGGGGGGCCGGGAGCGCCAGCTCATCGATGAAAGAGCGAATGCGGTCCACCGGGCAGGCCATCAATTGGTGGATCGCCAGCCCCGGCTCTCCGAGTCGCCAGAGCAAGGCCTCGGGTTTGAGGCGGGCGCCGTGGCAAGCCGGGCACTCGGTGTAGCTGCGGTAACGGGACAGCAGCACCCGGATGTGCATCTTGTAGGCCTTGGTTTCCAGCCAGGCGAAGAAATGGCGCACACCGTACCACTTTCGCGGCCAGGAACTCTCCCAGCTCTTCCAGGCGGGGTCCCCTTCCAGCACCCAGGCCTGATGCTCGGGAGGGAGATCGCGAAACGGCACGTCGAGGGCCACCCCGTATTGGGCTGCCATTTTGGCCATATCGTCCTGGCACTCGCGGTAACTCTCGGTCTGCCAGGGTTTGACGGCACCTCCGGCCAAGGATTTGCTCGGGTCCGGAATGACGAGGCCGAAGTCGACGCCGATCACGCGGCCGAATCCCCGGCAGGTGTCGCAGGCCCCGATCGGCGAATTGAAGGAAAAGAGGCTCGGCGTCGGCTCGGAATAGGTGAGATTGCAATCCGGGCAGTGGAGGCCGGCACTGTAGTTCCAGGTGAGTTCGCCGGCGTCCTGGCTCGCATGCACCGAGAGGCACCCTTGCCCACCCCGCAAGGCGGCCTCCAGGGCCTCGATGACGCGGGACTTGTCGACGCCGGAAAAGCGAAAGCGGTCCTGGGTGACCGTCAGCTCGTCACCCTGCCGCCGATGGATGCGGGTATAGCCCTGGCGCGCCAGGAGAGCGGTGATCTCCTCTTCGGAAAAATTCGCCGGAACCCGCACCGGGAAGGTCACCGTGAGGCGAGGATCGCCGCTGGCGGCCGACCGGCCGCCCAGGCTACGGTAGATCGACTCCGGATCGTCCCGCCGTACCGGCTGGCCGCAGCCCCGGCAATGCAGGTGGGACGCGCGGGCGTAGAGCAGTTTGAAATGGTCCGCCAGCTCGGTCATGGTGCCCACGGTCGAGCGGGAGGTCCGTACCGGATTGGTCTGGTCGATGGCAATCGCCGGGGGCACCCCGTCGATGCGATCCACCGCCGGCTTGTCCATGCGGTCGAGAAACTGCCGCGCGTAGGGCGAGAAGGTTTCGACGTAGCGCCGCTGCCCCTCAGCGTAGAGAGTATCGAAGACCAGGGAACTCTTGCCCGACCCGGAAACCCCGGTCACCACCACCAACTCGTTCAGGGGCAGATCGAGGGACAGATTCTTGAGGTTGTGCTGGCGAGCGCCCCGAATGCGAATCGTAGGGGAAGATTCGGCCGTATCGGCCTGAAGGGGGGGCAGCCGGGACATGGCGAGGAAGCGGGCAAAAGATCGGTGAGATTTCAGGCCCTGGCCAAGGTTCCGCGAACGGGTACGTCCCTTGCGTCAAACCTCGACGATTCGGCGTTCGACCCCCATAAAATGGGAATTCTCGCTATCCGCCGGGTCTTGGGCGATCCCATCGCCCATCAACGGTGCCGAAGAGCCCGACCAAATGAACTATAACAGTGCAACAAGGCTACGAGGGAGGAGACGACCATGTTGAGCCTGACGGACTGCCTCGACTTCATCGACCTCGATCGGGACACCATCGACGTCATCGCCCAGCACCAGAAACTGCCACCCATCGTCGCGGCGGAACTGGGCAATCAGCTCATCGCTGACCTGCGGGGAATCTTCGCGATTCACCAGATGCATCGGGATCTCCTCGCCGCCGCCGCCGAACATCGGGACATCGAGGAGGAGAAGCGGCTGCGAAAAGTCTATGCCGCCTTTGCGCGAAAATACCCGGTGCCCAACCAACTCCCCTGAGCGGGTGGGTTATTGGGTTTTCTCAGGTTCTTTGCGAGTGACGTCCTTGACGGTGTCCGCCGCTTCCCGACCCACTTCCTTGACCTTCTCCGCCGCATCCCGGGTGAGTCCCTTGAACTTGTCCATAGCCTCCCGCGTTGCTTCGCCGGCGTCCCGGGTGGTGGATTCGGCCGCCTGCTGGGCGGCTTCTCCGGCGGACTTCACCGCGGACCCCGCCGCCTGGGCAGCCTCACCCGCCTTCTGCACCGCTTCCCCCGCCTGCGTCTTGGCCTGGTTGGCCTTGTCCGCCCCCGGCGACTGCGGACCACAGGCCACGACACCGAGACTCAACAGGACGGCGGCGAGGGTAGTACGGCGGAACATGGCAAGAACTCCTTATGGAATCGGGGGAACGAAGGACGACCTTACTTCACTCGGTTGCGGTATTCGTCGGTGCGGGTGTCGATTTCGATCTTGTCGCCAATTTCGACGAAGGCCGGCACCATGAGTTCAAAGCCGGTGCCGATGGTGGCGGGCTTCAGCACCTTGCCGGAGGTGTCGCCCTTGACGGCGGGCTCGGTGTAGGTCACTTCCCGCACCACGGAATTGGGCAGTTCCACGGAGATCGCCTTGCCGTTGTAGAACACGACTTCGCAGGCCAGGCCGTCTTCCAGATACTTGAGAGCGTCGGTCATGTTCTCGGCTTCCACCTCGAACTGCTCGTAGTCGGCGTCCATGAACACGTACATGGGGTCGGCGAAGTAGGAATAGCTCACTTCCTTGCGCTCAAGGACCACCAGCTCGAACTTGTCGTCGGCCTTGTAAACCGACTCCGACGGGGCGCCGGTGAGGAGGTTCTTGAGCTTCATCTTGACCACGGCGGCGTTACGGCCGGACTTGTTGTATTCGGCCTTTTGCACGACGAGCGGGTCATTGCCCACCATGATGACGTTGCCGGAGCGAAGTTCCTGAGCGGTTTTCATGCGGTTTCCTGATTGCAAAGAAGCGGCTTTGACCGCTCGATCTAAAACACTAAATTATAAAGCCTTCTTGGCAAAATTAACCAGGGACGTCGCGAGATCGTCCTGGCGGGCAAGCTCCCTTGCCCAGCCGGTGGCATGGTGTCGCCAGGCGTCGATCTGTGCCCAGGCCGCCTGCCAAGCGCGGTCAAGGGGCTGATGGCCATTCCATGCTTCATGGAGGGACCACACCGCCGCCGCCAAACCGGGCGGAGCACCGGCAAGGTAACGGTCAAAGAACGCACCGAGTTTCTTCCAGTGAGCGTCGTCGTGCTGGGGATAGATGTGCCATAGAAACGGCTTTTCCGCCCACTGGGCACGGACGAAGGAGTCTTCGCCGCGCACGATGTTGACGTCGCAGGCCCACAGCAACTTGTCGTAGTCCGGCTGGGTGAGGAAGGGCAACACCCGGCCGGTGAGTTGGCCGCGGCGAATTTCGCTTCCCGGCTGGAGCACCCCCGTCCCTGCCCATTCACTCACCTGGGGCAATACCCGCCCCTCCGGAACCAGCAGCCGCACCGGCGCCGGGCCCCCCGCCAAGGTCTCGAGCCAGGTCGAGAGCCCCCCCACTTCATAGCTAAAGAGCGAGATGTTGAGGGCATCGCGCCAAGCATCTCGTCCCCCCAGTTCAACCCATAAGGCTTGCTCGCCCCCCCCTTGTTCGAAGGCCGCCCGTTCAGCTCGTAGATTTCCCTCGCGGAGCAATCCGCCGGTCTCTGGAACGAAGCCAGGAAAGAAAAAGTAGCGTTTCAAATTGAACTGGGGATGGGGGGAGGGCAGTCCGTGACATCCGCTGACCCAGTCCTCGGCAGAGAGGTATTCGAGATTTATCCACAGCGATGCTTTGTTTTGGTGCGCCAACTTATCCACCACTGTGCCGGGCAGCCCACCCCCGAAGGCCTCGATCACCACCTCCCCCACGACGCCCACCCGCTCGGCCTCCGACCAACCAAAAACCGCGCAGTTACGCGGTTCCCAGCCCAGCGTCGCATCCTGGCCACGCATGACCCGGAGCGCCTTGAGATCGTCCACCCACAGGCGCACCCGCAAGCCATGCTCCGCCGCCAATTGCCTGGCCAGCCGCCAGCAAACACCGATATCCCCGAAGTTATCCACAACCCGGCAAAAGATGTCCCAGGTCGCTGGAAGCCTTGAGCTCATCCCGGGGACAACCTGGATAGGAAACCGTGAGCGAATTGTTGATAAGACCAGGCTCGGGGGAAGGACGAGATTTCCTCAACATTCCGTCCCCCCCCCATCACGAGGGTTATGTACGTTCTGGCGCACATTTCAAACCACTGAATTCATTTGAAAATCCTGGCTTATCCCCAGAATCTGGCTGAGCGTAAACAATAGAGTTATTTATAAATAAAAACAGTTAACAATAACTTCCTGGCACGGTTTCTGGGGCAATCACCCTTCCGGCAGGAGCTTTTCTCCGCGTTGAAAGGCATCCGTAAAGCGGTCAAGGCCATGGCTGCCCCCGTTCACCAAGCGCCGAGCTTGGCGGAGGTCGTTGTCCATCAGAGCTTCCTTGATGGCCCGCTCCTTGTCCTTGAGAAACACGGCCAAAAGCTGCCCTGCAACGTCAGGATCGGACGCCTTCTCCGGCTGAGTCAGCAGCAAGTCGCCCAGACCAAGAATCTTGCTGTAGCGCCCGTAATTGAAACGACCAGTGAGTTGAATATAACCGCGGCCCCGGAAGCGCTCGCCGTCGGGCGGACCTTGGTTGCCGAGGTCTTTGCGAAAGTCGTAGAGATCGAAATCGTGTCCGCGCGGGGAGGTGTTGAAGCGCGAACGGCCCTCTCCAACCGGCGTGAAGCTCTCCGTCTCCGCCCGGATGGTGGCGAGCGCCATGAGGATGAGGGGCTTCTCCGTCAGGCCATGGGCCTTGAGGCCGCCGCAGACGGTTGGCAGGTTATCGATGATGTTTCCCACCGGGGTAAACGGGAACATGCCGGAAACGACCTGAACGGTGACCCCGGGCAGTACGTCCGGCAGGGCGTCCTGGGGTCCGTCCAGCCCCAGCGCCTGGAGCGTTCGAGCGCCGGCGATGCCGTCGGCGAGGAGGCCCTCCGAGTGCTGAAATGCCAACAGTGCGGCTTCCGTTCCGCCGCCAAACTCGCCATCGATCTTGCCGGGCAGAAAGCCTGCCTTCTTCAGGGCGCGCTGGAGCCGCTTGACGGCTTCGCCCTTGTCACCGCGTCGTAGTGTTGCCATGGCATGTCTCCTGGGTGGGGGGTGGGGATGGCCTCTTTCTAGAGGGTCAGTATTGGGCGAGCTGGGCCAGATCGTCCTCGTCGAGCCAACGCCACTGTCCGACAGGAAGATCGGGTGGCAGGGAAAGGCCGCCGATTTGTGGGCGGTGAAGACCAATGACGCGGTTGCCTGCGGCGGCGACCATTCGCTTGACCTGGTGGTACTTGCCTTCGGTAACGATCAGACGCAGCCCGCACTCGCCATTGCGCTCGCACGCGGCGGCGGCAACGGGGGTCGGCTCGTCGATGAGGAGAACCCCGGCCCGCAGACGCTGGATCTGTTCGTCGTCGACCCCGTGTTTGGTATGTACTTCATACACCTTGGGCGTTTTCTTCTTGCCGGAACTCCAGCGGTGAATGAAGGGCCCGTCGTCGGTAAAGAGCAAAAGGCCGGTGGTGTCCTCGTCGAGTCGGCCGACGCTCTGCACGCCACGTCGGACCAAAGGATCGGGAAGCAGTGCAAACACGCTCCGGTGATGGCGGGGCTCCCGGGAACATTCGTAGCCCACCGGCTTGTTCAGCATCAGGTAGGCTTTTTCGCGGTAGATCCAAGGTTCCCCCAACACCTCGAAGCTCAGGCCTTCGGTGGCCACGTCGGC
Source organism: Zoogloeaceae bacterium (assembly GCA_016791005.1). Taxonomy (GTDB): domain Bacteria; phylum Pseudomonadota; class Gammaproteobacteria; order Burkholderiales; family Rhodocyclaceae; genus JAEUNX01. Next base: position 92,355 of record JAEUNY010000073.1, read on the forward strand.
AAAGGGATCATCGATCTCCGCTCCGGCGACGCGGACCCCGCCGTTTCGGATCAAGGCCCGGCAGTCCTTGCGACTGCCAAATCCCTGGCTTTGGAGAATTCGCTCTAGCTGCATGGAATCATCCTACTCCCAAAGGGGATGGAGCAGCCCCGGCGGGTTAAAATCCGGTCTGGCAGTCGGCAGGAGCAGCTTTTGAAGTACGAGCACCTGGTGGAAGTGAATGACACCACCGATCCACTGATTCCGGATCTGACCCGCGAGGAAGTGTGGTTCGGTCTGTTGTGCAGAGCCGAGGATCCGCGACCCTTCCTGCCGGGCCTAGAATCCTGCGAAATTCTCGCTCGCCAGGACAACGCACTGGATCGGCGGTTGCACTTCGGCCAGGCGGTGATCGATGACCAAGTCATTTTCGAAGCCATGTCGTGGATCCGCTTCGAATCCCGCGCCACTGCCGATCACGCGGGGGGAACCCTCACCATCGCCATTGAGGAACCCGCGGAGGGGGCCCTGTTCCTGCGCTTCACCTACGCCACCACCTTGGCGGAAGGCGGTACAGGCAGCGAGGGCCGCTATGCCGAGTTTGTCAAATCCGCTTACCGGGAATCGGACATCGACACCGTGCGGGTCATCCGCATGATTGCCGAATCCAGCCGGCTGCAATAAGCACCTCCCCACAGCCCGCCCGAGGGTGGGCCGGGTGGGATCCTTTGTCCCCTGTTTTCTGGAACATCATCGCCCATGTGGTTCAAGAATCTGCAAGTCTTTCGTCTTCCCGCGCCCTGGTCCGTGGACAGGGCCTCCCTCGAGGATCAGCTCGCCAAGCGCCGTTTCCACCCTTGTGGCAGCCTGGATCCCGCCACCCAGGGCTGGGTGCCACCCACCCAGGAGTCTTCGCTGGTTCATGTCGTCGGCCAGCAATGGCTGATCTGCCTGGGGAGCGAGAGCAAGATTCTCCCCTCGTCGGTCGTGCGCCAGGAAGCAGAAGACCGCGCCGACGACATCGAGGCCGCCCAAGGCTTTCGCCCGGGCCGCAAACAGATGAGGGAGCTACGGGAGCAAGTTCTGCAGGAGCTGCTGCCGAGGGCCTTTACCCGGCGGCGTCGGAGCTTTGCCTGGATCGATCCTGTGAACGGCTGGCTGGTCGTCGATGCGCCCAGCCAGGCCCGGGCGGAGGATCTGCTGGAAGAGCTGCGGGCCAGCCTCGACCACTTTCCCCTCGCCTTGCTGCGCACCGAGCGCAGCCCAGGCTCTGCCATGGCGGAGTGGCTCGCGGCAGGCGAAGCACCGGGCGCCTTCACCATCGACCAGGACTGCGAATTACGGTCGGTGACGGAAGAAAAGGCAGCGGTGCGCTACGTCCGCCATTCCCTGGAAGGTGAAGAAATTCGGGGCCATCTCCAGGCCGGCAAGCTTCCCACCCGCCTGGCCCTGACCTTTGATGACCGGGTGTCCTTCGTCCTGACCGAGAAGGGGGAGATCAAGCGCCTGCAATTCCTCGACGTGGTGCAGGAACAGATGGAGGGGCAAGGCGAAGGCGCCGCCGAGCTTTTTGATGCGGAGTTCGCCCTCATGACCGGCGAATTGAGTCACCTTCTCCCCGCCCTGGTGGCGGCCCTGGGAGGCGAAATCACCGCCTGACGGGCTGCCGCGCCTATGCGGGAGTGGATTCTTCCAGATTCAGGGTGACGATGCGGTTGCGCCCAGCTTCCTTCGCCTGGTAGAGCGCCGCATCCGCTGCGTCGATCAACTGGTTCGCCATGCCGGCGCCGACTTTCGGATTCACCGTGGCGATGCCGATGCTGACCGAAACATGGTTGGCGACCAGGGACTTCGGGTGGCTGATCTGCAGGGCCGCAACTCCTTCATGGATGCGCCGAGCGACCACTTGGGCTCCGTCTTGATCCGTGCCCGGCAGGATCACTACGAACTCTTCACCCCCGTACCGAGCGACGAGGTCGCCAGAGCGCTGGGAATGACAGGCGATGACCGACGCCACGCTGCGCAGGCAGACATCCCCTTGGGGATGACCGAAGCTGTCGTTGTAAAGCTTGAAGCAATCCACGTCGAGCATCAGCATGGAAAGGGGATGGCCGTTGCGGACGGCGCGCCGCCACTCCCGCTCCAACCCGAGATCGAAGGCGCCGCGATTGGCAAGCCGGGTGAGGGCGTCTTCCTTCTGCTCGGTGAGATCTCTCAGGGTCTCGATCACCGCAATGAGATGGCCGCGCTCGTCGTAAATGGGCCCGGAATCGATGCCCAGGCAGAGCCGGGTGCCCGCGCGGGGCATCACGCACCAGTTTTCGGCGTAATAACCCAACTCGTTGCTCGACCGGATGGCATGCTGGGCATAAAGCGAGTCGATGGCTTCGAGCCGGCCCTCGACGATGAGATCGGCCAGACATGGGCGCGGAGAATCATAGAAGGCCCGCCAGTGCTCCCGGGTCCCCAACACCTCCTCGGCCGGCACGCCGGTGAGCAGCTCGCAGGCCTTGTTCCAGATGATGACCCGACGGCCCTTGTCGAGGACAAAGGTCGGCACCACCAGATGGTCCATGAGCTTGACGGCGAAGCCCACGCTCTTCTGGGTCAGTAGGGAAGACTCGTCTGTCATAGAGACGTCGAACTTGACGGACAAAGTAGGTCGATGGTCCGGGGTCGAAGATGGCCGCAGCGTTGCCCTCGCCAACCTGTGAAAATGACAAAAAAGGCCAGGTGGGGCCTGGCCTTTTCGTTCATCTGGAGCACCAGGGCTTCAATGCATCTGGACCCGGATGTCCACCCGGCGTGCCTCTTCCGGGCTTTCGCCTCCGAGGGTAACCGCAGGCTTGCGCAGTAGCACTTTGTCGGCTGACACCCCAGCGCCCACAAGCGCCTCCTTGACGGCTTTGGCGCGGTTCTTGGACACCTCGGCATTGACGGCGGCGCCGCCGGTCTCATCATGGAAGCCGGACAGCAGAACGATGGCGCCTTCCTTTTCCGCCAGGGCGGTCTTCACCTGGTTCAGAGTTTCCAGCGCTTCGGGGCTCAGGGTGGCCTCCCCGACGGCGAAATAGACCTTCACCAGCGCGTCGCCCTGGGGCTCGATCTCGGCAAAGACTTCCTCGACCACCATGGCCACAGGCGCCTTGGGCTTGTGGGTGACATGCACGCCCAGCCCGATCACCAGGCCGATTACCAGAGCGATCACGCCAAAAATCACACCCAAGACGATTCTCAGATCGTCGTCATCCTGATCCAACATGTATCAACTCCCTGATTCTTGTTTGTGTGGGGTGCCCGAGCAAGGCGCACTATTCTAGCGCTGGAAATGGGCGATCTGAGGCGGCCAAACGAGGAAATCGTGGTTCGCTCGCCCCTGATCGGGACATAAATGGTTGCCAATCGGTCGTCCACTGGAGAGGTGATGAACCTAGAGTGGAACTTGGGCGAATGGGCCGAATTGGCCAATAACTGGGTGCTTCGGATGAACAGGAAGGAACATCAATGATGCGAAGCTGGATTTGCCGTTTCAGAGACGGACGAACGGCGGCTGTCCTGGCGAGTCTCGCGATCGGCCTCTTGCTGGGCAGCAACGCCTTCGCCCAAGCCGACCCGCCGGGCCGCGTGGGTCGGCTGAGTCTGATCGAAGGGTCGGTGAGTTTTTCGCCGGCGGGCAGCGATGAATGGGTGGAAGCCACCAGCTCTCGCCCGTTCACCAGCGGCGATCGCCTCTGGGTCGGCCGAAATAGCCGGGCCGAGCTTTCGATTGGCGCCACCGTGCTGCGGGCTGACGAGGAGACCGACCTTCGCATCCTCCGGCTCGACGATGACGAGGCCCAGTTCGAGGTCGGACAGGGCACCGTCTCCGCGCAGGTCCGGGCCCTCGATCCCGACGACCGGCTGGAACTGGCCACGCCGGCGGTGGCACTGGTCCCCGAGCGGCCGGGCCTGTACCGGATTACCTCCGATCCCCAGCGTGAGAGCACCGAAATCACCGTTCGAGATGGCCAGGCCAGCGCTTACCGGGACGATCGACGCATGCGTCTGGCGGCCCCTGCCCAGGCCCGATTCGAGCCCGACGGCCCGCCGAGGATTAGCGAGAATCTCCCCTGGCGGGATGGCTTCGACCGTTGGGTGGACGGCCGTATCGAATACCTCGCCTCCCGCCAGGCCCGCCGCTACGTGGGCCAGGACATGCTGGGCTATGAGAGCCTGGACGACCACGGAACCTGGCGTGAGGAACCCGGCTATGGCACCGTGTGGTGGCCCCGCATCACGGTCGTCGATTGGGCGCCCTACCGCTACGGCCATTGGGTGTGGATCGCTCCCTGGGGCTGGACGTGGGTGGACGATGCGCCTTGGGGTTTCGCGCCTTTCCACTATGGCCGCTGGGCTTTCATCCGCGAGCGCTGGGCGTGGATTCCCGGCCCGGTGGCGCGTCGGCCCTACTACGCGCCGGCCCTCGTGGCCTTCCTGGGTTCCCCGAACGGTTATGGATTGAGCGTTTCCGGCGGACCGGCCGTCGCCTGGTTTCCCCTCGGCCCCCGGGACCGCTACCAGCCGGTCTATCGCGCCAGCCCGCGCTATGTGGACCGGATGAACCGCATTTACGCGGACCGCGAGGGCGACCGACGCGACCGGCCGCGTTACGAGAACCGGGGCATCCCCGGAGCGACCACCGTGATGCGGGCCTCTTCCTTCGTCGAAGGGCGCGCCGCCCACCGGGAGCGCGTCCGGGTGGACGAACGAACCCTCGAGCGGGTCCCGGTGGGCGCGACCATGCCCAGCGTGGCCCCCGGCCGGCAAAGCTATTTCGGCGCGGGCCGCATCCAGGAGGCGCCGCCAATCCGGGAGAGGGACCGGCCACCAGCGTTGACCCGTCGCCCACCGCCCCCACCCGCCCAGCGAGATGACCTGGCCGAGCGATTCGGTCGGTCGGGTTGGCAGGCCCCCGACACGGAGCCCCGTCGCCGGGTCGAAGACCGCTCGGCACCTGAACGTCGCTTTGCCGAGCCCCAGGGCGGAGACATGCCCCGGGCGAGGGAGCGAAACGAAGCCATGCCGGACGTTCGAGAGCCCCGCCAGACCTTTCCGCCCCAGGGCGAGGAGCCCCAGAGTCGGCGAAGCCCGGAACGAGACGGGCCTGCCCGTGGAAACTTCGAGCCCCGCGACGATGGACGCCCCCGCGGACCGGATACACCACCTCCCCGCATAGCTCCGGAGCGGCGTGAAGCACCTTGGGAGGCGCGCCCAGGTCCCCGGGAGGAAGAGAGCTTCCGAGCGCGGGATCGGCGTGAGGATCCTCCGGCTCGTGGCTTCCAGCCCCCCAGGGAGGAAGCCCCCCGACCCAGCCGGCCACAAGCCGACATGCCACCACCCCGGCCGATGCGGGAAGAGCGAGCCGCAGAGCCCCCCCGGGAGATGCGTGCGATGCCGCCCCCCCAGCGGATGGAGCGCCCCGACCCGCCTGCCCGGCAAGCAGCACCTCCACCGCCCCGGAACGCTGCGCCAGAGCCGGTACCGCAGCGTCAGGCACCTCCCGACCGATCGCGGGAGGACCGCCATCGGGGACAGCCTGACCGGGAAAATCGGCCAGGGAGGGAATAAGCGAGGGAGGGTTTATAAAAGGTGTTCTTATTAAAAGAACACTATAGATAATAGGCAGGAAAATTCTGTGGATAAGTGCGGAACCCCCTCTGCTGACAAGGAAAATCCGCTGGGCAAAAGCGCGGTAGGGACCGGCTTGGAGGGCGGGGGCGGATTGTGGATGAAAAATTCCGTACTCCCCGCTTGGGGACTTATCCACAGTTCCCCCCCGGACAATCCGACAGGTTTTCCCAAACGTCCGGGGAAGGGTTGCGACTAGAATTCGCCATCGCTGTTGGCATGGGGGCGCGTGACCATGGCCTCATTCTCGTTTCCCGATCCGTCTGCGGGGGAAGACCCGGCACGGTCGATCCCGGGCACCTTCCCCCGCTGGCGGGCCCTTGGCGAAGCCGCGCTGACCCTGGAGCTGGGAGATGAGCTCTCCCCCGCGGTGAGGGCGGCCGTGCAAGCCATCGATCGTGCTCTGTCGGGCCGGCTGGGCGTAGGGCCGCTCACCGGGGTGATCGAGGTGGTGCCGACCTTCCGTTCCCTGACCGTGATTTTCGATCCCCTGTTGACGAGCGGGGATCAGGTGGCGAAGGGCGTCGAGGCGGTGATGGACCGGCCGGAGGACGGGGAGGTGGAGCCGCCCCGGCACTGGAGTTTGCCGGTGTGTTATGAGCCGACCCTGGCGCCGGACTTGATCGAGACGGCCCAGCGGTTGGGGATCTCTGCTGCGGAACTGGTGCGGGCGCACTGTGGGCAGGCCTACGAGGTGTTGATGCTGGGTTTCCTGCCCGGCTTTCCCTTCCTTGGCGAGCTCGCTCCATCGCTACAACTGCCCCGCTGGGCGACGCCGCGGGTCCGGGTGCCGCCGGGCAGCGTGGCCGTTGCGGGGGCCATGACTGCGATCTATCCGTGGGAGAGTCCGGGGGGGTGGCATCTGATCGGGAACTGCCCAGTTCCTCTCTTCGATGCTCGCCATTCCCCGCCAGCGCTCCTCCAGGTGGGGGACCGGGTGACCTTCCGGCCCATCTCTATCGACGAGTTCGCGCAACTGGAAACCGCCCGACAGGGTGGCGACCTCGATGGGGCTCGTTTTCTGGACTCCGCGGCGTGACCTCCGAACGGCCTGTTCTCGAAGTGGTGAGTCCCGGGGCCTATGCCACGATTCAAGATTTGGGGAGGAGGGGCTTTCGTCGCCATGGGGTGCCGTGGTCGGGGGCCCTGGATTCCCGATTGTTGCGCATCGCCAATGCGCTGGCCGGGTGTCCGGAAACGGCCCCGGTGATCGAAGCCTTTGACGGGGGGCTGCACCTGACGGCTCGGGAGGGCTTGGTTCGGCTGGCGGTGGCCGGTCGGGTCGAGATGGAGCGCCTGGGGCCGGATGGGGCCCGGACGGAACGGCCATGGGAAACCTTGACGCTCCTCCCGGGGGAGAGCCTGCGCATCCGCCGGATGGTGGGCGGCCGCCTGGCGATGGTCGCCGTAGCGGGTTTGAGCTGCCCGCAGGTGTTGGGGAGTGCCGCCACTTACGGGCGTGCAGGGCTCGGCGGTTGGGACGGGGGTCCGCTGCGCGGCGGTCAGCGCTGGCCCCTCGCGCCGGCCGGTGGAAAAAGCGGGCCGGCACTGCGGATGCTTCGCACCCCGCAGCGGCTGACGGATCCGATCCGGGTGGTGTTCGGCCCCCAGGATGACTATTTCCCCGCCGAGACCCTGGCGAGCTTTCTGGCGCAGCCGTACCGCATCGGGCAAGATGCAGATCGTATGGGGATTCGTCTCGCCGGGCCTTCCCTGCGACACCGGGGGGCGACCGAGATGCTTTCCGACGCCATTGTCCCTGGCGCGATTCAGGTGCCTGGCAACGGGCAGCCCGTGGTGCTCTTGGCGGACGCCCAGACTGCGGGGGGCTATCCCAAGATCGCCACCGTGATCGGGGCTGATCTGGCCCGGCTGGCGGACCTCCCGGTCGGGTCGCCGGTGCGCTTTGGCGCGGTGTCGGTGGAGGCGGCGGTCAGCCTGGCCCGCGAGGCCGAAGCGGAGACGCAGGCCCTCCTCGCAGCGATCCGGGGCGAAACGGACGGGGGTTGGGACGAGCCGGCGCTCTACGCCGCCAATCTGGTCGGCGGGGTGGTCGATGCCCTCAGGCCGGGTAGCGAGGAAGGCTAGACCGGGAGGAGGCAAGCGATGAAGATCAATCTCAATGCAGACCTGGGGGAATCCTACGGCGCCTGGAAAATGGGCGAGGATGCGGCGCTTCTGGAGATTGTCGGCGCGGCCAATATCGCCTGCGGTTTCCACGCTGGCGATCCCCTGGTGATGCAGACCACGGTTCGCGCGGCCATGGCGCGCAACGCGGGCCTCGGTGCCCATCCTGGCTATCCGGATCTCCAGGGATTTGGTCGGCGGCCCATGCAGATGGCCCCCAACGAACTGGAAGCTGCCCTGATCTATCAGATGGGGGCTCTGGCCGGCGTGGTCCAGGCTGAGGGCGGTCACCTGGGTCACGTGAAACCCCATGGTGCCTTGAGCAATCAGGCCAGTCTGGATGCCGGATTGGCGGAGACCGTCGTCGGCGCGATTCGGCGCTACGACCCGACGCTGATCCTCCTGGCCCCGGCGGGTTCCGAGCTTTCACGGGTGGGGCGGCGGTGGGGCCTGACCGTCGCCGAGGAGGTGTTTGCCGATCGGGCCTACACTGAGCGCGGAACCCTTGTTCCGCGCCACGAACCCGGTGCAGTGATCAGCGATCCTGAAGAATGTGTTGCCCACGCTTTGCGAATGATTGAGGCAGGCGGGGTGGTTACCCGCAGCGGCGCGGTCCTGCAGGGGCCGATCCACAGCATCTGCGTTCATGGCGACAGCCTCCATGCAGTGAAAATGGCCTCGCGCCTTGCCGAAGCGCTGGTGGCCGCGGGCCATGAGCTGACGAGCCTCGAGGGTGCCCTGGCCGCCTGATGGCCGTTCATCTGGTGCAAGCGTGGCCGCGAGGAGGACGCGATGTTCGTGGTGGTCTATGGCTGGAAGGTCAAGCCCGGTAAGGAAGACCAGTTTCGCGAGGCCTGGCGCCGGGGAACTCGGGAGATCGTACGGATATACGGGGGCCTCGGCTCCCGCCTCCACCGGGAGGCGGATGGCCGCTTCATCGCCACCGCCGAGTGGCCGGATCGCGCCACTTGGCAGCGCGCCTTTGACGCCAAGATGGTCTATGACGACAAGGAAGCCCGGGCGATGTTTCTCGATGCTCTGGAAGAGACCCCCGCCGGGCAACCCCCTCTGCTCACCATGGAAGTGACCGACGATCTCCTGGCCCGAACCGGGATCGGGGTGGCTTAGCGGGGCGAGTGCCAGGGAACCAGGCTCGGCCGTTAAAGTCCCCCGCCGGGCACCCGTAAATCTCCCCCATGAAACGAAAGACCCTGCTGCCCCTGGGCATCAAGAAACGCACGGTAACGGAGCTCCCCGCCCTCATTGCCCTCCACGCGATGGGGGAGCCGTGGTTTTGCGATCAGCACCTGAGCGACTTGATGGCGTTGGCGATGGTGTGCCAATTTGCCGCCAAGCCGGATTCCGATGTCCGGGCGGCGGCCGAGCAACTTTTCGTCCTCCTTGGTCAGGAGACCCTGGATCGCGAAAAAATTGGCCCTCTGGTGACCTTCACCAACGAGTGGCTGCAGTCGCAGCCCAATGGCCGCATTCAAAAGGCGATCGACGTCCTCATTTCCGGCAAGGGTCCCGCCCTCCCCGCCTGAGGCTCTTCAGCGGGCGGTCCATCCCCCGTCCATCAGCAAAGCGGCGCCAGTGATCGACCGGCCAGCCCCTGAACACAGGAAGGCCACTAAAGCGCCCACCTCCTCCGCCTCCACGAATTGCTTGGTCGGTTGGGCCGCGAGGATGACCTCGCGAATCACCCGATCTTCCGGGAGGTTATGCACCTTGGCTTGATCCGCCACCTGTTTTTCGATCAGGGGAGTGCGCACATAACCCGGGCAGACGGCGTTGCAGGTGATTCCGAGTTCCGCCACCTCCAGTGCCACGGCCTTGGAGAAGCCGACTACCGCGTGCTTGCTGGCCGTGTAGGGCGCCTTGAAGGGGGAGGCCACCACGCCGTGGGCGGAGGCGATGTTGATGATGCGCCCCCAGCCCCTGGCCTTCATGCCGGGCAGGGCAGCCTTCGTGGTGTGAAAGACCGACGACAGATTGAGGGCGATGAGCTGGTCCCAGGTTTCGTCAGGAAACTCGTCGATGGCGGCCACATGCTGCATGCCGGCGTTGTTCACCAGAATGTCGAGCTGGCCGAAGCGGGCGAGCGTATGGGCCACCAGATCCCGTGCTGACGCCGGATCGGCCAGATTGGCCGCGGCATAGCCCACCTCGCCGCCGCACCGGGCCGCGAGGGAGGCCCGCAGGGGCTCGGCCTCCGCGGCTGGCCGGGACCCGTGGAGCATCACTCGGGCGCCCTCGTCCGCCAGGGCCTGGGCCACCGCCCAGCCAATGCCCGACGTGGAGCCCGTGACCAAAGCAATCTTGCCTGCAAGTTTCGACATGGGTGCCCTCCTAAATGTTTGGGAATGCGGCGTGGAGCCGATGCTGGAGAAATCCTACCCCGGCCGGCGGCGTCCTGGCCATCCGGGTTGACACAGGGTCAGAGCTCGCCGGATGAACGCTGCTGGCGGGCTTGGTGGGGAAAGGCGACCTCCCGTTCCAGCCAGTGACGGAAGCGCCGGGCGGTGGGGCTGCGTTCGTTCTCCAGCAGCGAGATGAGGATCCGGACCGGGTAGGTGGCGGGTGCCCCCAGGAAACGGCCGTCGATCCGCAGGCTCTGGGCTCTCTGGCCGATGGGGGTGTCGCGCCAGCCGAGCACGGCATCCACGTCGGCGGCGGCCACCCGCAATTCCCGCCCCACCACGTAAGTCCGGACCCGCAGTCCATCGAATTCCGTGTAGCGGCCTTCCCAGCCCAGCGTCGCCAGTCTTCGGCTCAGGGCGGGAAGCTGGAACGCGGCTTCCACCAGTGGGCGAGCCAGGGCCAGACCCCACAAGGGCAGCGTCAGGACCCAGGTGGTGCCACCGAGCTTCCAGAATGTGGCCCCGGTAACCGCCGCGCACAGGGAGACCCGCAGGATCACGTTCAGGATGGCCGGGCCTCCACGAAAAAAGGGTCTTGTCCTACAGGGCGAGCGGAGCCGGCCTACAGAGGGGGCTCAGGAGAAAAATTACATTGAGCCCATGGCGGCCCGGCCCTTGAAGCTTAGCGCCCCCTGAAGGGGTAAGGGCAAAGAGCCTTCGCCTTCGATCAACAACCCGGAGAGATCCATGAAAACGACCGCACAACGCCTTTCCCTCATTGCCCTGTGTTCCGGCGCCTTACTGATGGCCGCCTGTTCAGATGCCGCCCCGGAAAAGACGGCCGGGCAGAAGCTCGACGCAGCCGTGGCCGAGTCCAAGGCACAGGCCGCCGAGGTGGAAGCCAAAGCCAAGAATATGGGCGAAAAGGTGGAGCAGAAACTGGACGCCGCGGCGCAGGCGATGGATGACACTGCGATCACTGCAGCGGTCAAGGCCAAGCTGGTGGCCGATGACTCGGTGAAGGCCCTCGACGTCCAGGTCACGACCCTTGGCGGCCAGGTGACGCTGGAGGGAACGGCTCCCACCGCCGTGGCGCGGGAGACCGCAACCCGCCTGGCCCTTTCGGTCGAGGGGGTGAAGTCGGTGAATAACAAGCTCCACATTGCCAGCTGACTGGCGCCGTCTCGACCGCATCGACCTGACCGCGCTCCCCCGGGGCCCCTCGGCGGGGCGCTATTTGGCCGAGAACTTGGCCAGCAGGTAGAGCAGGATCACCGCGCCAACCACCGAGCCGATGAATCCGGCCCCTTGGCCAGCCTGGTAGAGACCGACGGCCTGTCCGCCGTAGGTGGCCAGCACGGCGCCGCCGATACCGACCAGGATGGTCTTGATCCATCCCATGCTGTCTTCGCCGGGCTTGAGAAAGCGGGCGACAAGCCCGACGACCAAGCCAATCAGAATGGTTGAGATGATGCCCATGGTGGTTCTCCGGAAAGCAAGTTGCGTGTGGCGGACTCGGCATCGCCTCGCCTTGTGAGGGAGAACGCCTCTTGTCCGGTAGTTCAGGAGTCGGAGATGCTGCAGTGCGAAATGGTTCCCCAGCGGGCGACCAGAGCGGTGCGTTGGCATCCCGCATCTGGCGCCAGGACAGGGTGGGCAGCCTTGGCAGGGGTGGAAAAAGTTCATAAAATCCGCCCCTTGCCGAGGAGCGTTGCGACCCGACACTGAGCGGGCCAGGCTCGGCAACCGAAAACGGCGCTCGCGAACCTTCCGGTTTGCCGCGCCGTTTTTCTTTGTGCGCGCCAGCCCGCACCGCCGAGGATGATCCATGCAGCCCGACCGTACCGCCGAACTCACCGCCCTCCTGGCCCGCCGCATCCTGATTCTGGATGGCGCCATGGGCACCATGATCCAGCAGCACAAGCTGGGTGAGGGGGACTACCGCGGCGAGCGTTTCCGTGCTCATCCCAAGGATCTCAAGGGCAACAACGACCTCCTGGTGCTGACCCGGCCTGACGTGGTGGGCGGCATCCACCGCGCCTACCTCGAAGCGGGGGCGGACCTCATCGAGACCTGCACCTTCAACGCCACCCGGGTTTCCCAGGCGGAATACGGGCTGGCGGACGTCGCATACGAGCTGAACGTGGCCGGCGCGCGGCTGGTGCGCGAGCTGTGCGACGCATTCACCGCCGCCAACCCGGCCAAGCCGCGCTTCTGCGCCGGGGTGCTGGGGCCGACCTCGCGCACCCTCTCCATCAGCCCAGACGTGAATGACCCAGGTTTCCGCAACATCGAATTCGATGCGCTGGTGGAGGACTACTACGCTTCCGCCAAGGGCCTCGCCGAGGGCGGCGCGGACCTGCTACTCATCGAGACGGTGTTCGACACCCTTAACGCCAAGGCGGCGGTGTTCGCCATCGAGAAGCTGTTTGCCGACCTGGGCCGCCGCCTGCCGGTGATGGTCTCCGGCACCATCACCGACGCCTCCGGCCGCACCCTGTCGGGCCAGACCGCTGAGGCCTTCTGGAATTCGCTGTCCCACGCCCGGCCGCTCAGTTTCGGCCTCAACTGCGCCCTGGGGGCGAAGGAACTACGCCAGTACGTGGAGGATCTGGCCCACGTCTGTGATTGCTTTGTGTCCGCCCACCCCAACGCCGGCCTGCCCAATCCGCTGTCGCCCACCGGCTACGACGAGACGCCAGCGCAACTGGCCACTGAAATCGTGGAATGGGCGAAATCGGGGCTGGTGAATATCGTCGGGGGGTGCTGCGGCACCTCCCCGGCACACATCGCCGCCATCGCTCAAGCCGTGGCAGACGTCGCGCCGCGCCCGCTGCCGCAGATCGAAAAGAAGCTGCGCCTCTCCGGCCTGGAGCCCTTCAACGTCGGCCTGGACAGCCTGTTCGTGAACGTGGGTGAGCGCACCAACGTCACTGGCTCGCGTGCCTTTGCCCGCATGATCCTGGAGGGTCGCTTCGACGACGCCCTGGCGGTGGCCCGCCAGCAGGTGGACAACGGCGCCCAGGTCATCGACATCAACATGGACGAGGCGATGCTCGACTCCAGGGCGGCGATGGAGCGCTTCCTCAAGCTCATCGCCTCCGAGCCGGATATCTCCCGCGTGCCCATCATGCTCGACTCCTCCAAGTGGGAGGTCATTGAGGCGGGCCTGAAGTGTATTCAGGGCAAGGGCATCGTCAATTCCATCTCCATGAAGGAGGGCGAGGCCAAGTTCCTGGAACAGGCGCGCCTGTGCCGCCAGTACGGCGCGGCGGTGATCGTGATGGCCTTCGACGAGACCGGCCAGGCCGACACCTACAAGCGCAAGACCGAAATCTGCGCCCGCGCCTACGCGCTTTTGACGGGCATCGGCTTCCCGCCCGAAGACATCATCTTCGACCCCAACATCTTCGCCATCGCCACCGGCATTGAGGAGCACGACAACTACGCGGTGGATTTCATCCAGGCGACGCGCTGGATCCGCCAGAACCTGCCCCACGCTCACGTGTCGGGCGGGGTCTCCAACGTGAGCTTCAGCTTCCGCGGCAACGACCCGGTGCGGGAAGCCATTCACACCGTGTTCCTCTACCACGCCATCCAGGCGGGCATGGACATGGGCATCGTCAATGCCGGGATGCTCGGCGTGTATGACGACCTGGCGCCAGAGCTGCGGGCCAAGGTGGAAGACGTGGTCCTCAATAGACAAAAAAGCGGCCACCCCAGCCCCGGCGAGGCGCTGGTGGAGTTCGCCCAGACGGTGAAGGAAGGCAAGGCCAAGGACGCTGGGCCGGATCTGACCTGGCGCGAGCAGTCGGTGGAGGAGCGTCTCAAGCACGCCCTGGTGAAGGGCATCACCGACTTCGTGGTGGCCGACACCGAGGAAGTGCGCGCCCGTCTGGAAGCCGAAGGCAAGCCGCCGTTGGCTGTGATCGAAGGCCCGCTGATGGCCGGGATGGACGTGGTGGGCGACCTCTTCGGCGCAGGCAAGATGTTCCTGCCCCAGGTGGTCAAATCCGCCCGCGTCATGAAGCAGGCGGTGGCGCACCTCATCCCCTTCATCGAGGCCGAGAAGCTGCGCACCGGGGCGGCCAGCAAGGGCAGGATCGTCATCGCCACGGTGAAGGGCGACGTGCACGACATCGGCAAGAACATCGTCGGCGTGGTGCTGGGTTGCAACGGCTACGAGGTGGTGGACCTCGGCGTGATGGTGTCCTGCGACAAGATCCTCCACGCTGCCCGGGAGCACGGTGCCCAGGCCATCGGCCTCTCCGGCCTCATCACGCCCAGTCTGGAGGAAATGAGCCATGTCGCCGCCGAGATGCAGCGCCAAGGCTTCGCCGTCCCCCTCCTGATCGGCGGCGCCACCACCAGCCGCGCCCACACCGCGATCAAGATCGCCCCGCACTACGAGCAGCCGGTGGTCTATGTGCCCGACGCCTCCCGCGCCGTGGGGGTGGTCACCAGCCTACTCTCAGTGACTCAGCGCGAGTCCTACGCCGCCGAGGTCGCCGCCGACTACGCCAAACTGCGCGCCCAGCACGCGCAGAAGAAGGGCGTGCAGTTGGTGAAGCTGGCGGAGGCGCGGGCCAATCCCTTCCCGTGGAACCTGGACCCGCATTACAAGCCGCCCAAGCCGGCGCAGTTGGGCGTGCAGTCCTTCGACGTGGACCTAGGTGAGCTCACCGACACCGTCGACTGGGGGCCATTCTTCCAGACCTGGGACCTGGCGGGCCGCTACCCGGACATCCTCTCGGACGAGATCGTCGGCGAGACCGCCCGGGAACTGAAGTCCGACGCCGAGGTGATGCTGGCGCGCATGGTCGCCGAGCAGGACACCAATCCGTGGGTGAAGGCGCGCGCGGTGTTCGGCCTCTTCCCGGCCAATTCGGTGGGCGACGACATCGAGATTTACGCCGACGAGTCCCGCAGCCAGGTGCTGATGACCTGGCACTGCCTGCGCCAGCAGCACGAGCGCCCGGCCGGCAAGCCCAACTACTGCCTGGCGGACTTCATTGCACCCAAGGATTCCGGGGTGGCGGACTACATCGGCGCCTTCGCGGTCACCGCTGGCCTGGGCATCGAGGCGCGGCTGGCGGGCTTCGAGCGCACCCACGACGATTACCACGCAATCCTGCTCAAGGCCTTGGCCGACCGCTACGCCGAAGCCTGCGCCGAATGGCTGCACGCTCGTGTCCGCAAAGAATTCTGGGGCTACGCGCCCCAGGAAGCGCTGACCAACGACGAGTTGATCAAGGAAGCCTACCGCGGCATCCGCCCTGCCCCGGGCTACCCGGCCTGCCCGGACCACACCGTGAAGGGTGCGCTGTTCGACCTCCTCGCCGTGCCGGCCCGCACCGGCATGGCCCTCACCGAGAGCTTTGCCATGACCCCAGCCGCGTCGGTGGCCGGCTTCTACTTCGCCCACCCCGAAGCCCGCTATTTCGCGGTCCAGAAAATCGGCCACGACCAGGTGGAGGACTGGGCCCGGCGGTCTGGAATGAGCGTCACCGAAGCGGAAAAGTGGCTGGCGCCGCTGCTGTGAGCGTCGGCGCGGTGGCTCAGGCGCGCCTGGATAACATCCGTTCGGTTTCGCGTAGCCGGCGACTGACCTCGCGGCCCATGTTGAGGGTGAGCAGGGTGAACTGCTCGAGGTCGCGCTCATACAGCTTGAAGAGCGCGGCAGCGGGAATTTCCAGGGCGCGGCAGTCCTCCATCGCTCGCACCGTGGCGCTGCGGGGTGAGATGTCGAGGAGTGCCATTTCGCCAAAACATTCACCGGGACCCAGCACCTTCAAGACCCGCTCATCGTCGCCGAGGGCTTTCACCACCTCGACCCGGCCCGCTTCGATGACATAGATCTTGTCGCCCAGATCACCTTCGCGGATCACCAGGGTGCCAGCCGGGAAAGTCATCTGTTTCGATGCATCGACGAGGAATTCCAGCGCATCGGCCCGCAAGCCGCCAAAGACCGGCGTTTCCTGGAGTCGGGTGATGTGTTCGGATGTCATGGCGAGGCGGCGATCCAGGTGGCATTGGGCCCCGGGGAACTTTGTTATAGCTCGCCTGGGCGGAAATCTCATGGAGATTACGGGTGGCGGGGGCTAATCTGAACTGTCGCGGGGCGGCCCGCGGTCAGAGAGGAGAGGATCATGCGGATGCGTAGCCTGCTTGGGGTGGTGCTGCTGGCCCTGGCACCGAGTGTTTGGGCCTTCCATTGCCCGATGGAAATGAAAAAGATCGATGACGCGCTGGCCAAAGGGCCCGCCCTGAGCGCCGAGCAGATGGCGGAGGTCAAGAAGCTGCGTGCCGAGGGCGAAGCCCTTCATAAGGCGGGAAAACATCAGGAATCCCTCGATACCCTGGGCAAGGCGGAAAAGATCCTTGGCTTGTGAAGGGCGGGAAGCGGGTTACTGCCAGCGTCCGATGTCGCCAATGCCAGAGCTTGCTCGCGGGCGAGGCTTCAGGCATTTTCGGTTGACTGGGAAACGGCTTCGGCCGACGGTGCAACGCCATGCGCCGTTGGTCGGCGCCAATGGACGACGCGTAGTGGGCGGGCTGCCCGGGGAGAGATTCATTGGATTTGCAAGGCGATGCCTCGGACCGGCTCTCGCGGCAGTGGGGCTTTCGCCGCGACGAAAGGGAGTTCGGCCCGCCGCCGCCCGGGGCCCGGTCGAGGCTGACAGAAACGGGGCGCGACCATAGGGGGCTGCTGGGCCCGGGGAAATTTCGTTGCCCTCGCTAAGCGGCAGTCCGGCGAGGGCACCCACCCAGGCGCCCAATTTCAGCTTGATGATCAGCTGTGAGCACGGGGGAAAGCGTATCCCGGCCCCTTACCGGAGCTTTTTCCTGGGTCAGGAGGGGTTGCTCAACTCTCACCGCGGCTTCGATCCCGGTGCCCTCACCCTGGCCCGGGAGCTTGCCGAGGCGTTTTCTGCACCGCTGGTATTTGCCACCATCAGCCGCCTGCTGGTGGATCTGAATCGGTCCGTTGGGCATCCCCGATTGCATTTCGAGAGCCTTCGCAAGGCACCCGCCAGTGCGCGCCAGGCAATCCTAACCAGGTATTACGCGCCCTACCGGGCCCAGGCGGAGAAGCGGGTCAACCAGGCCATCGCCTCTTGCGGCCGGGTGATTCATATTTCTTCACACACTTTTACCCCCGAGTTGGATGGTAGGGTACGCAATGCAGACATTGGCCTCTTGTATGACCCGGCCCGGCCCGGCGAGGTGGCATTGTGCGAGCGCTGGCGGGCTGTTCTTCACGCCAATGCGCCCCACCTTGTGGTGCGCCGAAACTATCCCTACGCGGGCAAAGGCGATGGTTTGACCCGCTGGTTCCGCCAACGCCTTACCCCCGAGCAATATGTCGGGATCGAACTGGAAATCAACCAAAAGCACGTTGCCAAAGGGGGCCCGCCGTGGCGGGCACTGCGCTTGGCCATCATCGAATCGCTCCGCCAGACCCTGCTCGATTTTGCGACCCGAACGGCCGAGCCCCACCCCATCAACCTCGCCAAGGCCGGTTCCTACCGGCGGTGGCCGATCACTGGAACCCCGCCATGAAAATACGCTTGGGATACGAACTGATCTACGACTGTCCCCAACCCACGCCGATGATCCTGACCCTTAACGTGCATTACTCGCGGGTCTCGGACATTCTCGTGCCCGACCATCTCGTCGCGGATCCCCCGGTTCCAATGACTGCCTATCGCGACAGCTTTGGCAACTGGTGCACCCGCATCGTGGCCCCGCGGGGGCTGGTCCGCCTGACCGCCAACGCCACCGTGCGCGATTCGGGTCTGCCCGATGTGGTGGCCCCCCAGGCGCGGCAGACGCCGGTGGAGGAACTCCCCGACGAAACCCTGCTGTTTCTCCTGGGCAGCCGCTATTGCGAGACCGATCGCCTCTCAGAAACCGCTTGGCAACTTTTCGGCAATAGCCCCACGGGATGGGGTCGCGTTCAGGCGATCTGCGACTTCGTCCATCGTCACATCACGTTTGGCTATAAGCACGCCCGCCCGACCAAGACGGCGCTGGAGGCTTTTCACGAGCGCGTTGGCGTTTGTCGCGACTATGCCCACCTTGGCATCGCGTTCTGCCGCTGCATGAACATTCCGGCCCGCTACTGCACGGGCTACCTTGGCGACATTGGCATCCCCCCGCCCGACGAACCGATGGATTTCTCCGGCTGGTTCGAAGCGTATCTGGACGGCCACTGGTACACCTTCGACCCGCGCAACAATATCCCTCGCATCGGTCGGGTGCTCATCGCGCGAGGGCGCGATGCGGCGGACGTGGCCATCAGCAGCACCTTCGGGCCCAACATCCTGCGCAGTTTCAAGGTGTGGACGGACGAGGTGCGTGAGGGAGCGTGAACAGGAAGGACCAGGGGAAAATAAGCGCTTGACTGACCGTGGGCATGGCGGAACCTGGCGCACCGCCGCGAGCCGCCCGGTTAAGCCTGGAAGGGGAATTGGAGCGATGGTCCGCGCCTTCGATCCCCAGCTTGGATGCAAAGAAAGAGGCCCCTTGCGGGGCCTTTCTGCTCAAGCTCTGCAACGCGGCGCGAAGGCCGGTTGCTCGCAGGCAGGCGCTGATTAGGCGGCGACTTGCAGAGCGGAGGCAACGGACTTGGTGCCCTTGGAGAGGTTCTCCACAGCGGCGGCCGTAGCGGTCTCGATGCTGGCCTGGGCGGCTTCGGCAACCTGCTTGGCGGCCTTGGTGGCGCCTTCGTAAGCGGAGGTGGCGTTGGCGATGGCGGTCTTCACGGCGGACACAGCGGCTTCGGAACCGGCGGGGGCGTTCTTGAAGAAGCCTTCCAGGTTGCTGTTCATCTTGGCGGTCAGCGCGGCCACTTCAGCTTCGTACAGCTTGACCAGCTCGTCCTTGGCCTTGGAGCCGATGTCGGTCAGGGCCTTGGCGTAGGCGATGGCCTTCTCGGAGGAGGGGGTCAGGAGGCCGAGTTGCAGAGCGATCAGCGCCTTCGGGTCCTTCAGCTCACCAACGGCCTTGACGTAGGCGACGCCGTCGTCAAACGCAGCGCGGGCGGTGGAGAGGTTCAGGGCGGACACGCTCTCGACGGCGCCCATCACGATGTTGCTGGAGGCGACGGACAGCTTGAGGCCGGATTCGAGGTTGGCTTTACCGGCGGCGACGAATTGCTCTTGAGACAGGGACATGGTGCGCTCCTTAGTAGTCGATTCAATTAAAAAGTTAAATTCCTTGCTGCATGGGTTGAATGTTGCACTGCACCAAACAAAAATGCAAGTACTTTTTCGCAATGCAGCAAAATACTTCGGCGCACGAATTCATGCTCGGTGACTAGGCCCCTGCCGACCCTGACCGAAGACTCGCCAGCGGCGCGGGATGTCAGGCTACCAGCGGGGTTTTCCGCCGAGACGATCGGCCAGAAAGGCGATCAGCACACGCATCTTGGGGGGCAGGAAGCGGCGCGACGGATAGACCAAGTGGATGCCGAATTCGATCGCTCGCCAGCCCTCAAGGAGCGGCACCAAGCGACCGGCCCGTAGGTCGTCGCCAATGAGGAAGGTGGGTTGCTGAATGATGCCCTGGCCAGCCACGGCCACCGCCCGGCAGGTGTCGCCACTGTTGGCCCGCAGCCGTGGCCGCACGCGGACGCTGGTCTCCCCCTCGTCACTCTCGAAGACCCAGCGATCCCCCGTACTCAGGTATGAATAGCTGATGGTGTGGTGGCGCTCCAGGTCTGCAGGATGGGTCGGGGTGCCATATTTCTCCAGGTAGGCGGGGGCGGCGCAGAGTACGGAATGATCGGTGGCGACCTGACGGCTGATGAGGGTCGACGGCGCGAGGCGGCCGATCCGCACGGCGAGGTCGTAACCTTCCTCCACCAGGTCCACCACCCGGTCGGCGAGGGTCACGTCGAGTTCCACCAGCGGATGTTGGGCAAGGAACTCCCCCCACAGCGGGGCGAGGTGAAGGTTGCCGAAGGTCACCGGCACATTCACCCGCACTAGGCCCCGGGGCACGGTGGTGGCCCGCTGAAGCTCGTTCTCGGCGTCCTCAATCTGGGTCAGGGCATCCCGGCAGCGCTCCAGGAAGAGATGTCCCTCGGTGGTGAGGGTGAGGCGCCGGGTGGTGCGCTGCATCAGGCGGACGCCGAGGCGGGCTTCCAGGTCCGCCACCAGGCGCGAGATCGCCGCCTTGCTGGTGCCCAGGGATTCGGCCGCTCCAACGAAGCTGCCCTGCTCGGCGACTGCCGTGAACGCTTGCATCTGGCGCAGCTTGTCCATGGCTATTGATCCATTTTCTGAAACAGTCAATCACATTCTAAAGGGTTTATCCCGACCAAGTGGGGCGATACAGTGGCGCCATCTTGATGACGTTCCCATCAACTGCGAGACCGATCATGACCCTGCCCACCCTCTTTGTTTCCCACGGTTCGCCGATGCTGGCCGTGCAGCCCGGCCGGACCGGCGAGATGCTGGCTGCCGTTGGCCAGGCCCTTCCCCGTCCCCGGGCAATCCTGGTGGTGTCCGCCCACTGGATGACCTCCGTGCCGACCGTTTCGACCTCGCAGCATCCGGAAACGATCCACGACTTTGGCGGGTTCCCCCGGGTTCTGTACACCCTGGAGTATCCCGCCCCGGGGGACCCCGTCCTGGGTGAGGCGATCGCCACCCGCCTGACCCGCGCCGGCATACCCGCCACCACCGATGGCCGCCGCGGCCTCGACCATGGCGCCTGGGTGCCCCTACGTTACCTCGCCCCCGCTGCGGACATTCCGGTGCTGCAACTCTCGCTACCGAGCCGCTGGTCGCCGAGCCAGTACCTGGCCCTCGGGCGGGCCCTGCAGGGCCTGGACGCCGAAGGCGTGCTGGTGATCGGCTCCGGCAGCATCACCCACAACCTCTACGAGTTCGAAATGGATGGTGAGGACGTGGATCCCCGCGCCAAGGCCTTCACCGACTGGATCGAGGCCCGGCTGGGTGCCGCCGATGTGGCGGCCTTGCTGGACTATCGCCGCCAGGCTCCCCACGCCGCCTGGGCCCACCCGACCGACGAACACCTCATGCCGCTTTTCGTCGCCCTGGGCGCCACAACCGGCTGGCCGGCTCATGCCGTGCTGGCCGGCGGAATCCGGGACAAGGTGATGAGCATGGATGCCTACCTGTTTGGCGCCGCGCCCGCCGCCCTGGCCCCCTATGTAGCCCCGACCCCCGTGTTGTCTTAACCCCAAGGAGAAATAACCATGAAAACCCTCAACGCCCTTTTGCTCTCCGCCGCCCTCGGTGCTGTGCCCCTCTTTGCTGCGACTCCGGCTGCGGCCCACTCGGCAGATCCCGGGCAGTACAAGATCGATCCGGTGCATTCCTATGCCTTCTTCACCCTCACCCACCTGGGCGTGTCGCGCTTCACCGGGCGCTTCGACAAGCTCACCGGCGAGGTGACCGCCGACGGCACCGGCGCTGGCAACAAGGTGGCCGCGGAGATCGACATCAGCAGCGTGGATACCGGGTTTGTCGATCGGGACAAGCATCTCAAGAGCCCGGACTTCTTTGCCGCCGCCCAGTACCCCAAGGCCAAGTTCGAGAGCAGCAAAGTGGTCATCGACGCCAAGGGCGAGGGCACCTTGACCGGCAACCTCACCCTGCACGGCGTGACCAAACCCGTCACCTTCAAGCTCCAGCACATCGGCGCCGGCAAGGACCCGTGGGGCGGCTACCGCTCCGGTTACGTGGCCACCACGACCCTCAAGCGCAGCGAGTTCGGCATGACCTTCATGCTCGACGGCCTGGGTGACGCGGTGGACCTCGTCCTCAACATCGAAACCATCAAGCAGTAAGTCTCCCCCTCCGGCGGCCACCGTTTGGTCGCCGGAGTCCCGGGCCGGCCCACGCCGGCTCCCATTTTGTTTCCGAGGACTGTTCCATGGACAACACCGCTTCCCTGGCGGGGATCCTGCTCGCCCTGCGCACTGTGGCGGGCCCCGCTGTCCTGAGCCTGGCCCTGGCGGCGCTGCTGGCCCGCGCCCTGCCCCGCCAGGCGGCCGCCGTGGCCGCCTGTGCCGGCCTCTTTCTGGGCTGGGCCCTGGGCTACGGTCATCAGGCCGCCTTTCCCCCGGCCCAGACCCTCGACTGGCTGCCGATCCTGGTAGCTGCGCTCCTGGTCGCCGGGCTCCTGCCCCGGGGGCGCACCCCCGTGATGGGCTTGATCCTCGCCCTGGGCCTCGCCCTCCTTGTGCCGCCTCTGCTGCGGGAGGAGAGCCTGGCGGTGCTGGGCGGGGAATGGGGCGTCGCCCTGGCGCTTGGACTAGGATTGATGGCCCTGGCCGGGCGGGCCAGGGGCGACGCGCGCGCTTCGCTGGCGGTGGCGGCGGCCCTGGGAAGCCTGGGCTTCGTCATCTCCCTGGGGGGCAGTATCGTCATCGGCGGGCTGGCCAACACGGCCTTCGCCGTGGCGGCGGCCCTGGGCCTGGGGGCGGTGTTGTGCGGGCGATTGCCGGCGGCGGGGGCCGGTCTGGCCCAAGCCGGGGTCGCGGTGTGGACCTGGCTCGCCTTCAGCGGTCGCCACCTGGCGGAGATCCATCTGCCCGAGACGCTGCTTTCCGCCGCGGCCCTGGCGACCCTGGCATTTCCTTCACCCAAGGTCCCGCCGCAGGGCAAGCTTGCCCGGCTGACCTGGGCCATCGTACCCCCGGCGCTTCCCGCCCTGGCAGCGATCGGCCTCACCCTCTGGCGCTATCTTTCCGCCCAGCAGGGCGCCTACTACTGACCGGGACCCCCCCGGAGCCATGCGGCATCCCGGGCGGTCATCAGCATCTCGATGAAAGCCCGGGTCTTGGGGGGAATCAGCCTCCGGCTCGGCATCACCATCCAGGCGGTGGCGGGCGGCAGGGTCCAGTCCGCCAGCACCGGGACCAGTTCTCCCCGCGCCAGTTCGGCTTCCACCATCATGTGGTCGATGGCGGCGATGCCGGCGCCGGCCGCCGCCAGGCGGATCAATACCCCCATCGAATTGGCGGTGACGGTCCCTTCCGCGACCCCTTCCCACACCTCGCCTGCCCGGGACAGCCGCCAGGGCATGGGCTCGCCGTCCCGACCCAGAAGCCGCACCGCCACGTGGCGGGGAAAATCCTCCGGCGAACTCGGCGCACCGTAGCGGGCCAGATAGGCCGGCGCAGCAAACAGGCCCACCTGCAGATCCAGCCACTTGCGCGCCACCAGGGTCGCGTCGTCCGGCAGGGCGCCCATGCGGATCGCCAGGTCGAAATTCTCCCCTATCAGATCCACCCGGCGCGCCGAGAGGTCCAGGTCGAGGCGCAGCCGCGGATAGCGCGCGCTGAAGGCGGCGATGGCCGGCGCAAGGAGCAGGGTGGCCATGTCCGGCGGCATGGAGACGCGCAATTGCCCAGCGGGCTCCGCCTGGCGCTGCTCGGCCAGGAGCCCCACGGCTTCCACTTCTTCCGCCACCCGGCGGGCGTGGTCCAGCAGGCTGCGGCCGAAATCCGTCAGCGCCAGGCGCCGGGTGCTGCGGGTGAATAGGCGCTCGCCCAGCTGGCTTTCCAGCCCCGCGATGCGGCGCGACACCGAGGATTTGGGCAGGCCCATGCGCTCGGCCCCGCGGCTGAAACTGCCGGCCTCCGCCACCCGGGCGAATAACAAGAGATCGTTGGGTTCCAGTTCCATTGTTCCTCCAGTGGAACAATGTTATCCATTTCCATGGCTTCTGTGCTTTGTGCGAGACGCCTAGAGTACGTCCAACGCCCCACCCCACCCAACAGAACGCCAGGAGAGCCACCATGAACATCCTTCAAATCAATGCCAGCGCCCGCAGCAACGGTTCCGAGTCCACCAAGCTCACCCACCGCATCGTCGCCGGCCTGCAAGCCCGCCAACCGGACGCCCAGGTCGTGCTCCATGATCTGGCCAACGCACCGCTCCAGGCCCTGGACGAGGCGACCCTCGGCGCCCTCTTCACCCCGGCCGAGCAGCGCACTGCGGAGCAGGCGGCCCGGGTCGCCATCGACGACGCCTTGATCGCCGAGGTCCAGGCGGCCGACGTGATCGTGCTGGGTGTGC
The DNA here is from genome assembly GCA_016791005.1 of Zoogloeaceae bacterium. Taxonomy (GTDB): domain Bacteria; phylum Pseudomonadota; class Gammaproteobacteria; order Burkholderiales; family Rhodocyclaceae; genus JAEUNX01. Next base: position 116,548 of record JAEUNY010000073.1, read on the forward strand.
CGATGTACAACTTCGGCATCCCGGCTCAATTGAAGAACTGGATCGACGCCATCTCCCGCGCCCGGGTCACCTTCCGCTACACAGAAAACGGCGTCGAGGGCCTGTTGAAGGGCAAGACGGTCTACGTGGCCCTGACCCGCGGTGGCCGCTACCGCGACACGCCCCAGGACACGCAAGTGCCCTACCTCAAGACGGTGCTGGCCTTCCTCGGCATGACCGATGTGCACTTCGTCTATGCTGAAGGTCTCAACTTGGGCGAAGAAGCCGCGGCCGCGGCCCTGGCCAGCGCCGAGCAGGAAATCGAGGCCGCACTGGCCTAAACCGAACCCACCCCACGGGGAGTGGTCGCCAAGGCGGCCGCCCCCAAAACGACAGAGAGCACATCATGACCACGATCATCGAACGTCCCCGCCAGGTCCTCGCGCCGCGGGCCGTGGAGCGCCTGGTTCGCGGCCAGGCCACCTCGGACGGCGCCGGGGTCAAGCTCACCCGGGTCCTCACCCAGCCCCTGCAGCGCCGGCTCGACCCCTTCCTTATGCTCGACGCTTTCAAGAGCGACAACCCGGGGGACTACATCGGCGGCTTCCCGGACCACCCGCACCGCGGCTTTGAGACCATCACCTACATGATTGCCGGCCGCATGCGCCACCGTGACAGCACCGGCGGCGAAGGCGTGCTGGAAAACGGCGGCGTGCAGTGGATGGTGGCGGGCCGGGGGGTGATCCACTCCGAGCTGCCCGAGCAGGCGGACGGCCTGATGGAAGGCTTCCAGCTCTGGCTCAACCTGCCGGCCCAGGACAAGATGACGGCGCCCTGGTACCGGGACATTCCCACCGGCGCGATCCCCGAAGCCACCACCCCGGAGGGGGTCACGGTGCGGGTCGTGGCGGGGGAAAGTCATGGCGTGGCCGGCGCCCAGCAGCGCCCGGTGACGGAGCCCTTGTACCTGGACCTCCATCTGCCCGCCGGGTCGCGCTTCGAGCAGCCCCTCCCCGCCGGCCACAACGCCTTCGTGTATGTCTATCGGGGCGAAGTGGCCGTGGGAGCGGAGGCCGAGCGGGTGCCCGAGCGCACCATGGCCATCCTGGCCAACGGCGCCGACCGCGACGGCATCACCCTCCAGGCCTGCACCGCCCCGGCCCGGGTGCTCCTCATCGCCGGAGCACCCCTGAAGGAGCCCATTGCCCAATACGGCCCCTTCGTGATGAACACCGCCGACCAGATCCAGCAGACCTTGGCGGATTATCAGGCCGGGCGGATCGGACGCTGAACGGGGCTTGAAGTGAGAAAAGAGGGGGCCCGCCGCAAGCAGGCCCCCTCTGTTGATTGCTATCCAACGCTGATTCGTGCTGGAAGAGAGAGAAAACGTGGCGGCCCCTTTAGTCCCTCTGGAGTGCTCACCACATCAAATGTGATTCTTTTCGCGGAGCCAGTCAGTGCGGATGCAACAGGGTTTCACCACTCGTCGATCACTCCGTGGAGGATTTCTCGCAGCTCATCAGTTGGGCCGGATGGAACTGTGCGGTCCCAACCTAGAATATGCCGATCAACTAACTTCCCAAAAGGTTGTCAAATTATGGTCGGTCGATCAGGGGTAGTGATGGCGTGCGCGGTCGTTGTCATGTCCGGATGCGCTTCAATTGTGGATGGGACGAATCAAGTAGTTTCCGTCGACACAAGGAAAAACGGCGTCCCTGTTACCGGCGCAAATTGCAAGCTGACCAACGATAAAGGTACATGGTATTCCAACACCCCTGGCACGACGGTGGTTCGCAGGAGTTACCAAGACCTAAATGTCCACTGCCAGAAGGCCGGTTTAGCGCCAGCCATTACCGCTTTCAAGTCGTCAACAAAAGGCATGGCGTTTGGCAATATCATCTTTGGCGGGGTCATTGGGGCGGGGATCGACATGGCAAGCGGGTCGGCCTATGACTACCCGACTGCGCTGACGGTCGAGATGGCTGACCTCGTTGATCTCAGCCGAGTTCAGCAGGCCCCACATCTCCAGGTTGCTGCGACTACTCCACCTGGACAACAAAATTCGGACAAGATTGAAGCCGAACGGGCAAGCCTCACGCTGGCACTTGCAGGATGTCAATCGATAGCCCTTCCGTACAAATTCAAACAAAAGGATGAGACTAGTTATTACGAGGCCAGGTGCTCCGACATGCGCCTGGTTCATACGGTTTGTGCTCAAGGTGACTGCAGGCTCAGAACTGCAAACGACTGAGCAATTCGGTTGCCCGCAGCCGGGGGCGAAAATGCGAAGTGCGTTCCGCAGCATCTTTGTCCAAATTTCGGCCCACAAGCAAGATGTATTCCTAACCTTCTACAGTTACATCAAGCCACCTGTTGTACGTGGGGTTTGATGAAGGTCTGCACCGTCTCAAAAGGGGTACGTCCGTTATTGCGATAGCCCAGGTGGGGGCGCTCGCGGTTGTAGTGCCGGAGCCAGGTATCGAGATCCTGCTGCAAGGCCTCGACGGTGAGATAGACCTTCTCCCGTAGCACGATGCGGTAGAACTCATCGAGGGCGGTGCGGTGGAAGCGTTCGACGAAGCCATTGGTCTGGGGGCGCTTGACCCGGGTGCGGCGGTGCTCGATGTCGTTCAGGTCCAGATACAGTTCAAACGGGTGATTCTCGGTCCCGCAAAACTCGCGGCCGTTGTCGGTTAGCACCGCGCCGACAGGCAACCTGAGTTTCTTGTAGAAGGGCAGCACGTCGTTGTGCAGCACCGCGACCGCCGCCTCGGGCTGGTTGGAGATGTGCAGGAAGCCAAAGGCGTGACTGGAGAAGGTATCGACCACGGTGTGCATATAGACCTTGCCCACGCCCTTGAAGACCCCGACAAAGAAGGTGTCCTGGGACAGAAACTCCCCTGGTCTGTAGGATTCCAAATGCAGCTCCCGAAAGCAGGGGTTGGACTTCTCGATGAAGGCGATCTGCTCGGCGCTGAGTTCGATGGCCTGCTCGGCGTTCTTCTGCTCCAGCGCCAGCCAGCGTTCATAGCGGCTACCCAGCCGGTGCTCGATCAGAATCTTCTGGATGGTGACGTTCGATAGCCGTAACCGTCCGGCCAACCCCACCTTCCTTTGCATCTGATCGACAGAGATAGTGTCCGCGATGAAGATCGTGGACACGATGGCGATCTCTGGGCGTCGCCGAAGAACCTACAGCCCGGAATTCAAGCGCGAGATCGTGGCGGCCTGCCGTCAGCCGGGTGCATCGGTGGCCGGCGTGGCGCTCTCGCATGGCGTC
>JAEUNY010000093.1 GCA_016791005.1 Zoogloeaceae bacterium
GTGGAACTGTATCTGATGGACGCCACCGAACACTGCGTCCGCTTGTCCCGGGACCCGGAGAACGCCTGTGGCCTCGTCTTTGCCCGCCTCGTCGAGGCCGACTAGCGGAGGGTTGCGCCTCCTGGTGACGGGCTGCGAAGGCTGCCCCCACCAGGCCGCCCTGCGGGCCGAAGGGCGTTGCGATCCCCAGGATGCCTGCGTCCGCGCCATGAGCGGGCGCCTGATCGACCGCTTCTTCCGGCGCAATCCCGAGGAGGCGGAGGGCTACCTGGAAGATGCCTTCTGGGAACGTCGGGCCATTGCCTGCCGTTACGCCCCGCTGGCCGCGCTGGAGCCCCGCCTCGCCGATCGGGACGAGGTGGTGCGGCGGGTCGTGGCCTACCGAGCGCCGGAAGCCTGGCTCACCCGCCTGATCCAGGATCCGGACCGGGACGTGCGCATCATCGTCGCGGACCATCTACCCCCCGGCCGCCTCGGTTGGGCCGCGCGGGATGCCGACTACCGGGTCCGCCTGGTCGCTGCCCAGCGCCTGCCCGCGAGCAAGCTCCTGCCGCTGGCTGGGGACCCTGACCGCGAGGTGCGCAAGGCAGTGGCCCGCCGCCTGCCCCCCTTCGCCCTGGAAAAGCTGACCGCCGATCCGGACCCGGAGGTTCGCTGCGTCGCCTGCGAGCGACTGCCCGCCGAGCAGGCCGCGGCGCTGCTTGGGGATGAAGACTGGCGCGTCCGCTTCGCCGCCACAGAGCGCGCGCCCCTGGAGGCCCTGGGCCCGATGCTGGACGACCCCGACCCGCTGGTGCGGGAAACGGCGGTCCAGCGTCTGGCCGGCACGGCGCCCTCCGGAGAATTGCCACCCACCTAAGGAAATCCCATGGAACCCACCGTGGATCGCGAGCGGCTCGAAGCCATTGCCGCGGCCATCGTCGCGGCCCGGCCGCGCCCCCATCATCCGGATCTGCTCGCCCGCCTAGCGGCAGCGGCCCCGGGGTGGAGCTTTGTCCATCGCCTCTCCCGGGGGGGCTGGTATCGCCCCGGTGGGGTGGTCACCGCCCGCGGCGAGCTGATTTCGCCCGACCTGGTGGGCTGGGCCGAATCCGCCTGGGAGGCTGCCGACGAAGATGGCGCCCGGATCCAGGCTGCTTGCCAGGGCAAGCCCGAAGAGGCGGATCTGCGTTTCGACATCGGTCTGCCGCCCGATGAGGGCGAGCCCATGGCCACGCGCCAGGCCGGGGTCACCCATTACCTCACGGCCCAGTACGGCCAGGCCCCGGAAACCTTCATCCAGCTCGAAATCGAGGAATTGCGGGAGATCGCCTCCCATCGGCTGGGCAGTGGCGAGGTGCCCGACAGCGTCGAAGACCTGATCTCTCCCCGGCATTCGGAGAGCGAGGGGCGCCCCCTGCGGCCTCCGGTATATCGGCTGCGGCTGATCAACGATATCGCCCGGGTGCTGGCGCGCCTCACCCTGCAGCAGGTGGGGAGCACTCCGGCGGCGGTGCGCTTTCTGGCCGACTGGACCATGGCCCAGGGGGGTGATACGGCATTGTCGGACCACTGGCTGATGCAGATCTCCCATTGGAGCGATCGATTCGGCGTGGAACGCATCGGCCTCAAACCCATGCCCCTGCGGGATTATTTGCGCCCGCCGGTGCCTGCGGCGGAGGACGGCCCGACCCTGGCCCATGCGCTGGGCGAATACGATCGCCGGATCGGCTATCGGCTCGCCTGGTACTTCGATATGGTGGCCGGCCGGGGTGTGCCGGTGAGCGTTGCTGAACTGGTGAGTGACCACTGGGAGGCGGGCTTTCGCTACCTGCCGGAACGTCATGCCAAATGCGTCATGGACTTTGTTCGCGCCCCCTACCGGACCTAGCGGAGACTCCCATGGCGCGCCCGGGCACCGATTTTGCGTTATCTCCGTCGGTGGATAACGACATGAGGCGGGGTGCGATGGGGTTGGGAGTCCAAGGGGCGGTGTATCGGTTGCTCTCCGCCGCCTGCGAGCGCGCCCGTCCGCCAAGCGGCCGCCATCCCTGGTGGCGGGATCTTCCCCCGGCCTGGCGCGGGGAAGTGGTGGAGCCCATCGCCTTTCGCGTGTATCGGGAACCCGATCTGGCCGCGGAGCGGGTGTTCGGCCGCGATGAGGACGGCGAACTGTGCTTCTATGCCCACCACTATCTGCGGCCGGTGGGCACGCGGGCTCGACCGGCGGCCCAGGGCGAGCGGGTCTCGGCCTGGCGGCTCACCGACCTGCGCTGGCTGATCTATCGGGTGCCGATCCAGGGCGAGGCATGGGCGGGGCGAGGTTTCTACGCATTCAGCGTTTCGCCGCCGGTTTAGCGAGGCGCAGGGCGGCTCGGCGGGGCAAATGGGTCCTTCGCCCCCTGGTTGGGACACATTGCCCTCTGCTCAGGTCGGGACACCCAACACCACATGGGAAGCCTTGATGATCGCAGTGGCGGGTGCCCCCGGCTTGAGCCCCAGATCCGCGATGGCCTCTCGGGTGATCACGGCGGCCACCTTGGCGCCGCCGTGCAGGGCGATCACGACCTCGCCGTTCACGGTCCCCGGGGTTACGGTTTCAACAATTCCGCGCAGACCGTTGCGGGCCGACAGGCGGATGCCGGACTCGTCGGTCAAGACCATCACCCAGGGCGCCTTGACCAGGGCCACCACCGATTGGCCCGGGGCAATTCCCAGGCTCTCGGCGCTATCCACGGTGATGACAGCGACGAGATGGTCACCCCCACCCAAATCCACCTCGACTTCGGCGTTGACGTTGCCCGGGCGATAGGCGCTGACGGTTCCGGCGAATACATTGCGGGCGCTGACTTTCATGCTGCGACTCCTGTGGCAAATGGCGTGAATCCGCCATGGTTGTATCATTTACTACATAACGAAACGAAAGGCATTCAGCATCTGATGCTGGAGTGCAGCATAGCGATGAGCGCGATAGCTTCACAACCACAGCGATTCTTGGCGGGGGGCGCAGCGCGATCTAATGCGGCACGCAATTTGCGTTATGTCTAAAACTACATAAGGTGTCGGACATGGACGAAAAGGTGGCGCAACGCTTTACCGGCCGGGTTTCCCTGGAAACCGGCCTGGGCGTTTCCCTCGGCGATACCCGGGTCCGGCTCCTGGAGGCCATTGAAAGGCTGGGTTCGATCAACCAGGCCGCCCGGGCGGTGCCCCTGTCATACAAGGCCGCTTGGGATGCCATCGACACCCTGAACAATCTGGCGCCCCAGCCCCTCGTGGTGCGGGCGACTGGCGGCCGCCAGGGGGGCGGCACCCGGCTTACCGACTACGGCCGCAAGATCGTGGCCCTCTACCGCGCCCTGGAGGAGGAATACCAGGCCGCCCTGGATCGGGTGGCCGGGCGCCTGGACCAGGATGGTCCGGCGGACATCCAGAACTTTCGCCATCTCCTGCATCGACTTGCCATGAAAACCAGCGCGCGCAACCAGTTCTCCGGGGTCATCTCGGGCTTGCGGGATGGACGGGTGGATTACGAAGTCCGCCTCGCCCTCGATCCCGGCACCGAAATCGTGGCCGTCATCACCCGGGCCAGCGCCGAGCACCTGGGGCTCGCCATCGGCCAGGAGGTCTTCGCCTTCGTCAAATCCTCTTCCGTGCTGATCTCCACCGACCAGGGCTTGAAGCTCACCGCCCGCAACCAGCTCTGGGGCACCGTGGTGGCGCTCCACGAGGGTTCGGTCAACGATGAGGTGACGGTTGAACTGCCCGGGGGGCGGAGCGTGACGGCGGTGGTGACCCGGGGCAGTCGTGAGGCCCTGGAGCTGGATCTGGGACAGCCCGCCTGCGCGGTGTTCAAGTCCTCGAGCGTCATTCTGGCGACCTATTCCTGAGCTTTCCGTATCGGAGTCTTCCCATGTTTTGCCGACTGCTCTCCGTCCTTTTCGCCCTCGTCGCACCCGGGGCGTTCGCCGCCGATGTGCAGGTCGCGGTGGCCGCCAACTTCACCGCGCCGATGCAGAAGATTTCCGCCGAGTTCGCCCGGGAGACCGGCCACCAGGCCTTGCTCTCCTTCGGCGCGACCGGCAAGTTCTACGCTCAGATCAAGAACGGCGCCCCTTTCCAGGTCCTCCTCGCGGCGGACGAGGCCACGCCGGCCAAGCTCGAACAGGAGGGCGCCGCGGTGGCGGGGAGCCGCTTTACCTATGCGGTGGGCAAACTGGCGTTGTGGAGCGCCCGCAGCGCCATCGTCGATCCCGGCGGCGAGGTGTTGAAGCAAGGGGGATTCGACCATCTCGCCATCGCCAATCCTCGCCTTGCGCCCTATGGATTGGCCGCGGTGGACACCATGAAGGCGCTGGGCGTTTTTGGAGCCCTGGAGGGCAAGCTGGTGCAGGCGGAGAACATCGCCCAGGCCTACCAGTTCGTCGCCACCGAGAATGCGCTGCTGGGCTTCGTGGCCCTTTCCCAGGTCATGGAGGGGGGCGTCCTCAAGGGTGGGTCGGCCTGGATCGTGCCGGCTAGTCTTCACGCGCCCATTCGCCAGGACGCGGTGCTCCT
>JAEUNY010000125.1 GCA_016791005.1 Zoogloeaceae bacterium
TGGCTCCGGCACTACAACCGCGAGCGCCCTCATCTGGGCTATCGCAACAACGGACGCACCCCTTTTGAGACGGTGCAGACCTTCGTCAAACCCCACGTACAACAGGTGGCTTGATGTAACTGTAGAAGGTTAGGAATACAAATCACCTTCTCTGGAGTTGCCATTATGAAGCTCTATTCCGCCCCAGGCGCCTGCTCGCTCGCCGTCCATATCGCACTGCGTGAATTCGGCGCCAAATTCGAGACGATTGCAGTGGACCTGACCACACATACCACCGCAGATGGATCGGATTTCCGAACCATTTCCCCACGAGGCTATGTGCCACTGCTGCAACTGAACGATGCCACATACCATACCGAGGCAGCCTCCCTGCTTCAGTGCCTTGCGGACCTCGATCCATTACAAAGTCTGATCGGGCTTCCCGGCACAGCGCGAAGACTGGCTGTGATCGAGTGGCTGGCATTCATCGCCACCGAACTGCACAAGGTGTTCAGCCCCTGGCTCTGGCACAAGGACACGGCGGACTCGACCCGCCAGTTCGTGAAGGACAAACTCAATAGCCGCTTTGAAGAGTTGGACGCGCTCCTTGCACGTCAGGACTACCTGGCCGGCGAGTACAGCGTTGCCGACGCCTACGCATTTGCGATCCTCAATTGGGTCAATTATCTGGCGCTGCCACTATCGCGTTATCCCAATCTTCAGGCTTACCTGCGGCGGGTCGCGGAGCGCCCGAGCGTGCAGGAGGCGATTCGGACCGAGGGGCTGATCAAATGAACGCGCCCGTTATCCTTGCTTCGCATGGGCTGTGTCCTTACGTGCAGCGTGCCGCCACCGTGCTCGCCGAAAAATGCGTGCCTTTCGAGCGTCGCAACGTCGACTTGTCGAACAAACCGGAATGGTTCCTGAACGTTTCGCCGCTCGGCAAGGCGCCGGTGCTGCTCGTGGGCAACGAGGCCATTTTCGAGTCGGCCGTCATCTGCGAGTACCTCGACGAGGTTGCCCTGCCGAAACTCCATCCGGCCGATCCCTTGCAACGTGCGCAGCACCGGTCGTGGATGGAGTTCGGCTCGGTGCTCTTGAGGCTGATCGGTGCGTTCTACTGTGCGGACACTGTGCAACTGCTGCGCGCCAAGGCTGCGGAAATCCACGCGCGCTTTGAGCAGGTGGAGGCTGCACTGGGCAGCGGCCCCTACTTCGCGGGAGTGTCATTCAGCATGGTTGATGCTGTGTTCGCACCGATATTCAGGTACTTCGACATCTTCGATGCCATCGACGACTTCGGCTTCTGGGACAGGGTGCCCAAGGTGTGCAGGTGGCGCCACGCGCTGGTGCAGAGGCCCTCGGTCGAGGCTGCTGTGCGCCCCGACTATCCGGCCTTGCTCCGAACCTTCCTGCGGGCACGGGGCTCCGCACTGTCTCGACATATGGAGGAAACCAATGCACGACAGATCCGAATGCTCCCCATTCACCAACCTCAGGCGCGCAGCGCGCACACTTAATGACACAGGTTGTCGCAGGCCGCCCGCTTCGGCAAGGATGGCGCCGGAACCTGCCGCCTTAAGTCTCGGCTGCGCTTTGGGCGGTCGCTACGTGTCTGAAACTTGCTGGGACTGCGTATTGAACTTTACCCAGGGGCTTTGGCCGCTTGGGCATGCGCAGACGCATGCCGCGATATCTCTTCTCTTAAGGCTTGTTCAAGCTCCCTGGAAGCGGTCCCGCGCTGTTTTAGTGTGGCAAGGTCGTAGGCGACTTCGGGCAGTTGTGGAAAGCGGGCATCCGTCAGGGGCAGCTCGCCCATTGCCAGCACTGTGCGACACGCGATGCCCAGGCCGGCTCGCGCGGCAGCACGCACGCCATCCAGGCTCGGCGTCACAATGGCCAGCCGATATGGACGACCCACTGCGTCCAGCGCCGCAGTGGCCGCAGACAGGAATGGGCAAGGCGGCGCAATCGTCGCCAAGGGCAATACCTCCTCCCCAAGCAGTGCCGGATCGCCAAACCAGCCCATCGGCAAGGTGATGAGCGGTTTGCCCACGAGGGGCGTCCGCGCACACAGGGCGAAATCGAGCCGTTCTTCGCTCAATGCCACTAATAGGTCCGATGTGCCTGCGATCATGATCTGGACCTGTGATCGTGGTGAGTCGACGCGAAACCGGCGCAGTGCCTCCACGAGCAAATCGCCCGAGAAATCCTGTACCAGCCCCATGCGGACCGCGCCGCCCTCGCGCGCCAGTTTCAGGTCCGCTCGCGCGGCATCGACCCGCGCCAGAATCGCACGCGCGTGGCCAAGCAGCGTCACCCCGGCCTGATTGAGCTTGAGCGTTCGACCGTCACGATCGAAAAGCGCCGTCCCGGCCACATCCTCCAGCCGACTCATTTGCAAGCTGATCGCCGATTCGCTGCGCGACAGACGGGCCGCCGCTCGACCGAGCGAGCCGGTTTCAGCCACCGCGACGAGGCTGCGCAGGAGCTGGGTTGGAAGCTCTGTATTAATGAGAAATTCTCAATTCAGGATCAAGTAATCCCCACGCTACATTGAGTTCAGCTGAAGTTCAATGAGCACTTCACAACCCTCAGGAGACTTTGATGCCATTCGCCCGACTCACCCTTCATTCAGCCCAGCCGGACATTCAGGTGGCAGACCTTTCTAACCGCCTTGCCGGACTGATCGCCGGCGTGCTCCATAAGCGCTTCGAGCTGACCTCCGTTCTGGTCGAGACGCCCAGCGGCAGCGGCTGGACCATCGGCGGCACCCAACGGAAAGTGGCCGCGCACCTCGACGTGACTGTCACTTCGGGAACGAATTCCCCGCAGGAGAAAGCCGAATTTGTTCAGCGTGCCATGGCGCTGTTACGCGAATTTCTGCCCGATCTGGACGCTGCGACCTATGTCGTGGTGAGCGAGATCCCTGCGACCAACTGGGGCTATGACGGTCAGACGCAAGCAAAGCGCGCGCGGGCCCAAAGTGGCACACCTGCCGCCCTCGACACGGCTTGTGCCGTCATTGCCTGACCACATTCATTCAGAAGGAATTCACCATGTCTCACATTCGAAGTACCACTTGGCTGCGCCTCGCCGTGCTGTATTTTATCTTGGCTGTGTGCATCGACATTGCCATGGGCGCATCAGGCAATCACATGCTGATGCCCGTTCATGCGCACCTCAACCTTCTGGGCTGGGTTTCGATGACACTGTTCGCACTCATTGGCCATAGCCATCCGGCGGTGCATGAAGGTCGCGTCGCATCGGTGCAGTTCTGGTCCTACAACATCGGGGTGCCCATCATGCTGGCGGCACTGGCGCTGCGCCTCAACGGCATCGAGGCCGCCGAGCCCGCGATCGGTATGGCGTCTATCGCCATCGGGGTTGGGGTCGTGCTGTTCGGATGGCAAGTACTGACGCGTACTCGAACCATTCAAGCCGCGCCCCCAACTGCTTTGTCGGCGGGCATCACCCAGGGCGTTCTTGCGTCCCGATAAGGGTTCGAAGCACAGAATCCCGTTGCGCGCCGGGCTGGGGCGCTCATCGGGATTTAGCTTCCTGATTCTGTACGACTTCCAAATTCCCTCCGGTAGTGGCTCGGCGTGGAATTCAAAAATTTCGCGAAGGCCAGTCTGAGCGACAAGGCATTACCGAACCCGACCTTTGCAGCTACTTCTTCAATCGGTAGTTCCGTCGTCTCTAATAGTCTTTGCGCCTGAAATACGCGCTGTGACGTAAGCCACTGGACGAAACTCATCCCTGTCGCCTTTTGAAAATGTCGCGTAAAGGTCCGACGGCTCATGGCCGCCTGACGAGCCAGCGAATCGATGTCGAGGTCGCTTTCCAGGTGTCGCTGTGCCCACTCCAATGTTCTGGCAATGCGATTGACCGCCGTTCCAGTTGCCGAGGGATGTTCGACGTATTGCGCCTGATTGCCTTGCCTGTATGGGGGGATGACGAGCCGCCTGGCCACTTTGCTGGCCAGATCCGCACCCAAATCCTGTCTTAGCAAATGCAAACAGCAGTCCATTGCTGCGGCAGTTCCCGCTGAAGTCACGACATCGCCGTGATCAACGTACAGCACCTGCGCATTCAGATTCACGGCTGGAAATCGCTCGGCAAAGGTGTCTGCCCAGGCCCAATGTGTCGTGGCTGTCCGACCATCGAGCAGACCCGCATCGGCGACGACAAACGCGCCCAGACAAAGCCCAACAATCTTGGCTCCGCGTTGATGCGCCATCTGCAAGGACTCCATCAAGATCGGTGGCGCAGCCTGCCGGACGTTTCCCCACGAAGGCACGATCACGACGTCTGCGCGTGCAAGGGCCTCCAGGCCGTCCGGTACTTCGATGTGCAATCCCATCGAAGTGCGAATCGAACCGGATCCAATCGTGCAAATCGATACCTCGTAGCGCGGGACGCCGATCTCGGTTCGATCTTCGCCAAAAACCGCATACGGCACCGAAAGATGAAAGGCGCTGATGCCATCGAAGGCCAGTACGACGATTCTCCACGCCATCAATCTCTGTCTGCGAGTGAGTTGGCCCAATTTTATCCATACGTGTCTCGCAGGCCAATGGCTCGGTAGGAGACGGGTCAGGACAATCCTCTCCATGGAAGTGCAGCGAGAGGAGATACCGCATGAAGTCGAAATTTGGTGCAGGGTTAGCGGTAATGGGTGCCGGCCTCCTTTGGGCGAGTGCAGGCGCGATCGGCGAGGGCTCCACACTGCCTCCGCTGTTGTTGGCCGAGCTTAGGTTGGGAATCGGCGGCTTGGCGCTGTTTGTCCTCCTTGGGCGCCCACAAATCTGCCGATTAGTCGCGCAACTCGGATGGAAACCCTTGGCCATCGCTGTGCTCGGAGTCGGTGGCTTCCAATGGGCATTCTTCGCTGCGGTGGTGCAGGCAGGTGCGTCGTTTGCAACATGGGGGTCAGTAGCGACAGGGCCAATCTGGGCGCGTGCGATCACAGGGCGCCTTGCGTCGGAACCAAACTCTGCGCACTCGCACAACCTGACGACCGTATTGGGGGTCGCCGGTGGCCTCGGCCTGTTGGCCATCGCCCAAGGTATTTCGCTCCAGGGAGTACTACTGACGCTGGCCACCGGCCTGGCCTATGCACTCTATGCAACGGCGGCAAATCCGGCTTCGACCACTAATCGCGTCGGATCAGATGCAGGGCATACACTCACCATAACCGCGTTTGCCCTATTGTGCGGTGCGCTCACGCTGGTTCCATTTGCATTCCCCCTGATCGCGGACATTGAATTCACAACCTTGGGAATGGCCGACTTCGCGCGGATCGTGGTTCTGGGGCTTGCCAGCACCGCGTTCGCCTACTGTCTGTTTGCGTATGGCATCCGAAGGCTCGGAGCGGAGAAAGCGCTGAGCTTCCAGTGGGTCCAACCGATTGCCACTGAATTTCTCGGTTGCAGCGGAACAAGCGCCCTCACCAGCCCGGCGCAAGCCGTCGGAACGATGCTGCTTACAGCCGCGCTCCTTGGGCAATGCGCTCGGAATCCATCGATGTCTCACCATCACCCAGCCGTTGATTTCCCTGCAAAGGAGCAAGCATGAACACCATGAATCTCTCGCCCAAGCGGGCACTCATTCTGATTGACGTGCAAAACGAGTACGTCACTGGGAATCTCCCCATCGAGTTTCCTCCCCTGGATGTTTCCCTGCCCAACATTGCGCGCGCCATTTCGGCATCACGGGACGCGCAAATTCCGGTGGTTGTCGTTCAGCAGATGGCGCCGAGCAGCGCCCCCGTGTTTGGGGAAGGAAGCCCAGGTTGGCAGCTTCATCCTGTTGTTGCCACGTTCCCGCCCGACCTTTTGGTCCAGAAGAAACTTCCCTCCGCCCTCGCAGGCACCGGCTTGGCCGACTGGCTGCAAGCCCATCAGATCGATACGCTGGTGGTCGCGGGTTACATGTCGCAGAACTGCAATGAGTCCACCATTCGTCAGGCCGCCCATGAGGGGTGGGCGGTGGAATACCTCCATGACGCGGCCGGGGCAGTTTCCTACCGCAATGACATGGGCCTCCTCTCAGCGCGTGCAATGCACGAAGCTTCCTGCATTGTGATGCAGTCCCGATTTGCCGCGGTCATGAGTACTTCCGAATGGATAGAGCTGATTCTCTCCGGCCAGGCCGCACCGAGAGATTCGTTGTACGCGTCTTATATGCGAGCACATGCCGCGTGACCCAACTTTAGGTCTCCGAACTGTTCGTCGATTCTGGTATTGGCTGAGAAAGTGCATGCTGCGGTAGTACGCACGCCAAGGATCGGCGAACCTTCGGAGCGCAATGTTTTGTGCGGCCCTTCTCGGGAACCTCTGGCGAAATTCAGCGCGTTGTGCACGCGGTCCCGCGGACGGCCCAGGCCCGCGCTGTCATGGCAAATGCCCCATCGGAATTGAAATCCAAGGCTTGTGCCAGCTGTTGTGCCAGACGTTGGCGATGATCTTCTTCAAGCGTAGCCACGTAGGGCGGTGCGGGGCCCGTCCCCGCCAGAAACGGTAGCCAAAAATCTTCGAAACTCGCAAAGCGGGTCTCGATCTCGATCGGTTCGCAGCGTACGTCCGAACGCCCGCCAACATTAAGGGTGACGATCAATGCATCCGGACGACAAATCGCGACGCGTGCGCCTTCGTCCAGCGCTGCGGCGCCCGAATCCAGGTCCACGGCAATGTTCCAGAAGTGCCGCAGAAATTGCATGCCTTCACCGTAGTCCCAAACGCATGCCGATACCGAAGCCGGGGATGCCGAAACGGCACGCATTTCGTGAATGGCTACCACGGGGTCCGGGAAAAAATTCAATACGAGCAGACTCGTGACGCTGCCATACCTGTCAGCGCTTCTTGGCAGACTGCCGGCTCCCGCAACGACAAAGGTTTGCCGCGCATCGCCCAGGTTGCGTCGGGCGCAATCGACAAAATTCGCTGCGGGATCGCAGCCGACGACGGACGCGGGTTCGGCGAGGCGACATGCATTGCCCTGGCGCTGAAAACGCTTTACGGGATGAAGTTGTCGGCGTGATGCCCTGCTTTCCCGGTACAATCCAAATCCTTTGGCAATCCCGCCCTCTTAGCTCAGGGGTAGAGCAACCGCCTTGTAAGCGGTAGGTCGTGCGTTCAAATCGTACAGGGGGCACCAGTCATATCAATGCGTTAGGCCAACTCCTTGGGGTTGGCCTTTGTGTTTTTCCAGCCTGTGTAGCCGGATCGTGGCGTTGCTGGTCGGCGGTAGGTACTGAATCGCCCCAGGTTTTCAAACACCTTTGTGACCCGGAATACGCTGATTGCATGGCGGGGCTTAGCGCGTTCCGGGGTCGTTCGTGGCGGTTACGCACTCCTGCACCAAGGCGGGGCCGCGGTAGATGAGGCCAGTGTAGAGTTGGACGAGTTGGGCGCCGGCGGCGAGCTTGGCCCGGGCGTGTTCGCCGGTGAGGATGCCGCCGGCGCCGATGATCGGCACTTCGCCCTGGAGAGCAACGGCCAGGGCGCGGATGACCCGGTTGGAGGCGTCGAACACGGGGGCTCCGGAGAGCCCGCCGGCTTCCTCGCCGTAAGGTAGGTGGCGAACGGCCTCCCGGGCCAGGGTGGTGTTGGTGGCGATCACGCCGTCGATGCGGTGGCGTCGCAGGGCATCGGCGATCTGGGTCACCTGCGGGTCATCGAGATCGGGGGCGATCTTGAGGGCGACGGGGACATAGCGCCCGTGTTGGTCGGCCAGGCGCTCCTGGGCGGACTTGAGGGCGCCCAGCAGGGCGTCCAGTTCGGACTCTCCCTGGAGTTGGCGGAGGTTTTTGGTGTTGGGGGAGGAGATATTCACCGTCACGTAGCTGGCGTGGGGATAGACCTTCTCCAGGCCGATGAGGTAGTCGTCCGCCGCCTGCTCGATGGGCGTATCGAAGTTCTTGCCGATGTTGATGCCGAGAATGCCCTGATATTGGGCCGCTTTCACGTGGGCGATGAGGGCATCGACGCCTTCGTTGTTGAAGCCCATGCGATTGATGATGGCCTGGGCCTGGGGCAGGCGGAATAGGCGGGGCTTGGGGTTGCCTGGCTGGGGGCGGGGCGTGACGGTGCCGATCTCGAGGAAACCAAATCCGAGGCGGGCGAGGCCGTCGATGGCTTCTCCGTTCTTGTCGAGTCCAGCCGCGAGGCCGACCCGGTTGGGGAAGCTGAGGCCCATGACCGTGACGGGCGACCCCGCCAGGGGCTGCGCAGCGGGGAGCAGTTTGCCGGCGAGGTGCAGCGCCCTCAGAGTGGCAACGTGGGCGGCCTCAGCATCGAGGGCGAAAAGGAGCGGGCGGGCAATTTCGTAGAGCATCCGCGCATTTTAGCGGAGGGCAGACGGGCCCTCCGGGGATTTTGCGGTGCAGCAGGTGGGCCGCTCAGGCGGCCGGGGGCACCGATCCGTGGAGATCGTGGTCGGTGAGGAGGCGCCACGCGCCGTCGATGCGTCCTTCCAGGGGCCGGAAGCGGCCCTTGTAGGCCATTTTGCGGCTTTCGCGAATCCAGTAGCCCAGGTAAAGGTGGGCCAGGCCGAGGCGTCGGCAGGTTTCGATTTGCCAAAGCACTCCGAAGGTGCCCAGCCCTCCGGCGTAATCCGGGTCGTAAAAGGTATAGACGCTGGAGAGGCCGTCGGTCAGGCGATCGATCACGCAGACCATGCGCAGTTGGTCGTCGCGAAACTCGACCAGCCGGCTATCCACGTGGCCTTGAAGGAGAAACTGGCCGTACTGCTCGCGGTTGTCCTGGTCCATCCCGCCCCCCGCGTGGCGGCGGGCCTGATAGCGCTGGTAGAGCTGGTAGTGTTCTTCGAAGAAGACCAGCGGCAGCTCCGCGACTTCCAGCGATTCGTGTCGGCTCCAGGCGCGGCGTTGGCTGCGGGTGGGGTGGAAGTCCTGGCAGGGAATGCGGACCGGGATGCAGGCGCGGCAGGCATCGCAATGGGGGCGGTAGGTGAAGACGCCGCTGCGGCGGAAGCCGTTCCGCACCAATTCGGAGTAGATCGGGGTGTCGATGAGGTGGCCCGGGGTGGCGACCTGGGAGCGGGCCTCGCGGTTGGGCAGGTATGAGCAGGCGTAGGGCGCGGTGGCGTAGAACTGGATCAGGGCGAAGGGATAATCCTTTTGCATGGATCGATGGCCTTATGTCCAGGCGATGTCCGCCATGGCGTCGCGGGGCCAGTGGCCGGGGGCAGGCCCCCGCGGAATGGTCGCGTTGAGCAGGGCGACGAATTCGGCGCGGGGGATGCTCTCGGCGCCCAGTGAAGCCAAGTGGGCGGTTTGCATTTGGCAATCAATCACGGCAAAACCTTTTCGATCTAAATGGCGGGCCAGGTGGGCCAGGGCGATCTTCGAGGCGTCGGTCACCCGGCAGAACATGGACTCGCCAAAGAATGCCGCGCCAAAGGCCATTCCGTAAAGGCCGCCCACGAGTTCATCGTTTCGCCAGCATTCGACACTGTGGGCGTAGCCCAGTTCATGCATGGCGAGGTAAGCCTCGCGCATTTCTTCCGTGATCCAGGTGCCGCCGCCCGGGTGACGGGGGGCGGCGCAGGCCTGCAGCACCTCGGCAAACGCGCTGTCACAGCGAACCTCATAGTCACCGCGGCGCAACACCCGCCGCAGGCTGCGGGAGATCCGGACCTGGGCGGGGTAGAGGATCATCCGCGGGTCGGGGCTCCACCACAGGATGGGCTCCCCGTCGTTGTACCAGGGAAAGACGCCGTGGCGGTAGGCCTCGATGAGCCAGTCCGGGGTGAGGTCGCCCCCGGCGGCGAGGAGTCCGTTCGGGTTCCGCAGGGCCGCGCTGAGCGGTGGAAAGTGGGGCGGGCCGACCAGCCAGGGGATCATCGAAGGCTAATGGCGGGCCATGTTGCTGGCGCCTTCCGGTACGAACAGAGCAACGGGCGGCGCCGTGGGCGGGAAGGTCACCACGTGATCCACATCCAGGCGGATGCCGATCCGCTCGCCCAGGGCATGGTTGTGGTGACTGGGCACCAGCGAAAGGACCCGCGCGCCGGAGGCCAGACGGAGGGTGTAGAGAATGTCGGCGCCGCGAAAGGCCTTGTGGGTCACCTCGGCGGTCAGGCTGCTGCGGTCGTCATGGACGACGTCGTCGGGCCGCAGGAGGACATCGACCCGGCAGGACTTTCCGCAGGCGGCGCAACCCGGCCCGCACGCCACCGGAATGATGCTGGTGAGGGTGCCCAACTCGACTTCGACCTGGTGATCGCTTAAAACCGTCCCCTGCACGAAAACTCCCTGGCCGATGAAATCCGCGACGAAGCGATTGGCCGGCCGATGGTAGAGATTGTAGGGACTATCCCATTGCTGGATGACGCCCTCGTGCATGATGCCCACCTCGTCGGCGACGGCGAAGGCTTCGTGCTGGTCGTGGGTGACCAGAATCGCCGTGGTGCCGGCTTCCTTGATGATGTCCCGCACCTCGTACGAAAGCCGCTCCCGCAGCTCGATGTCCAGGTTGGAAAACGGCTCGTCCAGGAGGAGCAAGGCGGGCTTGCGGGCCAGGGCTCGCGCCAGGGCGACTCGTTGTTGCTGGCCGCCGGAAAGTTCGTGGGGGTATTTTTGCCCCTGGCTGGCGAGCCCGACCGTGGCCAGCAGGGTCTGGGTGCGGGCGTCCCGTTCCGGCGCCGCAAGGCCACGCAGCCCGAATGCGACGTTGTCCCTGACGCTCAGATGCGGGAACAGGGCGTAGTCCTGAAAAACCATGCCGATGCGCCGCGCCTCCGGCGCCTCTGACCACCCCGGACGGGAAATTGCCACGCCGCCAAGGCGGATCTCGCCGGCCTGGACCGCCTCGAATCCGGCCACGCATCGCAGCACGGTGGTTTTGCCGCATCCGGAGGGGCCCAGGAGGCAACCGATCTGGCCCGATTCCAGATGGAGATCAAGGCCTTTTACGACCGGATGGTCGCCGTAGGCGAGGCTGAGGCCGGAAATTTGGAGTTGTGCCATGGGCTTCGATGAGATGCGAATGCGATCCATTATAATTTGCGGCCAGCCGGGGATCGTATGCAAGCTCGTCGGCCCGAGGCGAGCGAAGGGGATTTCAGGTCGAATGAGGGGTAGCACAGGGCAGGTTGGGGTGGGGCGGCCGTCGGGCCTGCTGATGGCGAGCTGCGTGGTCGGCGGGCTGCTGGCCGTGCCGGTGCTGGCCGTTTTCCTGGCTGTACTCGGAGGCGCGGGCAGCGATACCTGGCGTCATCTGGCCGCCACCGTGCTGCCCGAATATGTGGCGAACACCTTCATCCTGTGCCTTGGGGTCGGCGTGGGGGTGGCCGTGGTGGGGGTGGCCAGCGCTTGGCTCACCGCCATGTACGAGTTTCCCGGCCGACGGATGTTCGAATGGGCCCTTGTGCTGCCTTTGGCCGTGCCCGCCTACGTGATGGCCTATGTCTACACCGACTTCCTGCAGTTCGTCGGGCCAGTGCAATCCGCCCTGCGCGCTGCCTTTGGCTGGCGCGCGGCCGACTATTGGTTTCCCGACGTGCGTAGCGTGGGTGGCGCCGTGGCGATGTTTACCTTCGTCCTCTATCCCTACGTCTACATGCTCGCCCGGACGGCTTTTCTGGAGCGTGCGCCTGGGGTGATCGAGGCCGGGCGGCTCCTCGGGCTTGGACCCTGGGCCGCCTTTGCCCGCCTGTCGCTTCCCCTCGCGCGCCCGGCCCTGGTGGCAGGCATGGCGCTGGCGCTCATGGAGACCCTGGCTGATTACGGCACCGTCTCGTATTTTGCGGTTCAAACCTTTACCACGGGTATCTACCGGGCCTGGTTCTCCCTCGGCGATCGCCAGGCGGCGGCGCAGTTGTCCGCGGCGTTGTTGAGCTTCGTGGTGGGGGTCCTGGTGCTCGAGCGACTCAGCCGCGGCCGGGCCCGCTTTCACGACACCGTTCGCCAGTTGCACGGCGCCCCCCAGCGCGTGCTGGGCCCCTGGGCGCGTTGGAGCGCCTGCCTGATCTGCCTCGTGCCGTTGACCTTTGGGTTCCTGCTGCCTGGCGGCTTGTTGCTCCGCATGGCCCTCGTCGAGGGGGACGCCCAATTCGGCCCTCGATTCCTGGCCCTGGCCTGGAACAGCTTTTCCCTCGCGGGATTCACGGCGTTGTGCGGGATGTTCCTGGCCTTGCTCCTGGCCTATGCCGCTCGGCTGCATCCGTCGATCCTGCCCCAGGCGCTCAACCGGATGGTGGGCTTGGGGTACGCGGTGCCCGGATCGGTCATCGCGGTGGGGGTGCTGATCCCTGTCACCCGGCTGGACCATGGCTTGGCGGCGGCGCTGGAAGCCCTGACCGGCAGCAATCCGGGGCTTCTTCTGACCGGGGGCGTGGCGGCCCTGGTGTATGCCTACCTCGCGCGCTTTCTTTCCGTGGGCCTGCAGACCGTCGAGGCGGGTCTGGGAAAGATCACGCCGAGCATGGACGACGCCGCCCGCAGTCTCGGCGCCGGCCGCTGGGAGACCCTGCGGCGGGTGCACGGGCCCATGCTCCGGGGCAGTCTGCTCACCGCGGGGCTGTTGGTGTTCGTGGATGTGATGAAAGAACTGCCCGCCACCCTGGTCATGCGGCCCTTCAATTTCGACACCCTCGCCACCCAGGCCTACACCCTGGCTTCGGATGAACGCCTTGCCGAAGCCTCCACCGCGGCCTTGGCCATCGTGGTCGTGGGGCTCCTGCCGCTGGTCCTGCTCTCCCGCCAGATCGCGGCCCAGCGCCGCCGGCGTTAGCGGCCCCGGCGCAGTTCGGCGAGGAGATCGAGCTGGACCTCCTGAATTTCCACCAGGCGTTCCCACTGGT
This sequence comes from Zoogloeaceae bacterium, assembly GCA_016791005.1. GTDB lineage: Bacteria > Pseudomonadota > Gammaproteobacteria > Burkholderiales > Rhodocyclaceae > JAEUNX01. The sequence goes on from JAEUNY010000125.1 coordinate 12,811, forward strand.
GGGAGAGCAAATGGTCGATCTTTTCGTGGAGGTGGCGAATTTCCAACTCGGCCTTCAGATTCACCTGATAGTCGTTGCGGGCACGCAGGCGGTCTTTGGCCTCCTGCCGATTCTGACTCATCATGATGACCGGAGCCTGCACGGCGGCCAGGCAGGACAACAGCAGATTGAGCAGGATGAAGGGGTAAGGGTCCGCTGGCTTCCAGAACAGCACCAGGGAGTTCAGGGCAATCCAGCCCGAGATGAAGAGCGAAAAGCAGATCAGGAAGGCCCAGCTGCCGCCAAAGCGCGCAATCCGGTCGGCTAGGCGCTCCCCCAGGGTCCAGGCATCCTGGTAATCACTGTCTATGTCGGCGGCGAGGGTGCCGTGGCGCTCGATGCTTTCCACGACGGCGTGTTCCAGGGCGCTCAGCTCGCCCCGTTCCGACACCAGCAGGGAATGAACGTAACGGGCCCGGTAGTGCTCCAGGTCGCTGCGGCAGATTTGCTGTTCGGTCGACCAGTCGGGCACATCCTGGCGAATTTCGGCGGCGATGTTGTCCCGAACCAGGGCACCCGGAACGAGCTGACCCAAGGGCAAGTGTCGGTGGCACACCGCGCAGGAGGCGGAGGATTTCTCAGGACTGCGATTCACGATTTGGCTCTCTTTGGGGGGCGGATCACGCCCAGGTGGTGAGGGGCACCTGCACCCAGACCGCCCGGGCCCGGGCGATGACCCGGCGGTCGGCGCCGTAAATGGCGGAGCCGGCAAAGCGTTTGCGGCCTTCGCTGCCCAGGGGCCAGCCAAGGACCACGCAGGCTTCCCCCACCACCGGGGCGTCGAGGATGTCCGCACACAACTCGCCGAGCACCAGCGCGCTCCCGGCCGGGGCGGGATACACAGAGAAGCCGCCCGTGCAGTCCAGGGCGGCCCACAGGAATTCCGCGCCGATGTTTCCGGCGTCGGCGGTCAGCGATGCGTCCGGCACCCAGGGGGCGGCCAGGGTGCCAGCGCCATCGGTCGGGCCCGGGAAGATCCGCAGCCCATCCGCCGGTTCCCGCGCCGGACCACAGACGAAGCAGCCAGGAAAGGGGTGGGAGCGAAACCCGAGAAAGCCCGCGGAGGCCGCCGTGGCCGCCTCGAAACTGGGGGGCGCGGGGGGAGTCAGATCCAGCGCCGCCGTCCGGCCTTCCCCGATCAAGGTGTCGCCCTCGAACAGCCGGGCCTCTTCGTCCGAGCTTGTCAGGCGCAGACGGCTTCCCAGGGGCGGCGGGGCCTTGAGGCGGACCGCGACGCTTCCGGGAAGGTGGCGGGCGATGCGGCCCGCTACGTAGCCGCCGTTACCGGAGCGCGGCGGGCCGCAGAAGCGCTGGGTGATTTCGAAAAATTCCTCGTGCATGGCGTTCTCCTGGCGGCAGGGGGGCGGGGGCGTCAATTCGGCAAGCTGGCGATGCGCACTGCATTGTGCCGCAGCATTCCGAGAGCGGCTGGAACCTTGGTGGGGGGCTGCGCCGCCGCGCGAATCCACAATCTCCCCCGATTCGCCCATTTCACCAACCAGCTTTTTGGGATCTGACGCACCATCGGCTTGCGGCGGGCACTGGTATGGTGCGGACCCGTGAGGGCTTTTCCCGCACCCTGGAAGGAAAGTCCCCGAGTCGATTGGCCGGGGTGGATGCCGAGACGGTTGGGGGGCCTAATTCAGCGACGGGTCGAGGAGGGGGGGCTAAAAATTGGGACGCCCACTGACCCAAGCCGAAGGTGAGCGGCGGAAAAGCCCCGCCACGCCCGGCGAAGCGGTGCAGTCAGTTTCTCGAGCATGGCGTTCCGCGCCATGGGCCCGAGCCTAGAATTCCACCTCCAGCTCTTCGATGTCATCCGGCTCCTGGCGGGCGGCGCCCAGCCATTCCTGCATTTCGGGCATGGCCATGATCGTTTGGCAGTAGGCCGCGCAGACCGAATCCAGGGCGACGTCGTAAGTCAGGAAGCGAGTGGCTACCGGCGCATACATGGCGTCGGCCATACCCCTGTGTGAGCCGAAAAGGTAGGGGCCGCCGTAGATCTCCAGGCAATTCCGCCAAATGTCCACGATGCGCTGGATGTCGCCTTTGGCGCGGGACCACACCGTGAAATTCGGGTAATGGGCTTTCAGGTTCATGGGCAAGGCCGAGCGCAGGGCGGAAAATCCCGAATGCATCTCGCCGCAGATGGCCCGGCAATGGGCGCGAGCTGCTCGATCGGCAGGCAGCAACTGAGCATCGGGAAGAATTTCGTCGAGATATTCGGCGATCGCCAGGGTGTCCCACACCTCCACTTCCCCGTGGGTGAGGCGCGGCACGAGGACCGAAGGGGACAGCAGCAAGAGCTCGGCGCGCGCCGAGGCGTCATCCGTTTCCACCATGCGCTCCTCGAACGGCAGTCCGGCGAAGCGGCATAGCAGCCAACCACGCAGCGACCAGGAGGAGTAGTTCTTGCTGCTCAGGGTGAGGGTGGCGGAGGGCATGGTGCGGGGTTTCCTGTCGAGCGAGGGGAGTCATTTTCAGCAAGGGCCATGCCAATGACCCAAAGCTCCGTGGCATACCTAGTGCTTGGAAAATTGGCCGATCCTCGAGGACACCCCCCATGAGCACCTACACCCCGGCCCTCCATTACCAAGGCTACCAAGCCTTGGACGATCTCACGGCCCCGTCCCGTGGGATTGCCCGGGCCCTGGCTCCCTGGTTTCAGCATGCCCTGCATTGGTTTCCCGACAACCGCTGGTTGCTTCAGGGCCTGGCCGCTTGCGAGGTGCTGGCCCTCACGGGTCTCTCCCACGAGCGCCCGCCCTTCGCCATCACCTCGGTGGAGACCGACGCGGGCCCTTTGCAAGTGGTGGAAGAAGCTGTCCACCGCACGCCCTTCTGCACCCTCCAGCGATTCCGGAAGATCGGCGCTCCCGCTGAGCCTAAGGTGCTGCTTGTTGCCCCTGTCTCCGGCCACTTCGCCACCTTGCTGCGGGGGACGGTGCAGACGCTGTTGGTGGATCATGACGTGTACGTGACCGACTGGCACAACGTGCGGGACATTCCCCTCTCGGCTGGGGCCTTCGACCTGGATGCCTTCATTGGCCAGATCATCGGTTTCGTGGATTGGCTGGGGGAGGGGGTGCATCTGGTGGCCGTGTGCCAGCCGACCGTGCCGACCCTGGCGGCGGTGGCGGTGATGGCGGAAGACAAGCATCCCGCCCAGCCCCGCAGCATGACCCTCATGGCCGGTCCCATCGACTGTCGGGTCAATCCCACCGAGGTGAATAGGCTGGCCACCAGCCAGCCCTTTGAATGGTTCGAGCGCAACCTCATCGGAGTGGTCCCTTTGCGTTACCGGGGAGGGATGCGCCGGGTCTATCCCGGCTTTCTGCAGATTTCCGCCTTCATGAGCATGAATCTGGGGCGCCATGCAGACTCCTACCGGGACATGTACCGGCACTATGCCCAGGGGGATCTGGCCAAAGCCGCGGGGATCAAGGAGTTCTACGAGGAATATCTGGCGATGATGGACCTGCCGGCCGAGTTCTACCTGCAGACGATTCGCGCGGTGTTCCAGGAATACGACATGCCCCGCGGCTGCTTCCACTACAAGGGGAGGCTGGTGAACCCCGGCGCCATCCGTCGCACCTCGCTATTCACCATCGAGGGGGAAAAGGACGACATCTGCTCCATCGGCCAGACCCTGGCCGCCCATGACTTGTGCAGCAAACTGGCCCCCTACCGCAAGCAGCACCACCTGCAGGCTGGGGTGGGCCACTACGGGGTGTTCAACGGCAAGCGCTGGAATCGCCAGATCTATCCCCGGATCCGGGATTTCATCCACGCCTTCGACGAGTAGACCGGCGGGGTCCGCAGAGCAGGGTGCTCACCCTGCTATTTTTGGGCGGATTGTGCCGGGGGCATGATTTCAGATTCCGCCGCAGCCGCGCTGCGTTACTGGTTTTCCCCGGCATTTCAATAGATTGATTTTCATGCACGCCAAGCGGCAGGGCTTCCCGCCGTCAGGGCGGATGCCCTGCCGTCTGGAACCGCCGGCCGGGGCGCGCCTGTCAGGCTTCTCCTGACATTGAGTTTGGAATAAGTTTGCTACGGTTGGGCCCGCTCTCGGCTCCGCACGTCTTCTATCTCTTGCGCGTTGCGTGATTCCCGACCCTCGACGGCCGCATTTTTCGCCGCACGCCTGAGGCACGCTTCCCGGACATGGGGTTTTACGCTTGCTGAACTCCCGCCTTATTTCTGCCGTCGCCAAGCTCGTTGCCCTGCTCTGGCTGGCCCTGGGTGCGCTGCCGGCGCTGGCCTTAGCAACGCCGGACCTCCTCACGCCCGCCGAGCGCGCCTGGCTCGCCGCGCATCCGCGCATCGTGCTGGGGGCCGGCGAGGACTGGATGCCCTACATCGTGAAGCGTGCGGGCGCCCCGATGAGCGGCTTCGCCGTCGAGCAGCTTGACCTCATCAATCGCCAGTTGGGCACCCAGATCCGGATCGAGGCCGGCCCATGGCAAAACATGGTCAAGCGCGCCGAAGCCGGCGAGATCGACGGCCTGACGGTGACCGCGCCGCTCGATGAGCGCAGGCCGCGCTTCGATTTCACGGATCCGATCGCCGTCAGCAAGGATTTTGTCTTCCTGCGCACGCCGGATGCGGCGGCGGCTGCCGGCAGCGCGGTGACGTCGACACTCGACACGCTGCGCGGCAAGCGCGTCGGCTACCTGGGCGAGACGCTGCGCATCCAGCGCTTGCTGGCGCAGGTGCCGGGGGTGAGCGCGGTGCCGGTGGCCGGTTACGCGGCGCTGGCGCAGCAACTCGTCGAGGGCAAGATCGATGCCGCCGTCGGGGGCTTTTCGTTCGAGTACTGGCGGGCCAGCAACGGGGTAGTTCAGATCGTCCCGACCCGGATCATCCAGGAGACCGAGGGCCAACTGGTGATGTCGATCCGCAAGGACCGCGCGCCCCTCGTCGGCATTCTCAACAAGGGGCTGGCGGCCATCGACCGCGACGCGCTCGATGCGTTGCGGCGGCGCTGGTTCGGCGTCGATTACCTGAGCCGTTTCGGCACGCCGACCCCCTCGCTGACGCCAGAAGAGCGGGCCTGGCTCGCCGCGCATCCGGTGCTGCGGGTGGCGGTCGACCCGACCTGGGCGCCCATCGAGTTCATCGACGCGGACGGCGCCGCCCGGGGCATGTCGGTGGCCTACCTGGCGCGTCTCGGCGACATGCTCGGCCTGCGTTTCGAGTTCGTTCCCGGCGCGACCTGGACGCAGGTGCTGGCGCGGATGGACAGCCGGGCGATCGACCTGCTGCCCGCCATCGCGGCCAACCCGCAGCGGCTGCGGCAGATGGCCTTCACCGCGCCCTACCTGTCCTTCCCGGCGGCGATCTTCTCCGCGGCGGACGTCGCCTTCATCGGCGGCCCGGGAGCGCTCAAAGGCAAGCGGGTGCTGGTGGTGCGCAACGAGGCCGTGCAGCACTGGCTCGAAACCGCCTGGCCCGATATCGAACTCGTACCGGCCGACGACACCCGCGAAGCCCTGCGCCAGCTCGCTGACGGCCAGGCGGTGGCCTTCATCGGCAACCTCGTCACCACCAGCTATTACATCGGCAAATTCGGCTACACGCAGGTCAAGGTGGCCGGCGAGACGCCCTTCGTCTATCAGCTCGGCATGGCCGTACGGCCGGATTGGGCGATCCTCGCCGGCATCCTGCAAAAGGGGCTCGACGTGATCCCCGCGCACGAGCGCGCCGCCATCTACGATGAATGGATCTCGATCCGCTACGAGCACCGGATCGACACCACCTTGCTGTGGACGCTGGCGGGGGTGGCGGCGCTGATTCTGCTGGGGGTCTTCGCCGAGCGCAGCCTGCGGCTCAAGCGCAGCAACACCCGCCTGCGCCACCTGGCGCGCGAACTCAGCCAGGTCGAGGAACGCGAGCGCCACCAACTGGCCACCCGACTTCACGACAGCCCGATGCAGAAGCTCGCTCTGGCCCAGCTCCAGCTCAGTGCCGCCGTCGCGCCAGGCGCCGCCACCGAGCGGCTCGGCTCCTGCCTGGGTTTGATGCAAAAGACGCTGGAAGAACTCCAGACCCTGCAATTCGAGCTCAGTCCGCCCATGCTCTTTCAAAGCGGGCTCGCCGCCGCGCTGGAATGGCTGGCTGGGCACGCCAGCGCGCGTTACGGCGTGGCCTTCAGCTTCCAGGGCGAGCCCGTCGCGTTGCCGCAGGAGCACGCCATCGTGCTGTTCCAGTGCGCGCGCGAACTGGTCTACAACGTCATCAAGCATGCCGGCGCCCGCAACGGGCGCATCGCCTTAAGCCATTTGTCCGAGCGGCTGGTGCTGAAGGTCGAAGACGACGGCCGTGGCTTTCCCTCCCAGGCCGTCAAGCGCGACCGCCCCGGCGGCGGCTTCGGCCTGTTCAGCGTGCGCGAGCGGCTGGCCCTGCTGGGCGGCACCCTCGCCATCGACTCCGCCCCCGGCCGCGGTTGCGTCAGCCTGCAAGTGCCTTGCCCGCCGCCCGCCCTGGTCCCCGCATCCGGCCTTCCGTCACCCCCCGCCCAGGAGTCTGCATGACCCTGCGCATCCTTATTGCCGATGACCACGTCCTGTTTCGCCAGGGGCTGGCCGCCCTGCTCAAGGAGCAACCCGGCTGGCAGATCGTCGGCGAAGCCGGCACCGGCCGCGAGGCCGTGGAGCTGGCCTTGCGCCTCGCGCCGCAGGTGGTGCTGCTCGACGTCGAGATGCCGGAAATGGACGGCGTCGAAGCCGCCCGGCAGATCAGCGCGGCGCTGCCCGACACCCGCATCCTGGCCTTGTCGATGTACGGCAACGCCCACTACCGGCAGCGCATGCGCGGCGCCGCCGCGCTGTACTACGTGCGCAAGAACCAGCCCATCGACCAATTGGTGGCGGCCATCAACGCCGCCGTGGCCGGGGAGCGCAAGCCATTCTCGGCTGCCGCCCTGTCGCCCCGCGAAAAGACGGTCAGCGCCCTGATGGAGCTCAACACCCTCAGCGAGCGCGAGCGCGAAGTCCTGCAACGCATCACCCAGAGCCAGAAAATGGCAGAGATCGCCGAGGCCATGGGCATCAGCCCCAAGACCGTGGAAACCTACCGCGCCCGCCTGCAAGAGAAGCTCGGCATCAACGACCTGCCGGGCCTCGTCCGCTTCGCCATCCGCGCCGGCCTCATTTCACCCGAGTCCTAGGGCTTCATGGCCGGTAGTTGCGGTGCGTGTCCGCCTGGCCCATGGCGCCCTGCGGAAAGTTGCCTTCCCAGCCGCAACGGGCGGTGTCGCAGCGAAAGCGGTGGACCGGGCGGAACCACCTCAGGATGCGATCCACCAGCCGCCGCCGCACGCGCAGGAAGGTCGTGCCGCCGCAGGCGGGGCAGCACGGGCGGGCGGGATCGGGCGGGGCGGCGGTGGGGGTGGGCGGTGTTGGCATGGTGGACGGGGCGGGGCAGATTCCAGGTGAGACCTCGCGCCGCGCCGTCGGTGCCCGCCGGATCGGTAACAAAAATCGAGGCCGCAGCGCGCCGCCCGGTTTGAGGATGGTCGGCTGCGCCGCGCGGCGGGGCAAGCCGGGGGCGCCGGGGCCCGCATTGTCCGATGCCGGGGGCATCGCCGGTAGCGGGGAAGTCCTGACGTCGACCGACCTTTCACCGCCCAGCCGGCGCTACGCGCCACCCCGCCCCGCCGCAAGCGCCGCGCCCGCCCCGGCGCGACGAAAGCGCGTTGCACAACAAGGGCTTATGCATTCGCCCTGGGGCTCGGGCGGGTCGTCAAGTCAGGAAAATCCCGGCTCGGTAAATTTGTCATTACCCCATCCGCCCGCCCGGCGCTGTGACGTAACGCACGGTTTTTCATGAAAATTTCTCACATGGCATGGATGCTGCTTCTCCGTAGCACGACTAACCCTGAGCCGTGCTACGGCCGCTCACCGACTCGGCCATCCAGCCCATTCCCCCTACCGAAAGCACCCAAAGGACATCACCATGAAATTGAGCACCGCGCTTTCCAGCCTCGCCCTCGTTACCACTGCCGCCGTGTGCGCGCCGGCTCAGGCGGAATTGCTGCTGGATGCTACGAACAGCACCGGAATCGGAACACCCACAGACGGCACGTCGAAGATCGTCGGTTACGACTTCACTCTGAGCTCAGCCATGACGGTGACCGCCCTGGGCGTCTGGGATCTGGGCGCTGACGGCCTGATTGACGCACACCGAGTGTGGTTGTGGAACAGCAGCGGCACCGCGCTTGCCAGTATTGACGTGGGCAGCGGTACGGGCCAGGACACCGTGCTGAGTTCCACGGCCCTCGATTGGGCGCAGACCGTCGATTCGGCTTGGCGGTTTGAGTCCCTCGCCGGTCCCGTGAACCTGGCTGCCGGTACGTATTTCATTGGCGCGTATTACCTTGAGCCAGCAGGTGGAACCAATAACGACACCGACTCGTATCTGAGCCTTCGGGGCACTGTGAACACGGCTTCCGGCGTGACGTTCGGGGACGGCCGGTTCGTAGACAATCCTACCCTCCTCGGACTGTCGGCTGATGCGCCAACCTTCGCTAATGGCGCCGGCTTTTTCGGCCCCAACCTCCTGCTCGCAGACCCCGTCACCGTGCCTGAACCCGGCTCCTTGGCCCTGGCTGCGCTGGGCCTGATGGGGATGGGCCTGGCCCGCCGGCGCAAGGCCGGCTGATGGGCGCCAGCCGGGCCGCTCATCTGGCGGATGACGTCTGCGGCCCCGAAGCCGGCCGCGACGTCGAAACGCAGAGCCAGACTTTCTTTCACCGTAAGGAGTCATGCATGAATTTCAAACAAATGGTGGTCGGCGTTTCCGTCGCACTGGTTTTTGCAGGCGGTGCGCAGGCGCAGACCTTCAAGGAAACGGCCACCTGCAAGCTGACGAATACCGAGGTCGACAAAACCCTTTATGAGGGCACCTGCAAGGTCAAGCAGTCTATGAGCGGGGACAACACCATTTTCTCGGTGAAGATGGGCCACGCCGAGCCCTTCCTGTTTGCCGGCAAGCGTGGCAGTGCCGACTGGATGCACGGGCCGGAGCATGTCCGGTTCACCGATCTGCCGACGGGCGGCATTTTCAAGTGGTCCCACTTTGCGCTGGTGGTCGCCGAGGATGGCGAAAGCACGGCGCCCCCTCAAAACGTGGGGCGTGAATATGACCGGGGCTGCGAGGACGCCAAGATGGGCTCCTACGACCGCAGCCGGCACAGCTCGGCCTACGAGGACGGCTGGCAGGCATGCAAGAAGCGGTGACCGCTCGGAAAAAGTTCTGACGTCGGACGATTTGCCGCCCAGTGCCCGAACCGGCCGGAATCGAGCGGCACCCGGCCGCCCCTCGGTCGCGCATCCGCACCCCGGGGTGCGGATGCTCGCGGACGCAGGAGAGGTGGTCGCCGCCAGATTATGGGACTATTCTTACCTTTCTATCATTCCCGCAGCACCAAATGAGGAGCCATCCGTCCATGAATTCCAGATCTAAACCCCGCTATGCCTTACTGTGCGGCACGCTCCTGCTGGCCGCCGGCCTGTTCGGCGCATCAGCGGCCTCCGCTGAAGACGTGGGGCGCGCCTATGATCGGGGTTGCGACGACGCCAAAAACGGTTCTTACGACCGCAGCAAGCACAGTTCCGCCTACGAGGATGGTTGGAAGGCTTGCAAGCCCCAAGAAGCGGCCGAGAAAGAAGGCGTTGGTCGCGCCTATGACCGTGGCTGCGAGGACGCCAAGATGGGCTCCTATGACCGCAGCAAACACAGCTCCGCCTACGAAGACGGCTGGCAAGCCTGTAAGAAACAGGCCGCCGGGCCTGCGCCGACTTCCGGCCACCACAACAAGCATTGGAAACGCGGCTGCTCAGACGCCAAGATGGGCTCCTACGACCGCAGCCGCCACAGCCAGGATTACGAAGACGGCTGGCAGGCCTGCAAGAAGCAGTAACCAGTCGGGTGCATTCTATTGAACGCAAGGGGGCGCCAGACCGGCGAGACGGGAGCTTCGCCCCTCTGCAAACAAAGCAGTCTGGAACTCGCATGAAGAATTGGATTTTGGCGGCCGCCATCGTAGCCGCATCGCTTGCCGCCCCATCCTGGGCCGGCATCCAGACCCAGCCGGTGCATTTCGCCAAGGGGGCGAGCTCGGCCCGCATCCAGGGCACCCTCAAGGGCGACCAGACGGTGGATTACGTGCTGCGCGCCAAGGCCGGCCAGGTCATGAGCGTGAGCTTCAAGCCGAGCAACGACGCGGCCTATTTCAACGTGTTGCCGCCGGGTTCGAGCGGCGAGGCGATCTTCGTCGGCTCGACCTCCGGCAATGAGTTTTCCGGCACGCTTTCCGTCGATGGCGAATATACGGTGCGGACCTACCTGATGCGCAGCGCCGCCCGCCGCAACGAGGGGGCGCGCTACGATCTGACCATCGGCATTGCTGGCGCAACGGGCGCTCCGGCGGGGCGGGCCTCCCACTCGGAGCGCGCCGGCCAGGGCCATTTTGATGCGCGGGGCGAAATCCCCTGTGCCGAATTCAAGGGCCAGCCGATGCATCAGTGCAAGTTTCAGGTGGCGCGCGGGCCTAACGGCAGCGCCACGGTCAAGGTCAATCTGCCCAGTGGCAAGACGCGCTTCATCACCTTCGAAAATGGCGAGGCGGTGGGCGCGGATCTGAGCCAGGCCGATGGCGACATGTCGTTCAAGACGACCAAGGAATCCGATCTGTACATGATCCGCGCCGGCCACGAGCGCTACGAAATTCCGGAAGCCGTCGTGTTCGGTGGATAAGCCGGCGCCGCCAGCGGCGCCCCGGGTCCTGCGCATGACCCTGTACGGGCTGCTCGCCGCGGCGTTCGGCAGCCTGGGATTCGTGGTCGCGTTGCGGCCCGATGGCGCGGGCGCCACGGCGTTTCTGGCCGCCTGGCTGACGGCGCCTCACGCCGCCCTGGCGCTGCTGCTGCGCGCCTTGTGGCGACGTGGCAAGCCGCTCCTGGCCTGGTGCGTGACCGCCATCCTGGTGGCGGTCGCCGGCATCGCCATCCTGGCCGATGCCATTGTTTGGCACCCGGACGCGCAAAGCGCCATCGGGGTGGTTTTGGCGCCGATATTCCAGGGCATTGCTTTTATCCTGGCGGCGCCGGTGGCGTGGTGGGTGGCCCGGCGCGCGCGCCGCTAAACGGATCGGTCGGATCCCCCGGCCGCCATGGTTCCCGGGGGGGCAGAGTTTTGAAAGGCGAAGCATGGAAGCAACGGTGGGGGCCGCCATCGGCGGCGTGATGGGGATACTGATCGCGGCGGTGGTCGGGCTGATCATTGGCGCGGTGGCCAAGTTCCTCATGCCGGGGCCGGACCCCGGCGGTTGGTTCGTGACGATCCTGCTGGGGATTGCAGGCTCTTGGGTGGGGGGCTTGGTGTTCGGCTTGCTCGGGCTGCAAGGCATGGCCACCGGCCTGATCGGCGCAGTTCTCGGCGCCATGCTCCTGCTGCTGATCTACCGCAAGCTCAAGAGCAAATAGACCTCGCTAAAGTCTGGCCGAATTTCGGCAGCGAAATGCCCGAGCGCCAAAGTTGCTTTTCGGGCTTCCCGGCGAACGACCAAAAAGCGTCTTCGCTTCCCAATGTGCCGTTGGCGCTTCGAGTCTTCGACGGCCTGCAATGGTTTGGGCGCCGTCCTACGGTGCGGACGTTACCTGCCAATCGGCACGGCTCGTCCCTGAGCGGTCGGTCCTACCGTACTGCCGCCTGGTTTCGTGTGAGCCCTGAAGTCGGCTCAGGCGGTGCTTCGAACGTCTCATCGCTACCTGCTTTCGGAGGAATGCGGTCGGCGCTGGCCGAGGAGCACGGGTCGGCAGGTCGGTTGGCTTATGCGTCATCACGATGGCGAATGGGTCTGCTCAGATCCCGACAGGGTCAAAGAGTCGGCTTGCCCGTCCATGACGGGGTAAGAAAGTGTTTAGAACTCAGTGAGCCCCGGCACCAATTTCCGCCAGCGTGTCGCAGATCAAAAAAATGTCTCGCTTCGCCCTTGAAAAGGGCTAAGGCCGTCCCTATTATTCGCCCCTGTTAGCACTCGTTAAACGGGAGTGCTAACAGCCGGGCCGACCCGGCTGTTTGGATTGACTGTGGGCGGGCATGGCTCGCCGGTTCAAATCTCGAAGGAGTTCCTCAATGAAAATCCGTCCCTTGCATGATCGCGTGATCGTCAAGCGCATCGAAGCCGAGCGTACCACTGCCAGCGGTATCGTCATTCCCGATTCCGCCGGTGAGAAGCCGGACCAGGGCGAAGTGATTGCCGTGGGCAACGGCAAGATCCTCGAAAGCGGCGACGTTCGCCCCATGGCCGTCAAGGCCGGCGACCGGGTGCTGTTCGGCAAATACGCCGGCCAGTCCGTCAAGGTGGAAGGCCAGGAACTGCTGGTCATGCGCGAAGAAGACATCATGGGCGTGGTCGAGGGCTGATCGCCTCCCGCGTTTCCAACCTCAACGAATTCAAGGAGTACATGAATGGCTGCTAAAGACGTCAAATTTGGTGATTCCGCCCGCGAGCGCATGGTCGCTGGTGTCAACATCCTGGCCAACGCCGTCAAGGTGACCCTGGGCCCCAAGGGCCGCAACGTGGTGCTGGAGCGCTCCTTCGGCGCCCCCACAGTGACCAAGGACGGTGTGTCCGTCGCCAAGGAAATCGAACTGAAGGACAAGTTCGAGAACATGGGCGCCCAGATGGTCAAGGAAGTCGCTTCCAAGACCTCCGACGTGGCCGGTGACGGCACCACCACCGCCACCGTGCTGGCCCAGTCCATCGTCCGCGAAGGCATGAAGTTCGTGGCCGCCGGCATGAACCCGATGGACCTCAAGCGCGGTATCGACAAGGCCGTCGCCGCCACCGTGGAAGAGCTGAAGAAGCTCTCCAAGCCCTGCTCCACCAACAAGGAAATCGCCCAGGTGGGCTCCATTTCCGCCAACTCCGACACCGACATCGGCGACATCATCGCCAACGCCATGGATAAGGTCGGCAAGGAAGGTGTGATCACCGTCGAAGACGGCAAGAGCCTCAACAACGAGCTGGATGTCGTCGAAGGCATGCAGTTCGACCGCGGCTACCTGTCGCCCTACTTCATCAACAACCCCGACAAGCAGGTTGCCATCCTCGACAACCCCTTTGTCCTGCTGTTTGACAAGAAGATCTCCAACATCCGCGACCTGCTGCCGGTGCTGGAACAAGTCGCCAAGGCCGGCCGCCCGCTGCTGATCGTGGCCGAAGACGTGGAAGGCGAAGCCCTGGCCACCCTGGTGGTTAACAACATCCGCGGCATCCTCAAGACCTGCGCCGTCAAGGCTCCGGGCTTCGGTGACCGTCGCAAGGCCATGCTGGAAGACATCGCCGTCCTGACCGGCGGCCAGGTCATCGCCGAGGAAGTTGGCCTGACCCTCGAAAAGGCTGCCCTCGCCGACCTCGGCCAGGCCAAGCGCATCGAAGTGGGCAAGGAAAACACCATCATCATCGACGGCGCCGGCGATGCCACCCGCATCGAAGCTCGCGTCAAGCAGATCCGGGTGCAGATCGAAGAAGCTACCTCCGACTACGACCGTGAGAAGCTGCAAGAGCGCGTGGCCAAGCTGGCCGGCGGCGTGGCTGTCATCAAGGTCGGTGCCGCCACCGAAGTCGAGATGAAAGAGAAGAAGGCCCGCGTCGAAGACGCCCTGCACGCGACCCGTGCCGCGGTGGAAGAAGGCGTGGTGGCGGGCGGTGGCGTGGCCCTGCTGCGTGCTCGTTCCACCCTGGGTGAGCTCAAGGGTGACAACCACGACCAGGACGCCGGCGTGAAGATCGTGCTGCGTGCCATGGAACAGCCGCTCCGCGAGATCGTCGCCAATGCGGGCGCCGAGCCCTCCGTGGTGGTGAATGAAGTGGTGAAGGGCGCCGGTAACTTTGGTTACAACGCCGCCACCGGCGAGTACGGCGATCTGGTTGAGATGGGCGTGCTGGACCCCACCAAGGTGACCCGTACCGCGCTGCAGAACGCCGCCTCCGTCGCGGGTCTGATGCTCACCACCGATTGCATGGTGGGCGAGCTGGCCGAAGACAAGCCCGCCCCCGGCATGCCGGGCATGGGCGGCATGGGTGGCATGGGCGGAATGGACATGGGAATGTAATTCCCGGTCCGCCGGCCCTGCGGCCGGCAGCCTGAGTCCCACGACCCCGGCGCCGAAAGGCGCCGGGGTTTTCATTTGTCGGGCCCGCCGGCGCCGTGGGCGATGGCGTCCCGGCCGCCGCCTACCGCTGGGCCTTTCCATGCTCTCGAGGCCGTGGTTTCATCCAGCCTTGACGGTGGGCTATGCCGGAGTCAAGGGGGCGCAAGCGATGAAGTCGGCTCGTTGGTTGGGGGGGTGGGGGCGGTGGTCGACGCTGACTCTATTGGCAGTCCTCTTTCTGCTGGCGGGGTGGTCGGCCGGCGGGGCCCGGGCCGCGGCGCCCTTGGCGGCCGGGCCAGGGCAGGGCGCAAGTCCGGCGGAGGCGGGGAGCGACCTGGTCTTCTTCAACCGAAAGATCACCACCTTCCGGGTGCCGTTGCTGGGGGTCTCGCCCGCGGAGCGCGCGCGGCGGGCCGAAGAGAATCTTGAACGAATCCTGGCCCGAGAGGTCCCTCGCGACGTCGACATCCGCCACGACCGGGCCGGCATTTATCTGGTGACAGGGGGCAGTCAGATTTTTGTGCTCACCGAGGGCGACGTGGATCCCTTGGCGGGTCGGACCCTTAAGCAGGCCGCGGACGAGGCCCGCGGGGCGTTGGAGACGGCCTTGAGCGAGGTCGCTGAAAGCCGGGACGTGAAGCTGCTGGCGCGGGGAGCCGGCCTGGTGGCGGGAGTCACGCTCCTGGCTGTTGCCGGGGCGTGGCTGTTGGGGCGCGGGAGGCGCGCCATTCGTGGCTTTCTGCTGCGATTGGTGCAACGCCATGCGGCGCGCTTCCAGGTGGCGGGCGCGGCGCTCCTGCGCTGGGACCGTCTGGCGGCAGCCCTCAACCTCATCATCAGCGGAGCCTACTGGCTGACCCTGGTGGTCCTCGGGTTGGGGTGGCTCAGCTTCGTTCTGGAGCGCTTCCCCTACACCCGGACGTGGGGGGAGGAGTTGCACGCCTATTTCGTGAATCTTCTAGTTGGTTTCGTCCTGAACGCGGTGGGGGCGCTCCCCAAGCTCCTGGTGGTGGTCATGATTTATTTCGTGGCTCGGGCCGTGGTGCTGACCCTGCGCCCCTTGTTCGACCGCGTGGCCTCGGGCCGCGTGAGCATTGGCTGGCTCGATCGCGACACGGTCGGACCCACCCAGCGGATCGCGACCGCCCTGGTGTGGATCTTTGCGCTGGTCATGGCCTATCCCTATCTCCCTGGCGCCCAGACCGAAGCTTTCAAGGGGGTGTCGGTGCTGATCGGCCTGATGATTTCCCTCGGGGCGACTAGCGTGGTGGGGCAGGCGGCGGCCGGGCTGATCCTGATGTATTCCCGCACTATCCGCCCGGGAGAGTATGTCCGCATCGGTGAGCAGGAGGGGACGGTGGTGGAACTGGGCATGTTCACCACCCGGGTGCGCAGCGGCATGGGCGAGGAGATCTCGCTCCCCAATGCGATCGTCCTGGGTGTGCCGACCCGCAATTATTCGCGGGGGAATTCCGGGGGCGGCTACGTGCTCGATACCGCAGTCAGCATCGGCTACGACGTGCCGTGGCGCCAGGTGCAGGCCATGTTGCTGGAGGCCGCCCGGAGTACGCCAGGCATCGTGGCGGAACCGCCTCCCCGGGTGTTCCAGACGTCCCTGGGCGATTTTTATCCGGTGTATCGGCTAGTCTGCCAGGCCCAGCCCAGCGAGCCGGGTACCCGGGCGGAGCTGACGAGCCGCCTCCACGAGCACGTCCAGGATGTGTTCAATCGCTATGGCGTGCAGATCATGTCGCCCCACTACCTGGGTGATGCTCCTCAGCCGAAGGTCGTGCCGCCGGAGCGGTGGTACACGGCCCCTGCTGCACCGCCGCCCTAGCGCAGTCCCGGCGACCTTGGCCCGGCTTGCGGCACGGTTTGTCGAGGTCGGCTAAACTCTCGTCATGTCTTCTCGCCCGGAAGCCTTTTTGCACCGCTCGTTCTCGGGGGTACCGCGCTCCTTTCTTGTCGCACCGACCACCGCCGCGCTGGTGGCATGCAACTTGGTGCTGTTCCTGGCCATGGCAGCGGCGAGCCGCTCCCTGTGGTCCATTTCAGGCGAGGCCTTGATCGTCTGGGGGTCCAACTTCGGTCTGCTGACCCTGGGCCCGCAGCCCTGGCGACTCGTGACGGGCTTGTTTGTGCACGGCGGTTTGCTCCACGTGGCCCTCAACATGGTGGCCCTGGTCCAGGGCGGCGCCATCGTCGAGCGCCTCTTTGGCCGGGCCCGCTACCTCGCCCTCTACTTCGGCGCGGGGATCACCGCCAGCGTGGCTAGCGTCGCTTGGCGCCCGGACATCAACAGCGTCGGAGCCTCGGGCGCCATTTTCGGGATCTTTGCGGCACTGCTCGTGGCCGTGCGCCAGCGGCGGGACCTGATTCCCCTGGAAGTCTTCCGCCGGGTGCGCTCGGGCCTGCTGGCCTTCCTCGCCTTTTCCCTTTTCGCGGGGTTCGTGGTGCCCGGCGTGGATAACGCGGCGCATCTGGGGGGTTTGCTCGGAGGGCTGGTCCTCGGCTACGCCCTGGCGCCTCGAATCGCCGGCACGCGGGGGCCCCGCCCGTTCGGGCGGCTGATGGCCCTGGGCGGGCTGGCCGCCGCGCTCCTGGTGATCTGGCCGTCGGCCCACCCCCCGGCCCCCGCCGCAAATCATGCCATTCCGGGGCAGCCGCCGATTCGGCCGATGGATCCCGACTTCCTCGACACCCTCATCGTGACGACGCTAGAGGAAGACCGGGAGCTGATTTTGGGCTACAACCTGATCATCGACGGCGTCCGCCGCCAGCGCCTCTCCGGGACGGAAGCAGCCCGCAGCATCGAGCAGGAGTTGCTGCCGCGCTGGGAGACACTCATCCTGAACCTGACCCAGTATGAGCCTTACGCACCGCCTGGGGACGACCGGCTGGCTCTGCTCCGGCATTACGCTGGGCTGCGGCGCGAGGCCCTGCGGGCGATGACGATGGCGGTGCACGGCCACAGCGGCATCTGGCTGGCGGCGGCGAACCAGGCGCAGGGACAGGCGGATCGGGTGATGGAGGAATTCCAGCTTCGCCAGATTCAGGCCCATCGATTAGACAGGGGGCCGGCACCCAGGTAGCCCCCGCACACCGGGCGGCGTGAAGCGCACCTCAGCCCGCCGCCCACCATGACAAACCGGACCACACCGGTGGAGGGAGACACGAATGAACAAGGAAGAAGCGGTCAAGGCGGAATTGGTCGAAGCGGTCATGAACCAGTTGCGCCAGAAACTGCCGGCCGACCAGGCCCAGTTGGTGGAAGCGTTTGGACGGCAATACTTTGCCCAGGTGGCACCGGAAGACATTTCCGAGTACGCCTGCGCGGATCTTTATGGGGCGATGTTGAGCCATTTCAACTTCGCCCGCCGTTTCCCGGACGGGCCGGCCAAGCTCAGGGTGTACAACCCCCGTCAGGAGGAGCACGGCTGGGAGTCGACCCACACGGTCATCGAGATCCTGCAGCGGGACATGCCCTTCCTGGTGGATTCGATCACCATGGAAGTGAATCGCCAGGGCCTCACCCAGCATCTCATCATCCATCCCGTGATCAAGATCCAGCGCGATGACGCCGGCCTACTGGTGGGGGTGGTGGCGGACCGGGGGGCGCCGGAGGGCCGCTTCGAATCGGTGATCCACGTCGAGGTCGGGCGCCGTACCGAGGCGGCGGACCTCGCGGCCCTGGAGCAAGGCCTTGCCCGGGTGCTGGGGGACGTCACCGCTGCGGTGGAGGATTGGCGCCCCATGCAGGAGCGGGTGGCCGAGTGCATCCGCGAGGTCCAGCAGGGCGTGCCCAAGGAGTTGGGGGATACGGAGGAGGAGCGGGCTTTTCTGGAGTGGGTGGCAGCCGAGAACTTCACCTTCCTGGGGTACCGGGAATACCGCTTGATGGAGGACCAGGGCGAGATTCACCTCGACGCCGTGCCCGGCAGCGGCCTCGGGGTGCTGCGGGAAGCCCAGGCCGAGCGATCCGCCGGCTTTTCCGCGCTGCCGGCGGAGATCCGGGCCCGGGCCAAGGAACCGCGGCTGCTGGTCCTCACCAAATCCAACACCCGTGCCACCGTGCATCGCCCGGGCTATCTGGATTACATCGGGGTGAAGCGCTTCGATGCCGCCGGCCAGGTGATCGGCGAGCGGCGCTTCCTCGGCATGTACACCTCCACGGCCTACCACGCCAACCCGGAGGCGATCCCGCTCCTGCGCCGCAAGGCCGCCCATATCATGGCCCGGGCGGGGTTTCTGCCCCGCAGCCATGCGGCCAAGGCCCTCACCACCATCCTCCAGCAATACCCGCGGGACGAGCTGTTTCAGATCGGCGACGACGAGCTGTATGACCACGCCATGGGCATTCTGCGCCTGGGCGAGCGCCAGCGGACCCGCCTCTTCGTGCGCCAGGACCCCTACGGGCGCTACTTTTCCTGTCTGATCTTCACCCCGCGGGAAAACTACGACACGGTGCTGCGGCAACGCTTTCAGGCCATCCTGATGCAGGTGTTCGAGGGCCACTCGTCGGACTTCGAGGTCCAGCTTTCGGAATCCGTGCTCGCCCGCATCCTGATCGTGATCCGCACCGCGCCCGGGGCGTCTCCGGCCTTTGAGGTGCGGGACCTGGAAGCCCGGCTGGTCCGCGCCGCCCGCCGCTGGGAGGACGACCTCCATGCCGCCCTGCTGGAACACTGTGGCGAGGAGCGGGCAAGCGGGCTCTTTTCCCGCTATCGGGCGGCCTTCCCCGCCGGCTACCGGGAGGAGCACGCGGTCCGCGCCGCCGTGCAGGACATCGAATTGATGGAGAGCCTCACCGACGCCGAGGCCTTGGCCCTGAGCCTTTACGTGCCGCTGGAGTCGGCCCCCGGGCACCTCCGCTTTCGCCTGCTCCAGCGGGGCAAGCCGGTGCCGCTGTCGGTGAGCCTGCCGATCCTGGAGCGCATGGGGGTGCGGGTGCTGGAGGATCGCCCCTACGAGATCGAAGTGGCAGACGGCCCGCCGGTGTGGATCCACGACTTCGGCATGGTGGCGGGGGATCTGGGCGAGCTACGGATCGAGGGCCTGCGGGAAGTCTTCCAGGAGGCCTTCCGTCGCGTCTGGCGCAGCCAGGCGGAAAATGACGACTTCAACCGCCTGGTCCTCCATGCCCGCTTCAACTGGCGGGAGGTGGCCCTGCTCCGGGCCTATGCGAAATACATGAAACAGGCCGGGGTGGCCTTCAGCCAGGCTTACATGGAGCAGACCTTGGCCGGGTACCCCGCGGTGGCGCGCAAGCTGGTGAGCTTGTTTCAGCTGCGCTTCGATCCGGCGGCCAACGGAGACCGGGCGGCCGGCGAGCGGGCCCTGGTCGCGGAGATCAAGGCCGATCTGGAAAAGGTTGCCAATCTGGATGACGACCGCATCCTGCGGCAGTTCCTGGCCCTGGTCCTGGCCACCCTGCGCACCAACTTTTTCCAGCCAGGGCAGGATGGGGCCGTCAAGGCCTGGATCTCCTTCAAGTTTGACTCGTCCCGCATTCCCGGTTTGCCCGAGCCCAAGCCCGCCTACGAGATCTTTGTCTATGCGCCCTACATGGAAGGTGTGCATCTGCGTGGCGGGCGAGTGGCGCGGGGTGGATTACGCTGGTCCGACCGGATGGAGGATTTCCGCACCGAGGTCCTGGGCTTGGTGAAGGCGCAGATGGTCAAGAACGCCGTGATCGTCCCGGTGGGTTCCAAGGGTGGCTTTGTGGTCAAGAACCCACCCCCGGCGGGTGACCGGGAGGCCTTGCTGCAGGAAGGGATCGCCTGCTACCGGACCTTCCTGCGCGGCCTCCTGGACCTTACCGACAACCTGGTGGCTGGGCAGGTGGTGCCGCCGCCGGCGGTGGTGCGTCACGATGGGGACGACCCTTACCTTGTGGTGGCGGCGGACAAGGGCACCGCGACCTTCTCCGATTACGCCAATGAAATCTCCCGCGAATATGGCTTCTGGCTGGCCGATGCCTTTGCCTCCGGCGGCTCGGCGGGCTACGACCACAAAAAGATGGGGATCACCGCCCGGGGGGCCTGGGAGTCGGTCAAGCGCCATTTCCGCCAGCTCGGTCACGACACCCAGACCAAGGATTTCACGGTGGTGGGCATCGGCGACATGAGCGGCGACGTGTTCGGCAACGGCATGCTGCTCTCGCCCCACATCCGGCTGGTGGCGGCCTTCGACCATCGCCATGTCTTCATCGACCCGAACCCGGATGCTGCCGCCGGCATTGCTGAGCGCCAACGCCTGTTCCAGTTGCCCCGCTCGTCCTGGGCCGACTACGACCTCAGCAAGATCTCCGAGGGCGGAGGGGTCTGGCCCCGCAGCGCCAAGTCGATTCCCCTCTCGCCCCAGGTCCGGACCGTCCTTGACGTGACCGCCGAGGCCCTGACGCCCCAGGAGCTCATCCGCGCCATCCTGATGGCCCCGGCGGATCTCCTCTACAACGGAGGCATCGGCACCTACGTCAAGGCCAGCGACGAACCGAATTCGGCGGTGGGGGATCGCGCCAACGACGGCATTCGCATCAATGGTGGTGAATTGCGGGTGCGGGTGGTGGGGGAAGGGGGCAACCTCGGCCTGACCCAGAAAGGGCGTATCGAGTTTGCCCTGAAGGGCGGGCGCATCTGCACCGACGCCATCGACAATTCTGGTGGGGTGGATTGCTCGGACCACGAAGTGAACATCAAGATTCTCCTCAATGGCGTGGTGGCCGAGGGCGATCTCACCCCCAAGCAGCGGGACAAGTTGCTGGCCGACATGACCGACGAGGTGGCCGCCCTGGTCCTGCGGGACAACTATTTCCAGACCCAGGTCATCGCCATCATGGCGGGGAGGGCAGGGGACCTGCTCGACCAGCACGCCCGCTACATGCGCCACCTGGCCAACGCCGGGCGTCTCAACCGGCGCATCGAATTCCTCCCCTTCGATGAGGAGATTGCCGAACGCAAGGCCAAGGGCCTGGGACTCACCGCCCCGGAACTGGCGGTACTCCTCGCCTACAGCAAGCTCGAGTTGTATGACGTGGTGCTGGCCTCGGACGTGCCGGAAGACCCATACATTGCGACTGCCCTGGACCGCTACTTTCCCCAACCCTTGCGGGAGCGCTTCGGCGAGGCAATCCGCCGGCATCCGCTGCGTCGCGAGATCATCAGCACCCACGTGATCAACAGCATGATCAACCGGGTCGGCGCGAGCTTCGTCTTCCGCATGCACGAGGAATCTGGCGCGGCGGGCCCCGACATCGTGCGTGCCTACATTGCCACCCGGGAGATCTTCGACCTGGTGCATTTCTGGAAGCGCATCGAGGCCCTCGACAACCAGGTCGCGGACGCCACCCAGACCGCCATGGTGGTGGCGGCCCAGCAACTCATCGTGCATGGCACCCTGTGGTTCCTGCGCCGCCGCGAGCATTTGCGGGACCTGGACGTGACCCTCAAGCGCTTTGCGCCGGGGGTCGCCGAACTGGTGCGGGTGAGCTACGACCTGCTCACCGCCAGCTACCGATCCGACCTAGACGCCGAGATCGCCCACCTCGTCGCCCTGGGGGTGCCCGAGCCCCTGGCGCGCCAGGCTGCCTGCATGGGCGTCCTCCACAGCGCCCTCGACATCGTCGAAATAGCCGGCGAATCCGGGCGCGGGCCCGGGGCGGTGGCAGAAGCCTATTCAACCCTGGACGGCAACCTGGATCTCCACTGGTTGTGGCGTCAGGTCGTGGCACTGCCCACCGATACCCACTGGCAGGGGCTTGCTCGCAAGGCCATGCTCGACGATCTCGCCGCCCAGTTGCGCAATCTCACCGCGGGGGTCCTGCGCCTGGGTGACGACGATTCCGAGTGCGCCCACCTCATTGCCCAATGGCGGGACAGCCAGGCCTATCAGCTGGGCCGCTGGGAACAGGTGCGCAGCGAACTGAAGGCGGCCGGCAACCTCGATATGTCGATGGTGGCCGTGGCGCTCAGGGAGTTGCGGGCCTTGGTACCCGGGGGGGCGGCTCAGGCCGGCTGACCATCAGAAACTGAAGGGGCGACGAGGCACCGGTTCCGCGAACATCGCGGTGGGCATGGAGGCGCGGTGCCTAGCCCATGCCGTGGGAAGCTCTCATCTATTCATGGCCGGCAAAATGCGGAGGTCATAAATCGTGCGGCCCGCATGAAGCAAATGACCTTCGCTTCGCTGGCCTTGGAACGGAGGCGGAATCAGACGCGCCGGGAGCGCTTTCTGGCCGAGACCCTGGCCACGGGTGCGCAGATCAAGACCTACATCTGGGACGATGGGCGCCTGGTGGGGCTGCTGGACCACGGCACCACCCCGCCCACGCTGCTCACCCTGGACCTGGATCAGCTGGGTACGCCCCGGGTGGCCCGTAACGCCCAGGGCACCGTGGTGTGGCGCTGGGACTCGGATGGGTATGGCACCACGCTGCCCAACGAAGACCCGGACGGCAACGGCACGAAAACCACCATCCATCTCCGATTCCCCGGGCAGTACTATGATCAGGAGTCGGGGCTGCATTACAACTGGCATCGGTATTACAGCCCGAGGCTGGGGAGGTATATCTCGGCGGATCCTATTGGGGTCGAGGGTGGGGCTAACCTGTACAGCTATGTCGGGGCGAATCCGCTCAGTCGGGCCGACCCAGAGGGATTGATGGGGGCGGCGCCAGGAAAGGGCGGTGGCTATCAACCAGGGGAAGGACCGGGGCAGGGGTTCGGTGGTTTCGCCAACGGCATAGGAAATTTGCTTCCTAATACCTGCGAAGGAAAATGCAACTTGTATGTTGGAATGATTTGTGGCCCTCTTGCGGGTGCGGCTGGATATCAGACACTAGGAGCTGCATGGACAACCGCCTTCGCAGCCTGCAAGGTCCAAGTCTTTACGGGTTGCTTCGCGGCTTGTGAGGATCCGAACTGTCTCCCGTCAAAATGAAACCTAGGCCTATGAATGATTCAAGTGATCAGAAGACCTGGATAGCGAGAGTGCTTGAAGGGTTGGGTGTTGAAGCTTTGTTTTGGGCAGTGGTAATTGTCATCTGCCTTGTTCTTGGGCTTCGGCTATAGGAGACGACGCAGGCGATGCCTTAATGCTGCTGCGGGCAGCAAGGATGGGCACATTGCCTCATGTCGTCAAAGTGTCGTTGTTCTGCTTGGCTGCAAAGACTGCTCTTTGCGGCCCTTTGTATTTCAAGGCGTCGAGGTGCTGCCGTCGTCTGATTCCATATCACGCAGCCAGGTGATGTAATCGGCCGGAACAAACAGGGGAATCGGGGTCAAACAGGGGAATCGGGGTCACAGGGGAATCGGGGTCACAGGGGAATCGGGGTCAGGGGAATCGGGGTCAGGTCTTGCATTAACACATCACTAAGAGATCCCGCCTACGATCTGAACGGCAACCGCACGAGCGACGACGCTGGCACCATTGCCACGTCCACGGCCAGCAAGCATGGACTCAGGTCTTGCGACCTTGCACGTCGCGACACGGGCGACGCCTTGATAGTAGCCGACGGGACCTGGAGGGGGACCCAGGGTGCGCCCGCTGTGGTGGAGTTGGGGGGGCAACGGCCAACTTACGGCTTGTGCTGAATCGCTTTCGAGGGGGGCTTCGGTAAGGGCGGGATTCGTCTGGGCAAATCCCGAACGGTCTGGCCCGAGCGTGCTTCGGAGTAAAATCCGGGCCATGAATGCGCCTGCCGAATCCCTTCCCTCCCCGGCATCGGCCGGGCCTCGTTTTGTCCATCTGCGGCTGCATACCGAGTTTTCGGTCTCAGACGGTATTGTCCTGATCGACAAGGCGGTGGCCCTGGCTGCTGCCGACGGCATGCCGGCGTTGGGCATCTCGGACCTGGCCAACCTCTTCGGAATGGTCAAGTTCTATAAGGCGGCGCGGGGTAAGGGTGTGAAGCCCATCGTCGGCGCCGATTGCTGGATCACCAACGAGGCCGAGCGGGACAAGCCGACCCGTGTGCTGCTGATCTGCCACAATCGCGCGGGCTACGGGCGCCTGTGCGAATTGCTGACCCGGGCCTATCTCGACAACAAGCATCGCGGTCGCGCGGAACTGCGGCGGGAGTGGCTGGACGAGGGCGGTGGCGAGGGTCTGCTATGCCTTTCCGGGGCGCAGGGCGGCGATGTGGGGGTGGCACTCGCCAACGGCAACCAGGAACTGGCCGAGCGGCTGGCCCAGGACTGGGCGCGGCGCTTTCCCGGCGCCTTCTACCTCGAACTGCAGCGCGCCGGTCACCCGGGCTCCGAGGCCTACATCCGCGATGCCTTGGCCCTGGCTGGCCGGCTGGACCTGCCGGTGGTGGCGACTCACCCGATCCAGTTCGCCCAGGCGGACGATTTCATGGCCCACGAGGCGCGGGTGTGCATCGCCCAGGGCTATGTGCTGGCGGACAAGCGCCGCCCCAAGGATTTCACCACCGATCAGTACTTCAAGACCCAGGACGAGATGTGCGCGCTCTTCGCGGACATCCCCGAAGCGTTGGAAAACGCCGTGGAGATCGCCAAGCGCTGCTCGCTGACGGTGCAGCTGGGCAAGAACTTCCTGCCCCAGTTCCCGACTCCAGAGGGGCTGAGCCTGGATGATTTTCTGGTGGAGGAGGCAAAACGGGGCCTGGAGGTGCGCCTCGCCGAGCTCTACCCCAACGCGGTGGAGCGCGAGGGCCAGCGCCCGCGCTACGAGGAACGCCTGAAGTTCGAGACCGACACCATCATCCAGATGGGCTTCCCGGGCTACTTCCTGATCGTGGCGGACTTCATCAACTGGGCCAAAAACAACGGTGTGCCGGTGGGGCCGGGGCGGGGCTCGGGGGCCGGGTCGCTGGTGGCTTACAGCCTGCGCATCACCGATCTGGACCCGCTGGAATACGCGCTGCTGTTTGAGCGCTTCCTCAACCCGGAGCGGGTGTCCATGCCCGACTTCGACATCGATTTCTGCCAGGACAACCGCTACCGCGTCATCGAGTACGTGCGCGACCGCTATGGCCGCGACGCGGTGAGCCAGATCGCCACGTTTGGCACCATGGCCTCCAAGGCGGTGGTGCGGGACGTGGGCCGGGTGCTGGATCTGCCCTACGGCCTGTGCGACCGGCTCTCCAAACTGATCCCGGTGGTGCAGAACAAGCCCCTCAGCTTGGCCGACGCCCGGGACCAGGAACCGCAGATCGAGGAGATGATGAAGGACCCCGGCGACGGGGAGTCCATCCAGGAGCTCTGGAGCCTCGCGGAGCCCCTGGAAGGGCTGACCCGCAACGTTGGCATGCATGCCGGCGGGGTGCTCATCGCGCCGGGCAAGCTCACTGAATTTTGTCCCCTCTACATCCAGGACGGCGACGACGCGGTGCCGGTCTCCCAGTTTGACAAGGATGATGTGGAGGCTGCCGGTCTGGTGAAGTTCGACTTCCTGGGCCTGCGCAACCTGACGATTATCGAGCTCGCGCTGGACTACATCGCTCGCATGACCGGCGAGCGCCTGGATCTGATGAGTTTGGGCTTCGGCGATCCGAAGGCCTACCAGATTCTCAAGGACGCCAACACCACGGCGATCTTCCAGGTGGAATCGGACGGCATGAAGAAGCTCCTAAAGAAGCTGGCGCCCGACCGCTTCGAGGACATCATCGCCGTGCTGGCGCTGTACCGCCCTGGCCCGCTGGGCTCAGGCATGGTGGATGACTTCATCCTGCGCAAGAAGGGCCAGCAGGCCATCGACTACTTCCACCCGGACCTGAAAGCCTGCCTGGAGCCGACCTACGGCGTGATCGTGTATCAGGAACAGGTGATGCAGATCAGCCAGATCATCGGTGGCTACACCCTGGGCGGGGCGGACATGCTGCGCCGGGCGATGGGGAAGAAGAAGCCCGAGGAGATGGCCAAGCACCGCGAAACCATCGCCGAGGGGGCGCAGAAGCAGGGCTACGACCCGGCGCTTGCAGAGCAGCTCTTCGACCTGATGACCAAGTTCGCGGAGTACGGCTTCAACAAGAGTCACACCGCCGCCTACGCCGTGGTGACCTACCACACCGCTTGGCTCAAGGCCTACCACTGCGCTGCCTTCATGGCCGCCACCCTGTCCTCGGACATGGACAACACCGACACGGTGAAGATCTTCTTCGAGGACACCCTGGCCAACGGCATCGCCGTGCTGCCGCCGGACGTGAATGCCTCGCCCTACCGCTTCGAGCCGGTGGATGCCAAGACCATCCGCTACGGCCTGGGGGCGGTGAAGGGGGTGGGGGAGCCCGCGGTGAAGGCAATCATCGCCGCGCGGGAGGCGGACGGGCCGTTCAAGGATCTGTTCGATTTCGCGGCCCGGGTGGATCGCCGCGCCGTGAACCGCCGCGTGGTGGAGGCCTTGATCCGTGCCGGGGCACTGGATAGCCTGGAAGGTTCGCAAGGGCGAGACCGGGCGGTGCTGATGGCTACCGTCAGCCTGGCCATGGAAGCCGCCGAGCAGGCGGCGGCCAATGCCCTGCAGGGCGGGCTCTTTGACGCCCTGCCGGAAGCCGCCGGGCCGCCGGCCGACTACGCCAGCGTGCGGCCCTGGAGCGACAAGGAGCGCCTCAAGGAGGAGAAAGTCGCCATCGGCTACTTCCTTTCCGGCCATCCCTTCCACGCCTATCGAGATGAAGTGCGGCGATTCGTCAAGCGCTCCCTGGACAAGCTGGAGCCTTCCCGGGAAATCGTCCTCCTGGCCGGAGTGGTGATGGAATTGCGCACCAAGATCGGCAACCGGGGCAAGATGGCCATCGCGCTTTTGGATGACGGCACTCAGCCCCGGGAGGTGACCATCTACTCCGAAGTGTATGACGCCATGCGCACCAAGATCGTGGTGGATGAAGTCCTCGTGATCGAAGGCAAGGTCAGCAACGACGATTTTTCTGGTGGTCTGCGTATCGTCGCCGACAAGCTCCTCACCCTCGGGGAGGCCCGCGGGCGCTTCGCCAAGGGCCTGCAGCTCCAACTGGCGACGGCGCAGGCGGACGGGCGGGACGCCGCGGCGCGTCTGGAAAGCCTGCTCAGCCCCTTCCGCGAAGGGGGGTGCATGGTGCGGGTGCGCTATCGCAACGCCCGGGCGGAGGGGGAGTTTCCCCTGGGTGAAGGGTGGCGGGTGCGCCTCGACGATGGGCTGCTGGACGGCCTGCGGGACTGGCTGAGCCCCGAAGCGGTGGAAATTCTCTACGCCTGAGCCGCGGGGGGGGCTTCGGTCGGGGGGGCCGTCGGCGTGCCGGCCGGAACGGCGGCGGCAGGGTATTCCGCCAGAACCGTCGGGCCCACGTTGTCAAAGGCTTCGCGTGCGGGCCGCGGTCGGGCAAACAGAAACCCCTGGGCCGATTCGCAGCCTTCATTCCGCAGGAAATCGAGCTGGAACGGCGTTTCGACTCCTTCGGCGACCACCTCCATGCGCAACACGTGGCCCAACTGAATGATGGCGCGCACGATCTCGGCATCATCGACGTCAGCATCGATGTCGCGGATGAAAGACCGGTCGATCTTGAGCCGATCGACGCGGAAGCGCTTGATGTAGCTCAGGCTGGAGTAGCCAGTGCCGAAGTCGTCGATGGAAATCCGGATCCCTGCGGACTTCAGCCGAGTGATGGTGTCCAGTGCCTCCGAGCCTTGCTCGAGGAGCAGGCTCTCGGTGAGCTCGAGCTCCAGCAGGTGCGGCGCGAGACCGGACGTCCGCAGGGTGTCTTGCACGAGTTGGACGATGTCGTCGCGGCGGAACTGAAGCGCCGATAGGTTCACCGCCACGGGCATTTCCCCCCGACCCTCCAACTGCCACAGGCAGGCCTGGCGACAGGCTTCCGCCAAGACCCAGCGACCGATGGGAATGATTTGGCCGTTATCTTCCGCAAGGGGGATGAACCGGGAGGGCGGCACGTCGCCATAGGTGGCGCTGGTCCAGCGCAGGAGCGCTTCCATGCCGGTGATGCGACCTGTGGCCAGGCAGATCTGAGGCTGATACACGAGATGGAATTCGTTCCGCTCAAGGGCCTGGCGCATGGCGTTATCCAGCATCAGGCGCTCCATCGCGGCGGCGTTCATCGTCTCGGTGAAGAAGTGGAAGGCGTTTCGCCCGCTGGCCTTCGCGTGGTACATCGCGGTGTCCGCGCTACGCATCAGGTCCTGCGCGTTCTTGCCATCCGCCGGGTGAACGGCGATTCCGATGCTCGCCGAGGTCGCCAGGGAATGACCGTCGATTTCAAAGGGTGGCGCCATCGCCTCGATGATCTTTCGGGCCACCTGCGCCGCATCCGCGGCATCGGCCAGTTCGGTAAGCAGGATCAGGAACTCGTCACCCCCGAGGCGGCCAACGCTGTCACTGGCCCGCACGCAGGCCACCAGGCGGTGTGCGATGTCTTTCAGCAGGAGATCCCCGACCGTGTGGCCAAGGGAATCATTGATGTGCTTGAAGTGGTCTAGATCCAGGAAGAGCAGGGCGAAGCGACTGTGCTCCCGCTGGGCCTGGAGGATCCGGCGGTCGATGCGTTCGATCATCAGCGCCCGGTTGGGCAGGCTGGTCAGCGGGTCGTGGTGGGCGAGGAAAGCGATCTGCGCTTCCTGGGCCTTGCGCTCGGAAATGTCGTTGAAGACCGCCATGTAGTGGGTGAGGCGGCCCCTTTGATCCCGCACCGCGCTGATCGACAGCCATTCGGGGTAGATGGTCCCGTCTTTGCGCCGATTCCAGATTTCCCCTTGCCAGGAGCCCTTGTGGTCGATGCTGTCCCACATGGCGCGGTAAAACGCGGCGTCGTGGCGGCCCGAGCGGAGCACGGCCGGCGAGCGGCCCAGGATGTCCTCCGGCGCGTAGCCGGTGGCGAGGGTGAATGCCGGATTCACTCGCAGAATCTTGAGGTCCGGGCCGGTGACCATGATGGCTTCGACGCTGTTGCTGAACACGGTCTCCGCGAGCCGCAGGGCGTCCTCGGTTTCCCGCAATCGGGTGATGTCGGCGAGGGTCGTGACCACGCCGATCTGACGCGGCGGGGTCCCCGTGGTCACGGGCTCGCTGCGGGCGAGCAGCCAGGCCTGGCTACCGTCCTGGCGCTGTAGGCCGACCACTGCACTGTGGGCGCGGCCATCGGCGAAGGAGCGATTGGCCGTCAGTTCGTCGGCCGGGCAGGCGGAGCCGTCGGCCCTGAAGAAGCGGAGCGCGGTCTTTGGCTGGTCGAACTCGGCAACTTCGTCCGCCGCCAAGCCAAGCACCCGTCCTGCGGCCGGGTTGGTCAGCAAGGTCCGGCCGCGGTTGTCCCGCATCAGGACCCCCTCGCCCAGGGCCGCGAGGATGGAGCGCAAGGTGGCCTCGCTGGCGCGCAGGGTGTCTTCGGAGTCCCGGCGGGCCGTGACATCCATGATGGTGCCGACCATCCGCAGGGCGCGGCCGACGCCATCGCGTTCGACGACCCGGCCCCGGGCGAGGATCCAGCCATAGTTGCCGCCGGCGGTCAGGAGGCGGTGTTCCGAGCGGAATTCCGCCGCCTCGCCGGCAAGGTGGGCTTTCAAGGCAGCCAGGTGGGCGTCGAGGTCCGCAGGGTGGATGCGGGACTGCCAGGCACCGGGGCTGGCGCCCAGGTCTTCCGGCGAGGCGCCCACGAGGCGCCCCCAGGCATCGGAGTAGCGGAGCTTGCTGGCATTCAGATCCCAGTCCCACATCGCATCGCCGGCACTGTCCAACGCGAGGGCGGGAATCTTTGCCAGGGCATCAGCCTGTTGTCGCTGCCGGCGCTGGTGCCAGCGCCAGGCGAGCGTGCCGATGACGAGCGCGGCGAGGGACGCCGGCCACACCGGATGGGGCAGGGGGATTCCGCCGACCCCAACGGCCGCCCAGGCAGGCAGCGGGGACAAGGTGGCAGAGAGAAGGGCGAGGGTTCTGCGGCCTCTTGGCAGACGGTGACGACTGGGCGCAAGGCGGCGCGGGCCCGGTAAGGGCGTTGGCATCGGCGGGGTCTGCGGGGGCGTAAGTGGTGGGTTTGCTACCACTTACGGCAGAGGGACGAGGGCCTTGAGGGCGCTCCCGGAGGGTGCCGGCGCGCTCAGCGAGTGGGAAGCACTTCGAAGCCGGCAGCGGGCTGCTCGCAAAGCTGGGTATGGATGTGGGTGACTCGTGCCTGGGGCGGTCCTTCCCAGGCCCACTCGACAAAGAGATCCACCGCCGCCTTAGGGCCGTAGACCACCGCCTCGACGCTGCCATCGAGACCATTGCGGACCCAGCCATGGAGATCCAGGCGACGGGCGGTGTCGGCGGTGGAGGCCCGATAGGAGACCCCTTGCACCAGGCCGCGAATCACCAAACGCAGGGAGACGGCAGCGGGGTCAGCTTCAGGCATAAGACACTCCGGGGTCGCTTTGTCCGATCGCCTGGGCCCGCAGCAGGGCATCGGTCAGGTTGCTGGCGATCTGGTCCTCGCCGATCGCCACCGCGAAGCCCGAGCGCTGGACAATCGAGGCGGGTTGCGCATTGAGGTCGCAAAGAATGAGGGTGGCGCCGCGCTTTGCAAGCCCGCGGTGCAGGGTCTGGAGGATATCCAGGCCGGTGGTGTCGATGTTGATGACTTTTTCCATGTCGAGGATCAGCACATCCGGGTGGACCTGCATGGTGAGGAGCATCGACTCCAACTTGTTGGCAGCGCCGAAAAAGAGGGTACCAAAGACCCGGAAAGCGAGGATGCGAGGCGACCCGTCCGGCCGCGAGAGGGCCTCCACGCCGTAGAAATCTTCAAGGGGCACCCGCTCGATCCGGGTGAGGTCCGACATGCGGTAGATGAAAAAGAGGCTGGCCAGAACGAGGCCCAGTTCCACCGCCAGGGTCAGGTCGAAGATCACGGTGACGAGGAAGACGCCGACGAGAATCGCCTGGTATTGCCGCGAGTACCGCCGCAACTCGACGAAGGCGTGCCATTCCCCCATGTTGATCGACACCACCACCACGATTGCCGACAGGGTGGCCAGGGGGATATGGCGGGCGAGCGGCGCCAGGGCGAGCACGACGGCCAGAAGCACTGCGGCATGAATGATCCCGGCGACGGGAGTTCGTCCACCGGTGCGGATATTGGTAGCAGTGCGGGCGATCGCGCCGGTGGCGGCGAAGCCGCCGAAGATCGGGGCCACCACGTTGGCGATGCCCTGGGCCAGCAACTCCTGGTTGGGGTCGTGGCGATCATCGATCTGGTTGTCGGCGACCCGGGCCGACAGAAGGGATTCGATGGCCCCCAGCATGGCGATGGTGAGGGCCGGCACGATCAATTTGCCGAGGGTGGAAAGGCTCAATTCCGGCAGGGCCAGGGGCGGCAGTTCCTGGGGGATACCGCCGAAACGGGTGCCGATGGTGTCCACCGGTAACTGCAGCACCGCATTGGCGGCGGTGGCGATGACCAGCACCGCCAGGGGGCCGGGCATCCGCCCGAGCCAGGCGAAGCGGGCCGCGAGGCGGTTCCAGAACAAGAGGACCGCAAGGCTCGCCGCCGCCAGGGCGACGGTGGGGAGATCCACGGTGTGCAGGTGCATGGCCAAGGCATGGACCTTGCCGAAAAACTCCCCCGGCAAGTGCTCGATTTTCAAGCCCAGGAAATCCTTGATCTGGGAGAGAAAGATCACCACCGCGATCCCGTTGGTGAAGCCAATCACGACCGACACGGGAATGAAGCGGATGAGATTGCCCAGCCGGAAGGCCCCCATGGCCAGCAACATGAACCCCGCCAGCATGGTAGCGATCAGCAGGTTCTGGACGCCGTAGTCCACCACGATGGCGTAGATGATGGGGATGAAGGCGCCGGTGGGCCCCCCGATCTGGACCCGGGAGCCCCCCAGCGCGGAAATCAGGAATCCGGCGACGATGGCCGTCCAGATGCCCGCGGTGGGGCTCATGCCGCTGGCGATGGCAAAGGCCATGGCCAGGGGAAGGGCAAGGACGCCCACCGTGAGGCCGGCCGCGAAATCCTGGGAAAACTGGGCCTTGCCGTACCCGGGGAGGGTATCGGCGAGTTTGGGACGGAAAGCGATCTTGTGCATGAAACCTCCGCAATGGAACGTTAGGGCGGACGCGGGGGGCGAGGGCCCCCGGGCGGAGGTCAGTTACCCGGACCGGTGCGGTGGAAGATCATCCATTTTTTGCTGGGCGTCAGCGGCATGGTCGGGGGCGGGAGACGAATGAGCTATTTTTCGTCCGTCGCGGATTCCTGTCCAGTGCCGGGCATCTGCTCCATCACTTCGGCGAGCATCTTGACCGCTGCCATGAAGATGAGCCCGATCCCCACCAGCGCGACAGCGATCGCCTCGGAAGTCGCCGAGGGGAAGCCTGGGATGAATGTCTGGTCCTTGATGAGGTAGAAGCCCCCCATGGCGACGAGCAGCATGCCGGCCACGTCCACCAAGGCCCATTGCACGATGGAGGCCGTGAGTTTGGGGCGGAATTTCTTGGTCATGAAGAGGTCTCCGTGGGCGCGGGACGGGGGCTGAGCGGGTCGCGATCGTTCATTTCACCCGCATTCCCGGCGTCGCGCCGTCGTCGGGCGAGAGAATGAAGAGGCCCGGCACAACGCCTTTGCCATCGGAGGCGGCCAGCACCATCCCCTCACTCATGCCGAACTTCATCTTGCGGGGAGCGAGGTTGGCCACCATTACGGTCATCCGCCCCACCAGGGTAGCGGGGTCGTAGGCGGACTTGATGCCGGCAAAGACTTGGCGGGGTTCCGCTTCGCCGATGTCGAGCTGGAGGCGGATCAGTTTGTCCGCGCCTTCGACATGGCTGGCGTCGACGATGCGGGCGATGCGCAGATCGACCTTGGCAAAGTCGTCGATGGTGATGAACGGCTCGAAGTCGCTGGCCAATTCGACCTCCTGCTGGGCAACGTGGGTCTGATGCTGGGCGTGGCGTTGGGGGGAAGTGGCCCCTTGCGGGGCGGCGACCGGTGCCGTGGGAGCCAGGGATTCTTTATTGGCTTCCAGGAGGGCGTCGATTTGTTTGCGTTCGACGCGGGTCATGAGGTGCTGGTAGGGCGCAATCTTTTCCAGGGGCAGCTTTGTGAGGCTCCCCCACTCGAATTGCACGCCCAGCATCTGTTCGACTTTTTCGGCGGTGGTGGGCAGGATAGGTTTCAGGAGGGCAGCGAGGCGGGCGAAGTAGCGGATGGCTGCGCTGCAGACCAGGTGAAGCCGAGCTTCGTTGCCGGGCGTCTTGGCGAGTTCCCAGGGCTTGAAATCATTCACATACTGGTTTGCGGCGTCGGCAAGGGCCATGATCTTTCGGATCGCCCGCCCAAAATCGCGCTCTTCATAGGCCCGGCCGATTTCCGTCGAGGCGTCGTCGATCAATCTTTCGACTTCGAGATCCTTCGCCTCCAAGGCCTCCCCGGCCAGCGGCAGAATTTGGCCGTTGAACTTCTTGCTGATGAACCCCGCGCAGCGGCTGGCGATATTGACGAACTTGCCCACCAGGTCGGAATTCACCTTGGCGATCAGGTCGTCCAGATTGAGATCTACGTCTTCCATGGTGCCGTTGGACTTGGCCGCGAAGTAGTAGCGCAGCCATTCCGGGTTGAGGCCCTGGTCGATAAAGCTCCTGGCGGTGATGAAGGTGCCCCGGCTCTTGCTCATCTTGGCCCCGTCGACGGTGAGGAAGCCGTTCACTGCGAGCTGAGTGGGGGTGCGAAAGCCGGAAAACTCCAGCATCGCCGGCCAGAAGAGGGCGTGGAAATAGAGGATGTCCTTGCCGATGAAGTGCACCATCTCCGTGCCGGCTTCCGCGGCCCGGCCGGCTTCGGTGAAGGCGGCGAGATCAATATCGGGGCGCCGGGCGGCGAGGTTCCTGAAGCTGGCAAAGTAGCCGATGGGGGCGTCCAGCCAGACGTAAAAATATTTTCCCGGCGCGCCCGGGATCTCGAAGCCGAAATAGGGCGCGTCCCGGGAGATGTCCCAGTCGGAGAGCGTGTTTTCACCGGCCTCTCCCAGCCACTCCTTCATCTTGTTGGACGCTTCGGCCGGCAGGCGGCGCTGGCCCAGGGCGTTGGCGCCATGGGTCCAGGTGCGCAGGAAATCCACCGCCCGGGCGTCCGAGAGGCGGAAAAAGTAATGCTCCGACTGGCGTAAAACCGGGGTCGCCCCCGACACCGCCGAGCGCGGATTCTTCAGTTCCGTGGGCGCGTAGGCCGCGCCACACACCTCGCAGTTGTCGCCATACTGGTCCAGCGCGCCGCACTTGGGGCACTCGCCCTTGATGAAGCGGTCCGGGAGGAACATTTCCTTCACCGGGTCGTAAAACTGCTCGATGGCCCGGGTCTCGATCAGGCGCGCGTCATCCCGCAGGCGCTGGTAAATCGTCTCCGCGTACCAGCGGTTCTCCTTGGAGTGGGTCGAGTGATAGTTGTCGAAGGCCACGCCAAAGCTGGCGAAATCCCGGGAGTGCTCGCCATGGACCCGGGCGATGAGGGCCTCCGGCGTGATGCCCTCCTTCTCCGCCCGCAGCATCACCGGCGTGCCATGGGTGTCGTCCGCGCACACGTAATGCACCGTGTGGCCCCGCATGCGCTGATAACGCACCCAGATGTCCGCCTGGATATAACCCACCAGATGGCCCAGGTGAATGTCGCCATTGGCGTAGGGCAGGGCGTTGGTGACGAGAATCTGGCGCGACATGGAAAAACACTCGAATTGCGAAAGGGCGGAGTGTAACAAATGCCGCGCCGCGACCCGCGCCGACCGAACATCCCGCCCCGTGGTGGGTCAAACCACGTGTGACAAGGAGCGCCACGATGTCCTGGAAGGCGGTCTGGTGGAGTGGGTGCGCGGTGGCAGTGATGGCGTGCTCGAGTTTGTTGCCTGACGGTCGGCAGGAAAAACTGTCGCCCTGGAAAACCTACGGTGCGGCAAAGGCGGCCTACGACACCATCACCTTGGGCGAAACGAACCGGGAAACCTTGCATCGGCTTGGCTTTGACCCCGGGACTATTCCGAATCTCCAGATCCTCAATTTCTCCCAGGTCTCGAAGCAGGTGCTTCCGCCCAGCCCGGTTCTTACGGAAGCGGAGATCCCGCCCGGGGTGCGGGCCTGCGTAAAGGCCCAGAGCCGGTGCATCGGCTACCAGCTCGAACTGGATCGCATCGAGCGCCAGAGGGTGGGCAACTTCTTCGCGGATTTCCTCAATTTCCATCGGGAAACCCAGGTGACCGGGTGGCGCTTCGCGGCCTTGGTGGTGATGGTGGACGAGCGGGTCGTTTTCAAACAGTGGTCCGGCCAGCCGCGGGTTCAGGAGAGGCATGTCAACCGCAATCCCCTCGGACCGCTCCAGGGAGCGGGCGAGAAGGCCGCGTCGCAATTCTATTGATACTGGAATCCTGGCAGCCGGTGGCTTGGGGCTTGTGCGTTCCTCAGCCAGGCCTTGGGCTTAAGGCGCCAAGACCTGAGAGCTTTCGGGGCGACCGTGCGGGACTGGTCCGAAGCTGTCGTGCGGGTTAAGGTAGCCGGGTTCTCATGCGTCCAGAGGATTCGTGGTGATTGGCTTGCGCATCGTCCTGTCGTCCGTCCTGAGGGCGCCCAAGTGACTCATTGGCAGGGGCCAGAGGTGGCTGAGGCCGCGTGGCAGGCCTTTCTTCAATCCGGACAGACGCTGGAAAACGCACACCGGGATTTTCCTAAATGGCATCGCGGTCGGCCACGCTATTACTTATGGGCGCTGGAAATGGATGATCGGAAGGTGGCGCGGGCCATGGCAGCGGCTCAGGCGCACCTGGCCGGGCACCTCTTGGCGGGCTATGTCCGGCAGCCGCATGTCACCCTCACCCTGTGCGGTTTTCCGACGTCCCATCACCGCTGCGAGGATGAATTTGGCGCCGAAGATTTTGCGGCTTGGATGCGTGCATTGGCCGCGCAAGCACCCGATCCTTTCCGGGTGGAGATCGGTGGGCTGGCGAGTTTCAGTTCGGCCCCGTTTTTCAGCGTAGCGGATCCGGAGGCGGGAATTGCTCGCTTGCGGAGGGCCTTGGCGGGACGAGCCCACCATGACAGCGGCGCCCCCTACCTCCCCCATCTCACCGTGGGGCTGTATGGGGGGGCCTGGGCCGTGCTGCCCCTGGCCGGGCGACTGTCAGCCTACGACGGCCCCTCGCCTGGTGTTTGCTTAGTGGATCGGGTGAGCCTAATGAGTTACGAGGCCGCGGTGATCGGTGGGCCCCTGCGACGGGAGGCGAGCTTCGATCTGGCGACTCGGCAGTTGGACGGGGTGCCACCCTGGCCATCGCGGTGAACAACAAGGGGTACCCGCAGGCACCCCTTTGATCTTTGGGCAGCGGATCAGAGGCCGGCGTCGGCCCGCAAGGCGGCGGCCTTGTCGGTGTTCTCCCAGGTGAACTCCGGTTCGTCCCGGCCAAAGTGGCCGTAGGCGGCGGTCTTGGAGTAGATCGGGCGCAGGAGGTCCAGGCTGGCGATGATGCCCTTGGGCCGCAGGTCGAAATGCTTGCCGATGAGTTCGACGATGAGGTCATCCGACACTTTGCCGGTGCCAAATGTATTCACCATCAGGGACACCGGGCGGGCCACGCCAATGGCGTAGGCCACCTGGACCTCACATTTGTCGGCGAGGCCGGCGGCGACGATGTTCTTCGCCACGTAGCGCCCGGCATAGGCCGCGGAGCGGTCCACCTTGGAGGGGTCCTTGCCCGAGAACGCGCCCCCGCCGTGGTGGGCCGCGCCGCCGTAGGTGTCGACGATGATCTTGCGCCCGGTGAGGCCGCAGTCGCCGTGGGGGCCGCCGACCACGAAGCGGCCGGTGGGGTTGATGAGGTAGCGCACGTTGCCTTGGAGGAGTTCCTTGGGCAGGACGGGCTTGATGACTTCCTCGATCACCGCCTCGCTAATCTGGGCGTGGGAGACCTCCGGGTTATGCTGGGTGGACACCACCACGGTGTCGATGGCGGCCGGCTTGCCGTCGACGTATTTCACCGTGAGCTGACTCTTGGCATCGGGCCGCAGCCAGGACAGGCGTCCGTCTTTGCGCAGCTCGGCCTGGCGCTGCATGATGCGGTGGGCGTAATAGATGGGCAGCGGCATCAGGCTCGGCGTCTCGTTGCAGGCATAGCCGAACATCAGGCCCTGGTCGCCGGCGCCCTGGTCGAGGTTGTCATCGTTGGCGTTATTGACGCCTTGGGCGATGTCCGGCGACTGGCGGTTGATGGCGGTGAGGATGGCGCAGGACTTGTAGTCGAAGCCGATGTCGGAGTTGTCATAGCCGATGCGACGGATGACTTCCTGCGCCACTTCGCGGTAATTCACGTGGCCCGTGGTGGTGATTTCGCCGGAAATGACGACCAGGCCGGTGGAAACCAAGGTTTCGCACGCCACCCGGGCCACCGGATCGACGGCGAGGATCGCGTCGAGGATGCCGTCGGAGACCTGGTCCGCCACCTTGTCGGGGTGGCCTTCAGATACGGATTCGGAGGAAAAGAGGTATTCCCGTGCCATGCTGGTTCTGCTCCTGAAAAGAAAAATCCCCAGAGTGATGCGGCGTTGCCGGCTCCGGGGATTTCACTGAGCAGACGACGCTTTAGCAGTACTTTTTCGGCGACGGACCAAGGCCCTGAACACCGGCCGCCCTGCAAGTTGTCGAGTTAACTCGGCGGCTGAGCGATAATCTTACGCCTTTGTAATCACGGGTCAATTCTGAAACGATGGATGGGGCTCCCTCCGTCGTGACAAGAATCCCACTTCCGGATTGATACAGTTCCTACTTCGCGTCATCGCCGGACTGCCGTTGCCCTGGGTGCACCGGCTGGGTGCCATGGCCGGTTGGGTGACCTACATGGCCTCGCCGACCTACCGTCGCCGCTTGCGTGCCAACCTTGCCCAAGCTCTGGGGGCCATGCCGCGGGGTGTGCTGCGGGCCGCGGTGGCGGAGGCGGGCCGCCAGGCCCTCGAACTCCCCTGGGTGCTGATCCGCCCCCGGCGGGAGGTGCTGGCCCAGGTGATGGACGTGCAGGGCCAGGAATGGGTGGATCGCGCCCGGGCAGCCGGCCGCGGGGTGCTCTTCCTCACCCCCCATCTGGGCTGTTTCGAGATCACGGCCCAATACCTTGCCCAGCAGGCGCCCATCACCGTCCTCTACCGACCGCCCCGGAAGGAAGCCCTGCGGCCGGTGATCGAAGGGGGCCGGACGAAGGGCATGATGCGCATCGCGCCGGCGGATCTTTCCGGCGTGCGCAAGCTCGTCCAGGCCCTTCGCAAGGGTGAGGCCGTGGGCATGCTGCCGGACCAGGTGCCCTCCCAAGGCGAGGGTCAATGGGCGCCATTCTTCGATCGCCCCGCCTGGACCATGACCCTCGCCGCGCGCCTTTCCGAAGTCAAAAATACCGAAACCCTCTGCATCTGGGCGCAGCGCCTTCCCAGGGGGACGGGGTACTGCATCCGCATCGCGCCCCCGGAATCGCCCCTGGTCGGCAGTCTCGAGGAGCGGGTGGTCCGGATCAACCAGGAAATGGAGCGCATGATTCGCGCCTGCCCCGCGCAGTACCTGTGGGGCTATAACCGCTATAAGCGGCCGAGCGGGGTGGAGCGCCCGGTCGGCGAGGCGGCTCCCAGCTGATGCGGGCCCTGCGGGAGTGGCCCAGCCAGGGGCTGGTCGGCTTGCTGTGGCTGCTCCACTGGCTGCCCCTGCCCATTCTGGCGGTGTTGGGGGCTGGCCTCGGGCAGCTGCTCTACTGGCTGATGGCGTCCCGCCGGCATGTCGTAGGGGTCAATCTGCGCCTGTGCTTTCCGGGGCGTCCGGAGGGGGAGCGACGCCGCCTGGCTAAAGCGCACTTTCGCGCCCTGGGGCGTAGCATTCTTGAACGAGGGCTGCTTTGGTGGGCCTCCGAAGCCCGCCTGCGCCGGTTGATCCGGATCTCCGGTGGCGAGCGGGTGAGTTCGATCCTCGCGGACGGCGGGGCGGTCATTTTCCTCACGCCCCATTTTGTGGGGCTGGACATGGGGGGCACCCGCATCGCCATGGAATTCGATTGCGTGAGCATCTATGCGCCCCAGCGCAACAAGGTGATCGATCGTTGGCTGCTCTTTGGGCGGACGCGGTTCGGCGACCAACAGCTCCTGGCCCGCAATGACAGCATTCGTAGCAGCGTCAAGGCCATGAAGGCCGGCCGGCCTTTCTACTACCTGCCGGACATGGACCAGCGGGGCAAGAATTCGATCTTCGCGCCATTTTTTGGCGTTCCCACCTCGACGATCACGGGTCTGTCGCGCTTTGCCAAGATGGCCGACGCCCGGGTGATTCCCTGCCTGACCCGCATGCTGCCAGGGGGTCAGGGTTATCAGGTCGAGTTGGGCGAGCCGTGGGGCGATTTCCCCACCGAGGACATCGAGGCGGACGTCACCCGCATGAATGCGGCCATCGAGAGCTACGTGCTCACCATGCCGGAGCAATACTACTGGGTCCACAAACGCTTCAAGACCCGCCCTGCCGGGGTGCCGCCGCGCTATTGAGCAAGCGTGGGCCGCCGGCTGTGATGCTTCCCCCTTTCGCCATGATCCCCTTCCAGAATCCTCCTCTTGAAACCCTGCGCCAGCTCGTCGTGCCTCCGCAAACCCTGGCGGTGGTGGGCTTGTCACCGAATCCCGCGCGACCGAGCCATGGGGTTGCCCGGGCCATGCAGCGCTTCGGTTTCCACATCATTCCCGTGCGTCCGGGGGTGGGTCAGGTACTTGGCGAGCGGGCTTATCGGCGGCTGGAGGAGGTTCAGGAGCCGGTGGATATCGTCGTGGTGTTTCGCGCGCCGGAGCAGATCGGGCCGGTGGTTGATGCCTGCATTGCGCGGAACGACCGCTGCCTCTGGCTGCAGGATGGGGTGGTGAATGTGGACGAGGCCGAGCGCGCCCAAGCCGCGGGGATCATGGTGGTGATGGACCGCTGCATCTGGCGGGATTACGTGCAATGGCGGACCTGAGGCCGTTCAGCCTTCGCCGCGCAGGATGTGGCGAAGTCGATGCCGCTGTTCTAAGGTGAAGCGTCGGAGGGCAAGCGCCATGGCGGAAATATTCATTTCCTACCGTCGTGAAGATGCCGGCGGCTATGCCGGTCGCGTGGAGGAGGGGCTCGAACGCATTTTTGGTGTCGGCAGCGCATTCCGCGACGTGGTGGACCTCCGACCGGGAGAGGATTACCTGCACGCGTTGAATGCTCGCATTTCCTCCGCGGTGGCCGTGCTGGTGGTGATCGGGCCGCGTTGGCTGACCGCCGAGCGGGACGGGCGGCGGCGTCTGGATGGCGCCGACGATGTGGTCCGTCAGGAGGTGAAGAGCGCCTTGGCGAGCGGCAAACCCGTGTTCCCCGTGCTGGTGGGCGGGGCGACCATGCCGGAGGCGATGATGCTGCCGCCGGATCTCGTCGACTTGTCTCGTTACCAGGCGGTCCAGCTCACCGATGTGGGCTGGGACGGCGACCTCAAGCGCCTGGCCGACGTGCTGGCACCCCTGCTGTCCCGTCAGGGAAGCGGCGGGCGGCGGCGCTGGGTAGGGTTTGCATTGGCGGCGGCGTTGGTGGCAGCGGCGGGCGGCGGGGCCTGGTGGTGGGGCCAGCGGCCGGACCCGGCGGGAATCTGGGTCGGCGAGGTGGTCTACGACTGGGGCTATCGTCGCCAGGAAGAGATTCAGCTTGAAAAATTTGCCGGCCAGTGGCGGGGCACCGCAAGCTATCTTGGGGTGGCCAGGCCCATGGGTCACCTCGAGGTGGGGAGCGCGTCCCTGCGCTTTCAGACCCATAGCGAGGTCATGATGAGCGGCGAGACCCGACAACTCACTCATCAGTATGTTGCTGAACTGCATGGGGACCGCCTGGACGGCGTGCTCTCCACCGAGGGCGGCTTCAGTCCCTATCGACCCGTACGCTTTGTGATGACCCGCCGCACCTCTCCACCCTGATTAGGCACGAAGGGCCTGTGGACGGGGCTCTTCGCCTGCGGGACAATCCAGCGCTTATCCACTTCGTGCATGCTGATGCGTCTCCGTTTCACCAAGATGCAGGGCCTGGGCAATGACTTTGTGGTCATCGATGCGACCCGTGCGCCCTTTACCCTCGACGCGGCGACCATCCGCCAAGTGTCCGACCGCCATTTCGGCGTGGGTTGCGACCAGCTGCTGGTGGTCGAGCCCGCCTCCCAACCAGGGGTGGATTTCCGTTACCGGATTTTCAATGCCGATGGCGGCGAGGTCGAGCAATGCGGCAATGGTGCCCGCTGTTTCGTCCGCTACGTCCATGACCATGGCCTCACCGACAAGCGCCAGATCCGCGTCGAGACCCGGGCGGGCCTCATCGCACCGCGCCTGGAAGACGACGGCTCGGTGACGGTCGATATGGGCGTGCCCCGCCTGCTTGCGGCGGAGATTCCCTTCCTGTCGGAGTCCGATGCCATCGTTCAGCCCCTGGAGGTGGGGGGGGAAACGGTCGCCATTACCGCCGTGTCCATGGGCAATCCCCATGCGGTGCAGGTGGTGGCCGACGTGGAGATGGCGCCGGTGGCGCGGCAGGGGCCGGATATCGAGTCCCATCCCCGTTTCCCGGCCCGGGTCAATGCCGGGTTCGTCCAGGTGATCGATGATCATGCCGTCCGCCTCCGGGTGTACGAGCGGGGTGCCGGCGAGACGCTGGCCTGCGGCACCGGCGCCTGTGCCGCCGTGGTGGCCGTGATCCTGCGGGGCCTCGCCCAATCGCCGGTGCGGGTGCATACCCGCGGGGGTGACCTCTCCATTGCCTGGGCGGGTCCCGGCAAACCCGTCTTGATGACCGGCCCGGCGGTCAGCGTCTTTGAGGGCGAGATCGCCCTCGACTCCCTTTGAGTTTCCCCATGGTGGCTTCATGAACGCCAACGAAATCGTCCTCTACCTGCAGCAGAATCCGGATTTCTTCGACAACCACGCCGATTTGCTGGCTCAGCTGACTGTGCCCCATCCCGCGGACGGCCGCGCGATTTCCCTCACCGAGCGGCAACTCCATGCCCTGCGGGAGAAGATTCGGCAACTGGAAGGGAAGTTCGCCGAGCTGTTGCGCTTCGGCGAAGAGAACGACCAGATCAGCGAGAAGGTGCACCGCTTGGTGCTGGCGCTCATCGAGGCGGAAGATTTCGAATCCATTCGCCAGGCGATTCTTCTCAACCTCCTGGAAGACTTCTCCGTGCCCCACGTCGCCATGCGGGTGTGGAACAGTGTCCTCAGCCGGGAGGGGCCGGAGTTTTCGCCGGTCTCCGAAGCCGTGCGCTTCTTTGCCGGGGACCTGCGCAGCCCCTATTGCGGGCCTCCCTCCCAGCCCGAGGTCACCGGGTGGTTCGGCGAAGCCGCGGGTCGGGTGCGGTCCACGGCGCTGATGCCCCTGCGCCGGGGCGCCCAGGTGTTTGGGCTGCTGGCCCTGGGAAGCGAGGAGCCGGAGCGCTTCTACCCCGAAATGGGCACCCTCTACCTCGGCCGCATCGGCGACATGGTGAGCCTGGCCTTGCTCCGCCAACTGGGCTGACATGACCCCCGCAGCGCTTGACGACGGCGCGGCCTTGGAGGCCAACCGGGGGCTGGTCGCCGAATACCTGCAGCATCTCGCCACCCAGCGCCGGGTGGCCGTGCCAACCCTGAGCGCCTACGGGAGCGATCTCGACCGCCTCCTCGCCTTGGCGGGCGAACGGCCCTTGTCGGCCCTCCAGGCGAACGATCTGCGCCACAGCCTCGCCAGACTCCATGCCGGTGGCTTGGGGCCGCGTTCCCTGGCGCGCTGTCTCTCGGCGTGGCGGGGCCTGTTCCGCTGGCTGGTTCGCCACCGGGGGTGGCAGGCCAATCCCTGCGAGGGCCTGCGGGCGCCTCGGGCGCCCCGCCGCCTGCCGCGTAGCCTGTCGCCGGACCAGGCGTCGGCGCTTTTGAACGATTCGCCCGTGGAACCCCTCGCGCTGCAGGACCACGCGATGTTCGAACTCCTCTATTCCTCAGGCCTGCGGGTGGGAGAACTGGTGAGTCTGGCGGTGGCGGAGGGCCTTGATGCCGCCAGCGGCCTCGTGACGGTGACCGGCAAGCGGAGCAAGACCCGCAGCGTGCCGGTGGGCGGGCCGGCCCTGATGGCGCTGGCGCGCTGGCTGGCGGTACGGGATCAGGTGGCCTTGGCCGGGGAGACGGCCCTGTTCGTCGGGGCCCGCGGCCGGCGGATCGCCCCGCAGGTCGTGCGCCATCGCCTCCGCCAGTGGGCCCTCGACCATGGCCTCGGGGTGCCGGTTCATCCCCACATGCTGCGCCACAGCTTTGCCAGCCACGTCCTGCAGTCGAGCGGCGACCTGCGGGCGGTGCAGGACATGCTCGGTCACGCCAGCATCCGCACCACCCAGATTTACACCCATCTGGATTTTCAGCACCTGGCCAAGGCTTACGACGCCGCCCATCCGCGGGCCCGGAAGCGCGGCTGAAGCTGGTCAGCCCGGGTATCCAGAGTTCGCTGGCTCACTCCACTTCGATATCCACCAGGCTGAAAAAGCGCTGGTAGAAATTCGTGTCGGTCACCGTGGCCTCGCCGATCTTGATCAGGTTTTCGTTGGCGGCGCCCCAGGGCAGGGAGATCGAGCCCAGGCCGGCCACGGACAGGCCGGCGCTGGAGCCGCCCGCCTTGAGGGCGAAGCGCAATTCCCGCGCGTTGGCGTAAATCACGGCGCCGCCGCCGGAGGTGGTGCAGACCAGCGAGACCTGCAGTGTGGTGCTGTGATCCGGATCCGGCTGGAAAAACTTGGTGCCCTGGAGCACATCCGGGGTGGGGCGCTCCACGACGTAACCCTGGCTGAGGAGCGCCCGGCGGCCTGCGTCGCAGGAGGCGTCCTTGGTGGTGCGAAAAAAGTGCTGGTAGGGCGACTGAGGGTCGAAGCGCTCCACCAGGTGGACCGGCTGGGGCGTGGTGCAGGCCGTGACGATCAGGGCAGAAAGCAGGGCGATGGGAAGGCGAAAGGGCAGCATGGAGACTCAGGTAGCCGGGAGCGGCCACGGTTGGACGCAGGGCGGGATTTTCCGTTCCCTCGCGTTTCGGGGCAATCCTAACCCGCCGGGAGGGCCCCGGCGGCGTTAGACTGCGGCGCTTTGTCGCACACTCTGGATCACCATGGCCGACCTGATTCTCAAACCCGGCAAAGCCCGCTCGCTGCAGCGCCGCCATCCCTGGATTTTCGCCGGCTCGGTGGATCGCCTGGAAGGCCGTGCGCGGCCCGGCGATACCGTATTGGTCAAGGATGCCACCGGCCAGCCCTTGGCCCGGGCGGCGTGGTCCCCCGCCTCCCAGA
Organism: Zoogloeaceae bacterium; assembly: GCA_016791005.1. Classification (GTDB taxonomy): domain Bacteria; phylum Pseudomonadota; class Gammaproteobacteria; order Burkholderiales; family Rhodocyclaceae; genus JAEUNX01. The sequence goes on from JAEUNY010000125.1 coordinate 57,291, forward strand.
TCCGCGCTCGGGTGTGGAGCTTCGACCCCGCCGTGGTGATCGACCATGCCTGGTTCAAGCGCACCGTGGCGGCCTCGGTCGCGCGGCGGGCCGGCCATCCCCATCTGGCCGGGCAGGAGGGGCTGCGTCTCATCCACGGTGAAGCCGATGGCCTGCCGGGAGTGATTGCCGACCGTTACGGGCCGGTGGTGGTCCTCCAACTCACCAGCGCAGGGGCGGACAAATGGCGGGAGGCCCTCGTCGCCGCCTTGGTCCAGGCCACGGGCTGCCAGGCGGTGTACGAGCGTTCGGATTCCGAGGTGCGCAAGCTGGAGGGGCTGGAGCCGGTAGCCGGCTGCGTCCATGGCGAACTCCCGCTGCCACTGACGATCCTGGAAAACGGGGTGCGCCTGGAGGTGGACCCAGTGGCCGGCCACAAGACCGGTTTTTATCTCGATCAGCGGGACAACCGCCGTCTGACCGGTGAGCTGGCGGCTGGTCGCGCCGTGCTCAACTGCTTCTGCTACACCGGGGGCTTTTCGCTCCAGGCCCTGGCAGGCGGCGCCGCCAGCGTGGTGTCCATTGATTCCTCCGGTCCGGCGCTCGCGACCGCCGCCCGCAACCTCGCCCTCAATCCCCAACTCGATCCGACCCGCGCCGAATGGCGCGAGGAGGACGTCTTCCAGGCTCTTCGTGCCCTCAAGGCCGAGGGGCGGCGGTTCGATCTGGTCATCCTCGATCCCCCCAAGTTTGCCCCTTCCGCCGCCCATGCCGAGCGCGCTGCACGGGCCTACAAGGACATCAACCTGCACGGCTTCCGCCTACTCAACCCCGGAGGGATCTTGATGACCTACTCCTGCTCAGGCGGGGTGGGGCTGGAACTGTTCCAGCAGATCGTCGCTGGCGCCGCCTGCGACGCCGGGGTCGAGGGGCGCGTTCTGCATCGCCTTTCCGCCGCGCCGGACCACCCCATCGGGTTGGGAGCGCCAGAGGGGGAATACCTCAAGGGACTGGTTTGCCAGGTGGGGTAAGGCGGCTTTGGGGCTTGCGGCAGTTCAAGCGCCGCCTCGGCCGTCCTCGCGGAGGTCTCAGGTCGCGCTGGAAGTCTGGCTGGCCTGCCAACGCGCCAGCAGGGCGGTCCGATGAGGTACCAGATCGGCGACCGCGACATCCAGGACCGGGCCGGTCAGGGTCTGGCCGGACAAGGTGGCCGGGAGGACGACCGGAGTACCTTCCACTCGGACGCTCAAGGGGGGTTGGCCCGCCGCGAGCCGGGTTGATTTGTGGGCTTCGGCGGGAAAGATGTGGCCGTTCGTGAGGTTGAGGTCGCCATGGACCTCTCCGGCCGCGCCGCTGGTGAGGAGCCCGCGGGCCGTGCAGCGGACGAGTCGATACTCGCTGGCGGTTTCCATGGCCAGGCGCCGCAAATGACGCAGGAGGGCCTCTGGGTCGGTGGGGGCCTTGCTCCCAGCGCGGCGGGCGACGCCGGCAGCTTCATCGTCCGTGAGATGAGGGGCGGCAGCCACCACTTGTTCCACCGGAATAGCCGCAGGCACAAGGTGGGTCACGTCGAGGTGGTGGTGGTGTTCCAGGAGCGCGATCTGGGCGCGATCCAGCTGTTTGGCGGACACCGTGGGCATGCCCTGGGCGACGGCCGGGCCAAGGAGGGTGGCGATTTTTTTGCACAGATCCGCGTGATCCAGGTTGAGCAAGGCGTCCGGCGCGTGGAGCGCAAAGTCGAAGTGGATCTGGAGGCGAAGATTGGCTTTTTTCATGGCTCAGGAGGAGGTGGTCGCCGTGAAGGCATTACGGGGCCGGCCGCGAAGTCTTGAGACCATTGCGGTGAGTCGGGTGTCATGCATGGGGGCCCCACCCAGGCCGCGGGCGTAGGGCTCGGTGGCGGTGCGCCGCGGGTCAGGGATTGTCCTGGGCAGCGCGCCCTTGGGGCCGCCAACCAGGTGTCGGGCCCTGTTCTCCCAGCCACAGTGCCGCGCTGATGAGGGCGATGGCGGTGATCAACAGCAGGAAGTAGCGGCGATGCCAGGCCGGGTTGTAGCGCTCCCGCTGGCCGGGGGTGAAGTGTTTGAGGGCGATGACACCGGTGGCGGCGATGATCAGGAGTCCGGCGCCCAGGATGCGGGCGGAGAGACCGCCGAGCTGGACGCCAAATTCGGGATTCCAGCGGTCTGGGAGGAAGAAGCCGCTGCCGGTGGATAGGTAGAGCCCGGCCAGGGCGCACAGGACGATGATGAAGACTTGGATGGAGCGCATTCAGTCGCCCCCGCAGCCGCCGCCACCATCTCCGCCGCCGTCTCCCCCCGCGTCGCCGCCGTTATCCGATCCGCCCCCGGTGCCGCAGCCCGAACTGCAACCGATGTGGCTGGCGCAATAGGGGTTGGGGCCGCTCCCAGCGAGGCAGTTCAAGCTGTATCGGAAGCCGTCTGGCAGCGCGAGGGCAGCATCGAGGGCGAAGAGCAGGGGAAGGCGGTCGGGCTTCCTGGGGTCGATGCCTTCCAGGGCGCAGGCGATGCGCCAGCTGCGGCGAATACCCTGGCTTGCCTGGGCGGGGCTGTTCATGGCTTCGGCCGGCGTGTGGTGGAGGAAGCGCCCGAGGCCCTGGCGGCAGAAGGCCTGGTAGTTGCGGGTGAACAGGATGAATTCGTGCCAGGCGTCATCCGCTGCCTGGGAGGGCATGGAGACGGGGCGGCGCCCCGCGCGGCGGCAGATCTCGAACCATTGCGCGAGGCCATCTAGCACCGAGCGGCGCTGTTCGGAATCCAGGGCCGGGCGGCGTTGGCCCAGGCGGGCGTCAAGCAGGCGGGCGTAGTCGAAAGCAGAAATGAAGTCGGCACGGCGGCGACCCTGCCGGCCCTTACGTCGGCCGGCCCACACCAGGAGCCCCACGGCCAGGGGCGGGCCGAAGATGAAGAGTGGGCTCCAGGCTTCGATCATTCGTCGCCGAAGAGGGGCGTGGGCGCCGCGCGGGGGGCGGCGAGGCCGAAATGGCTCCAGATGGCGTGGGTGGCCATGCGGCCCCGGGGGCTGCGCTGAAGGTAGCCCTGCTGGATGAGGTAGGGCTCCAGCACGTCCTCGATGGTGTCGCTGGATTCGCCGATGGCGGCCGCGAGGTTGTCCAGGCCCACCGGGCCGCCACCGAATTTTTCCAGCACGGCGGAGAGGAGCTTGCGGTCCATGAGGTCGAGGCCCAGATGGTCCACGTCGAGCATGGTGAGGGCGGCGTCGGCCACCGGGTTGGTGATCCGGCCGTCGGCCTTCACCTCCGCGTAGTCCCGTACCCGGCGCAGCAGGCGGTTGGCGATGCGCGGGGTGCCGCGGGCGCGGCGGGCGATCTCCAGGGCGCCGGCATCGTCGATCTCCACGTTGAGAAGCCGCGCCGAGCGGCCGACGATGTAGCCGAGTTCTTCCGAGGTATAGAACTCCAGGCGGGCGACGATGCCGAAGCGGTCCCGTAGGGGGTTGGTGAGCATGCCCGCGCGGGTGGTGGCGCCCACCAGGGTGAAGGGCGGCAGGTCCAGCTTCACCGAGCGGGCCGCCGGACCCTCGCCGATCATGATGTCGATCTGGAAGTCTTCCAGGGCGGGGTAGAGGATTTCCTCCACCACCGGCGAGAGGCGGTGGATTTCGTCGATGAAGAGGACGTCGTGGGGCTCCAGATTGGTGAGGAGCGCCGCTAGATCCCCGGCGCGCTCCAACACCGGGCCGGAGGTCTGGCGGAGATTGACCCCCATCTCGGCGGCGACGATGTGAGCCAGCGTCGTCTTGCCCAGGCCCGGGGGGCCGAATAGCAGGACGTGGTCCAGGGCTTCGCTGCGGCCCCGGGCGGCCTGGATGAAGATCTCCAACTGCTCGCGGATCTTCTTCTGCCCCACGTAGTCGGCCAGGCGCTTGGGGCGCAGGGCCCGCTCGATGGCCTCCTCCTGGCTTCCGCCAGGGCGGGGCGAGATGAGGCGGTCGGTGCCGGTCGGGGAGAGCTTGTCGGTTTCGATCATCCGGCGAGTTTACCGGATGCGCCCCGGCTGGCGATGGGGCGGGCCGCGGAGGGTGGCCAAAAAAGAAAAAGCCCTGCCGGAGCAGGGCTGGGCGGGACGCAGAACCCGATTAGGCGCTGGTCTTCTTGGTGCGCTTGGCCGGGGCGGCGGTCTTGACGGCAGCGGAAGTCAGCGCTTCGGCGTTGGCTTCGACGGCGTCGGTCACTTGCTTGACGGCCTTGGTGACGTTGTCGTAAGCGGTGTTGGCGGCGTCGATGGCGCTCTTCACAGCGGCGACGGCCACTTCGGAGCCAGCGGGCGCGGACTTGGCGGCTTCTTCCAGGGCACCGGCCAGGCTCTTGTTCAGGTCAGCCATCTGGGCTTCGAAGAGCTTGGACACTTCCGCCTGGGCTTGGCTGGCGATCTCATACACGCTGCGGGCGTAGGCTACGACCTTTTCCACGGCGGGTTGGGTCATGCCGGAAAGCAGCGTCGCGAGTTCCTTGGGATCCTTGACGGCCAGCAGGCTGTTGCAGGTGCTGACGCTGTCTTCCAGGGCGCCGCGGGCGGCATTGAGGTTCAGGGCGGTCAGGCGCTCGGCGTTGGCGAAGGCGCTGGCGGCCAGGGTGTTGGCGGTGGCCAGGGAAGCGTCCTTGAGGGCGGCGAATTTTTCGGGGCTGTAAGTCATGGTCAATCTCCTGATGTGAATGGATTGGAATCTTTTGCCCTCTTCGGGCCAGTGCATGTTGCGGTGCACCATGGGCGCTACTCTACCGCATTCCTGGGCCAAGTCAAGCGTTTCTTGTGCAGTGCAGCAAAAAAGCAACAAGGGTCACGGATGGATCCCTGGTATGGTATATAAGCTATTGATTGTCAATGACAAAGTTGGTGTGACGGGCTATGCGCTCAGGCCTTCGAGAGGGCCCGGAGGGCAAGGCGGATGCCCTCGGAAACCGCGGCATCTGGGGGCACTGATTTGAGCGCCGCCTGGGCCTCTTTATCGTTGTAGCCGAGGGCCAGCAGGGCGTGAAGCATGTCGTGACGAGGATCGGCCTCGGTGGTCTGGCTGGGGGCCGGGCTCATGGCGCCTGCGCCGCTGACGCCGCCGAGCTTGTCCTTGAGCTCCAGCAGCAGGCGTTCTGCGGTCTTTTTGCCGATGCCAGGGATGCGCACCAGACGGCCCGCTTCCTGAAGATGGATCGCCTGGGCGAGGTCGGCTACCGACAGCCCGGAGAGGACCGCCAAGGCGGTGCGGGCGCCGATCCCGGAAACCTTGATGAGCTGGCGAAAGGCGCTGCGCTCCTCATCGGTGTGGAAGCCATAGAGGAAATGGCCGTCCTCCCGAATGGCGAGATGGGTGTGGAGCGTCACCACTTCCCCAGTTGCCGGCAAGGGAAAGAAGGTGCTCATGGGCACATCGAGCTCGTAGCCCACGCCGCCTACGTCCACGAGGATCTGCGGAGGGTTCTTTTCGAGCAGGATGCCGCGCAGACGTCCGATCATGGGGTTCCTTTCGGGGCGTCGGGCACGCCGTCAGAGGCGGGCAAGGCCGAGGGCAATGGGATGAAGGCTGTCCAGGCAGGGCACGCCGGCGGCCTGGATATCGTCGGCCGGCGGGACCATATCCGGCACCATGATCACCCGGGCCCCAGCCGCCAGGCCGCCGCGGACCCCGGTGTTCGAGTCCTCCAGCACCAAGCATTCCCCGGGCAGGACCCCTGCCAGCGCCGCTGCGGCGAAATAGATGTCGGGGGCGGGTTTGCCCTGGGTCACCTCGTCGCCCCCCACCACACCGCTCAAGCGGGGCAGCAGCCCGACCCCGGCGAGCTTGGCGAGGGCGCGGCTGCGGCGTGTGGAGGTGGCCACGACCCGGGGCAGGCCGCGCACTTCCAGGGCGTCGAAAAGGGCTTCGACCCCGGCCTTGAGGGGAATCCGCCCGGCGGCGATGGCGGCTTCGTAACGGCGCCCGAACTCTTCCTGGTGGGCCTCCACCGGAAACGCGGGGCCGAAGGACTCCCGCAGCAGGCGATAGCCGTCCCGGGAATTCAGTCCAATCATCCCCAGGGCCACCTCCTCCGACCAGGGAGTCCCCAGGGCGATGCTGGCCTCGCGCCCGATCTCGAAGGCGACCCGTTCGCTGTCCAGGAGAAGACCATCCATGTCGAGCAGGACCGCGCGGATCTCGGAAAGCCAGTCAAGATTCATGGTG